>JBDHRX010000106.1:0-10255 GCA_039807785.1 Burkholderiaceae bacterium
GGTGGTGATCCACAGCGACTCGATGGTCTGCGTCGCGATCGGCGAGTTCGGCGACAGCTCGTGCCAGAGCTCGGCCGCGGGCAGCGCACGGTCCAGCGAGCGCTCGGCGAGCGCGAGTTCGGTCGCGCGGCGCGCCAGCCGGGGGTCGCGCGTCTCGCGCGCCATCGACAGGTAGGTGGCGGCGGCGCTGCCCACCTGGCCGCGCTGCGCGGCGATCTCGGAAGCGATCAGCTGGAACATCAGCTGCGACGTGAGCTCGATCTCGGGCAGCGCCTCGGCGGCGGGCGCATCGTGCGGCGGAGCCGCCGGTGGCGTCGCCGGCCGCGCAGCCTGCGGTGGTGTCCCGGCCTGCGCGGAAGCCTCCGCGTCCGCGGCGCCCCCGGCGCGCGGAATGGCGCAGCCGCCCGCGAGCAGCGCGGCGGCGGTCAGCGCGCACAACAGCCCGAGCGGGCGCGGCGGGCGGGCGGGGGCGGCCGTCCGGACGGGTGCCGGTGCGACCGGCAGGCGGGGAAGTGTCATGAGTCGACGCCGGGTTCCATTACACTGCCCCACAAGATTACCCGAGGCCGGGCCCGAGCACGGTGCCCGTTCGTCGTCGTGCGGCCGTCGTCGTGCGTTCGTCGTGCGGTCGTCGTCGCGTCTTCCCCTTCGGTCCTCCCCTCTTTCCGCTTTTCGTCTTTTCCTGCCTTCGCCTCCCGATGCCCGAACTCCCGGAAGTCGAGGTCGTCCGTCTCGGACTGCAGCGCAGCGTGCTGGGCCGCACCGTCGGCACGCCCGTGGTGCGCCAGCCGCGCCTGCGCTGGCCGGTGCCCGAGGCCTTGCCGGCGCTGCTGGCCGGGCGCACGCTGCGCGCGATCGACCGGCGCGGCAAGTACCTGCTGCTCGAGTTCGGGCACGGCGTGCTGATCGTCCATCTCGGGATGTCGGGCAATCTGCGCTTCCTCGCGCAGCCCCCGCCGCCGTCGCGGCACGACCATGTCGATCTCCCGTTCGAGCACGGCGTGCTGCGCCTGCACGATCCGCGGCGTTTCGGGGCGATGCTCTGGCACGATGCCGCGCAGGGGCCGGTGCTCGCGCATCCGCTGCTCGCCGGCCTCGGCGTGGAGCCGCTGTCGGACGCCTTCGACGGCGCGTTCCTGCACCGGGCGACGCGCGGGCGGCGCGCGCCGATCAAGCAGGCGCTGCTGGCGGGCACGATCGTCGTCGGGGTCGGCAACATCTATGCGTCCGAAAGCCTGTTCCGGGCCGGCATCCGTCCCGGCACGCCGGCGCAGCGCCTCGGGCGCGAGCGTTGCGATCGGCTGGCCGCCGCGATCCGCGCGACGCTGGCCGACGCGATCGCGCGCGGCGGCAGCAGCCTGCGCGACTTCGTCGCCAGCGACGGCGCCAGCGGGCATTTCCAGCTCGACTGCTTCGTCTACGGCCGCGCCGGGCAACCCTGCCGCGTCTGCGGCGCGCCGGTGCGCAGCCTGCGCCAGGGGCAGCGCTCGACCTTCTTCTGCGCGACCTGCCAGCGCTGACGCCGGGGTGGTCCGGCGGCTGCGTCGACCTGCCGTCCACCAGGCAAAAACGGCCGCAGGGCGGCCGGCCGGACCCGGTGCCGGATCGCGCACGCCGACCGGGAATGGCGTGTGCTATTTATCGTCGCAGCCAATCTCGCGGATCGACGAAAGCCGATGGGAGTCCTTGGAGAACAGATCGCCGAGTACGGCAGCTGGCGACGCGAGCTGTCGGATTCGGTGCAGCGCTATGGCCGGTGGCTGTCCGACGCCGAGTTGTCGGACGCATCGGTGCAGGCCCGGGTCGCCCGCATCGTCGAGCGCCTCGCGCACGACCGCATCTCGATCGCGTTCGTCGCCGAGTTCTCGCGCGGCAAGTCGGAGCTGATCAACGCGATCTTCTTCGCCGAGCACGGCCAGCGCATCCTGCCGTCGGCGGCCGGGCGCACCACGATGTGCCCGACCGAGCTGATGTACGACCGCGCGCGGCCGAGCTCGATCCGCCTGCTGCCGATCGAGACCCGTCTGCGCGACGCCCCGGTCTCCGAGCTCAGGCAGAACGACGCCGAATGGCACGAGCTGCCGATCGATCCCGCCGACCCGGTCGGCCTGGGCAAGGCGCTGGCGAGCGTGCGCGAGACGATCGAGGTCGACATCGAGCAGGCCACGCTGCTGGGCCTGCACGACGAGCACGATCCGAACGCCGCGATCCGTCCCGACGCCGAAGGGCGGGTCGAGGTGCCGCGCTGGCGCCACGCGATCGTCAACTATCCGCACCCGCTGCTCGAGCTCGGCCTGGTGGTCATCGACACGCCGGGCCTGAACGCGATCGGCACCGAGCCGGAGCTGACGCTGAAGCTGATCCCCGGGGCCGACGCGGTCCTGTTCGTGCTCGCCGCGGATGCCGGGGTCACGCGGACCGACATCGAGGTCTGGCGCGAGCACATCAGCGCGACCCACCGGTCGGGCCGCTTCGTGGTGCTCAACAAGATCGACGGGCTCTGGGACGGGCTCAAGGACGAGGTCCAGATCCAGCTCGAGATCGCGAGCCAGGTCAGCTCGGTGGCGCACACGCTGGACCTGCCGAACGACCGCATCTATCCGGTCTCGGCGCAGAAGGCGCTGGTCGCGCGGGTCAACCGCGACCCGTTGCTGCTCAAGCGCAGCCGCATGTCCGACCTCGAGTACGCGCTCGGTCGCGAGCTGGTGCCGCAGCAGCGCGAGATCGCCGGCGAGCACGTGCGCCGGGAGTTCGACGAGCTGCACGCGCAGGTCGGGGCCGCGCTCGCGACCCGCCGGCGCGCCGTGGTCGAGCAGCTGTTCGAGCTCGGCAGCCTGCGCGGCAAGAACCGGAGCGTCATGGATCACACGGCCGCGCGCATCCGCCGCGAGCGCGACGAGTTCGATCGCAGCCTGCGCCAGCTCCAGGGCCTGCGCGCGGTGCTGTCGAAGCACTCGAGGATGCTCGGCGAGACCGTCGGCGGCGAGTCGCTCAAGCGCCATATGCGCCTCGCGCGCGAGGCGATGAAGAGCAGCAGCTTCTCGATCGGGCTGCGCTCGGGGATGAACGCCCTGATGGAGGCGGTTCGCGCCGACTTCGACGGCGCGACGCAGCTGGTCGACGAGACGGCGACGCTGATGAGCGCAATGTACCGCAGCTTCAGCGCGGAGCACGGCCTGTCGCTGGGCAATCCGGCGCTGTACTCCACGCGCCGCTTCTATGCCGAGCTGGACCGGATCGACCAGTTGCAGCGCCGGCAGTTCGGCGCCGTCACGCTCGCGACGACCTCGCAGTGGGCGCTGATGCGGCGCTTCTTCGAGTCGGTCGCGGCGCGGCTGCGCGAGCTCGAGGAGCTCGCCGAACGCGAGATCCAGGCGTGGTTGCGCACCGTCATGGCGCCGATCGAGACGCAGGTGCGCGAGCACCAGGGACAGCTCAAGCGCCGGCTCGACTCGGTGCGCCGCATCCTGGAGGCCAACGACAGCCTGGAGTCGCGCATCGCCGAGGTGGAGCGCCTGGGCGCCGATCTCGAGCAGCGCATCGCGCTCGCCGACGAGTTCGCGCTCCAGGTGCACCGGCTGCTGGGCGAGGCCGCCGGGGCGCCGGAGGCCGGGGACGCTGCGACGGCCGCGCCGCGGACGCACGGAGCCGTACAATCGGCGGGGTGATCGCCCCCCGACTGATCGACTGGCAGCGCCGCCACGGGCGCCACGACCTGCCCTGGCAGAATACCCGGGACGCGTACCGGGTCTGGCTCTCGGAGGTGATGCTGCAGCAGACGCAGGTCGAGACCGTCAGGCCCTACTTCCTGCGTTTCGTCGCCCGCTTCCCCGATCTCGCCGCGCTCGCCGCCGCCGGCGACGAGGAGGTGCTCGCGCTCTGGAGCGGGCTCGGCTACTACAGCCGTGCGCGCAACCTGCATCGCTGCGCGCGCGAGCTGGTCGCGCGCCACGGCGGCGCCTTCCCCGACGACCCCGGGCGCCTCGCCGCCCTGCCGGGAATCGGCCGCTCCACCGCGGCGGCGATCGCGGTGTTCGCGTTCGGTCGGCGCGCGGCGATCCTCGACGGCAACGTGCGCCGTGTGCTGTGCCGGCATGCCGGGGTGCGCGGCTACCCCGGCGACCGCGCGGTCGAGAACGCGCTCTGGGAGATCGCCGAGGCCGAGCTGCCCGCCTCGGACATCGAGGCCTACACGCAGGGGCTGATGGATCTCGGCGCGACCGTGTGCACGCGCACCCGCCCGGCCTGCGCAGCCTGTCCGCTCTCCGGCGATTGCCGGGCGCTGCGCGAGGACGCGGTCGCGCAGCTTCCGGCGCCGCGGCCGCGGCGGCCGGTGCCGCTGCGCAGCTGCACCCTGTTCGTGATCCGCCATGACGACACGGTCCTGCTCGAACGGCGGCCGTCCAGCGGCGTGTGGGGCGGCCTGTGGAGCCTGCCCGAATCGGGGCTTTCCGGACCGGATCCTTCCAGGCCTGATCCTTCCGGGCCGGACCCGGAGCGTTCCGGTTCCGCGTGGGCACGCGAGATCGCCGGGCGCTTCGGCCTGCGGGTGTCGAATCCGCGGTCCCTTCCGGAGTTCGATCATGCCTTCACGCATTTCCGGCTGCGGGTTCGCCCCGTGCTCTGCGAGGCGGGCTCGTCCGGCGCGGCGGCGGATTGCGCCGGCGCCCGCTGGCTGCCGCTGGACCAGGCGGCCGACGCGGCGCTGCCGCGTCCCGTGAAAACGCTGCTGCTGGGGCTCAGAGCACCCGATGCTGCCGCAGGTATTGCTGGATCAGCGACAGCCGGATGAGGGCGTCGTCGAGCGCCATCAGCTTCTGCCGGGCGCGCGGCGGAATCGGCAGGAACTCGCACAGGCGGTTCCCGACCCAGGCGGCGGAGTCGAAGTCGTGGGGTGCGGCGATCATGCGCCGCATCGGATCGGGCTCGCGGGCGGCCAGGTCGTCGACCACCCGCCGCAGCAGCGACACGCAGGCGGTGAACTCCCCGGGGATCGTCGCCGGCGCGTCGGGTTCGATCAGCGCGACGTCGGCGCGGACCTGGCGGTCGTCGCGCACCCGGCGCTCGAGCACCCGGAAGCGCTGGCCGCCGATCGCGCGCAGCGTCAGGACGCCGGCGCCGTCGGTGTCGAAATCGACGATGCGGGCGGTGCAGCCGATCTCCTCGTGCCGCGCCGCCTCGCCGACCTCGCTGCCCTCGGTGATCAGGCACACCCCGAACGGCGAGTCGGCGGCGGTGCATTCGCGTACCAGGTCGAGATAGCGCGCCTCGAACACGCGCAGCGGCAGCACGCCGCCGGGAAACAGCACGGTTCCCAGCGGGAAGATCGCGAGGTCGCGGATCACCGCGCGCTCAGGCGTGCGTGACGCCGCGCGTGGCCAGGGCGCGATGGCGCACCAGCACGTGCTCGATGCGACGGAAGCGACGCGCCAGCTCCTCGACGCAGTAGACCGAGCGATGCTGGCCGCCGGTGCAGCCGATCGCCACGGTGAGGTAGCTGCGGTTCTCCAGGATGTAGTGCGGCAGCCAGGCGTGGAGGAAGTTGGTGATGTGCTCGATCATCCGCTGCACCGAGGGAATCGCCTGCAGGTATTCGGCCACCGGCGCATCCAGGCCGGTGAGCGGCCGCAGCTCCTGCGTGTAGTACGGATTGGGCAGGCAGCGCACGTCGAACACCAGGTCGGCATCGAGCGGCACGCCGTGCTTGTACGCGAACGACTCGAACAGCAGGGTGAGCGGCGCGCGCTCGGTGCCCACGACGTCGCGCACCCAGCTGCGCAGCACGTTCGGATGCAGGTCGCTGGTGTCGAGCGAGACGCCGATGTCCTCGAGCGCCGACATCAGCTCGCGCTCGCGCTCGATCGACTCGACCAGCGTCGGCCCGGGCTCGCCGGCGGCGACGCCGCGCAGCGACATCGGATGCCGGCGCCGGGTCTCCGAATAGCGCTGCACCAGCGTGTCGGTGCGCGCGTTCAGGAACACGATCTTGACGTCGTGCCCGTACCGTCCCAGCCCGCTCGCGATCTCGCGCAGGTCGGCGACCGACTCGCCGCTGCGGGCGTCGACCGAGACCGCGACCCGCTCGTGGCCGGCTTCGCGCAGCGAGGTGATCACTTCGTGCAGGAAGCGGATCGGCAGGTTGTCGATGCAGAAATAGCCGTCGTCCTCGAGCACGTTGATCGCGATCGACTTGCCCGAGCCGGAAATGCCGGTAACGAGCACCACGCGCATCGCGCTAGGCCTGCGACTCGATCAGCCGGCGCTGCCGCGCGAGGAACTCCCCGGTCGTGTCGAAGCCGCGCAGCTGCAGCACCGTGCTGCGCACGGCCGCTTCGGTAAGCACCGCGAGGTTGCGGCCCGCAGCCACCGGGATGATCACTTTCGGGATCGCCAGCCCGAGCACGTCCTGGGTGATCGCCTCGAGCGGCAGGCGCTCGTAGGCGTCCTCGTGCGTGCCGCGGCGGTCCAGGTGCACGATCAGCTTGAGGGTCATCTTCCGGCGCACCGCCGTCTCGCCGAAGATGGTGCGGATGTCGAGCAGGCCGAGCCCGCGCACCTCGAGCAGGTCGCGCAGCAGGGGCGGGCAGCGGCCCTCGATCGCGTGCGGCGCGATGCGGGCGAACTCCACCACGTCGTCGGCCACCAGGCCGTGGCCGCGGCTGATCAGCTCCAGCGCGAGCTCGCTCTTGCCGACCCCCGATTCGCCGGAGATCAGGACGCCCATCCCGAGCACGTCCATCAGCACGCCGTGCATCGAACAGGTCTTCGCGATGGCCTTGGTCAGGTAGACGCGCAGCGATTCGATCACCTGGGCCGCCGGCAGCGGCGTGCCGAGCATCGGCAGCCCGTCGGCCGCGGCGCAGGCGAGCAGGTCGGCGGGCGCCTCGATGCCGTCGGCGACGATCACCGCCGGCGGGTGTCCGGCGACGAGATCCTCGTCGAGCGCCGCGCAGCGGACCTCGCCGATGCGCCGGACGTAGGCGAGCTCGGCTTGGCCGAACACATGGATGCGGTTCGGATGGACCAGGTTCATGTACCCGACCAGGTCTGCGGGTTCGGTGGACCCGGGCGCCGCGTCGCGATCGGCGCCGGCCTCGCCCGTGAGCCAGCGCAGCTGCAGCGGCTCGCGGTTCTGGTCGAAGAGGGTGCGGACGGTGACGCTCATGCGCCAAGCATACAGCCCGGCGCACCGGGCGCGTCGATGGCCCCGTGCGGCCGTGCGGATCGGGCGGCCCGGCGGCCGGGCGCGCTCAGGCCGCGGGGCGGAACGGCCCCCAGGTCGTGAGGGCGCGATGCATCTGGACCGGGTCGGTGGAGGTGGCGAGCGCGTCCCGGATCGAGGGGTCCGACAGCAGCTCGGCCAACTCGGACAGCAGCTCGAGGTGCTCCTCGGTCGCGGCTTCGGGCACCAGCAGGAACACCAGCAAGCCGACCGGCTTGCCGTCGGGCGCGTCGAAGGGAATCGGCTCGGCCAGCCGGACGACGGCCGCCAGCGGTTCCTTCATGCCCTTGATCCGGCCGTGGGGGATCGCGACGCCTTCGCCGAGCCCGGTCGACCCGAGTCGCTCACGGGCGAACAGCGAGTCGAAGACCTTGCTGCGCTCGATCCCGTGATTGTTCTCGAACAGCAGGCCGATCTGCTCGAACAGACGCTTCTTGCTGGTGACCGACAAGTCGAGCACCACATTGGTCGGAGCCAGCAGTCGGGACAGGCGGTTCATCGCTACGATGCCCGCGGCGGGGGCTTGCCTGACGCTCTGAAGCATGGAGTCGAACCCCCCCGGGGGCAGTTCCAAGACTCGGCCGATTATATAGGCGGTACGCTCGAAGGGAAGCTCTAATTGCGGCGTTGCAACAAAAAAAGTCCGGCGATCGGAGCATGCCGCCGGGAAACCCGCCTCCGCCCCCCGGCTTCAGAGGGTCCGGCGCTGCCCGACCGGAGCGATGCGCAGGGCCTCCCGGTACTTGGCGACCGTGCGGCGCGCGACGACGAAACCCTGCTCGGCCAGCAGCTCCGCCATGTCGCCGTCCGAGAGCGGTCGGGCCGGATCCTCGCCGGCGAACAGCGCTTTCATCAGCGCGCGGATCGCGGTGCTCGAGGCAGCGCCGCCGCTGTCGGTCGCCACATGGCTGCCGAAGAAGTACTTGAGCTCGACGACCCCGAACGGTGTGAGCATATACTTCTGTGTCGTGACCCGTGAAACGGTCGATTCGTGCAGGTCAAGCGCATCGGCGATCTCGCGCAGCACGAGCGGGCGCATCGCCACCGCGCCGTGCGAGAAATAGGCGCGCTGCCGCTCGACGATGGCCTGGGCCACGCGCAGGATGGTCTCGAAGCGCTGCTGGATGTTCTTCACCAGCCAGCGGGCCTCCTGGAGCTGCCCGCTCAGGCCGCCGTTGCCGCCGCGGTTGCGCCGGAGGATCTGCGCGTAGGCGTCGTTGACCCGCAGCCGCGGCATCACGTCGGGGTTGAGCGTCGCGACCCAGCCGCCGCCGCGCCGTTTCACGATCACGTCGGGAACGACGTACCCGGCCTCGCCGCCGCCGAACGCGGCGCCGGGCTTCGGCTCGAGCCGGCGGATCAGTGCCTGCGCGTCGCGCAGCGCGTCGTCGTCGCAGTGCAGGGCGCGGCGCAGCCGGGCGAAATCGCGCGCCGCCAGCGTTGCGAGGTGCGCGTCGACGATGGCGCGGGCGAGCCGGACCACGCCGGGCGAGCCGGCGCGGGCGGCTTCGCCGTGGTCGAGCTGCAGCAACAGGCATTCCCGGAGGTCGCGCGCGCCGACGCCGGCGGGGTCGAGGCTCTGCAGCAGCTTGAGCGCGGTCGACAGCTCCTGGGGCTCGATCTCGAGCTCGTCCGGCATCCACGCCGCGATCTCCTCCAGCGACGATTCGAGGAAGCCGTCGTCGTCGACGGCGTCGATCAGCGTCTGCACCAGGGCCCGGTCGCGCCGGCTGCATTGCAGCCCGGCCGCCTGTCCGGCCAGGTGCTCGCGCAGCGAGGTCTGCGCCGCCGCGAGCTGGGGGTAGTCGCGTTCGTCCCCGTCGCCGCGCCCCGTGCCGTCCGCGCCCCAGTCGGCGCCGGGCGAGCCGTCGGCGTCCCAGGAGGCGCCGGCATCGGCTTCGTCGCTCCCCGGGGACGGGGCGGCTTCCGCGCCCGCGTCCCGGTCGTCCGCGGCCGGGCCGTCACCGGAGCCGGACGGGGCGGCCGCGCGCTCGGTCTCCAGCCCACCGTTGGGCGCGATGCGCACGCATTCGCCCAGTGGGTCGTCGAGCCGCTCGAGCAGCGGGTTGTCGGCGAGCGCCTGCTCGATCTCCTGGTTCAGCTCGAGCGTGGACAGCTGCAGCAGCCGGATCGACTGCTGCAGCTGCGGCGTCAGCGCGAGCTGTGGGGTGAGTTTGAGCTGGAGCGACGGTTTCATCGGTTGTCCGGGCGCCGCGCACGCATCGGCGGCGGCACGACCGGAGCCGGACCGCGCTACATGGAGAAGTGCTCGCCGAGGTAGTAGCGGCGCACGTCCTCGTTCTGGACGACTTCGTCGGGTCGCCCGGAAGCAAGAACGGTACCAGCCCTGATGATATACGCCCGATCGCAGATGCCAAGCGTTTCGCGCACGTTGTGGTCGGTGATCAACACGCCGATGCGCCGATCCTTGAGAAACCGCACGATTCGCTGGATTTCGATCACCGCGATCGGGTCCACGCCGGCGAAGGGTTCGTCGAGCAGCACGAAGCGCGGCGACCCCGCCAGGGCGCGCGCGATCTCCACCCGGCGCCGTTCGCCGCCGGACAGCGACTGCGCGGTGTTCGAGCGGATCTGCTCGATCTGCAGCTCGGAGAGCAGCGATTCGAGCCGGCGCTGGACCTCGGCACGGGCCAGCGGGCGGCCGCGTTCGTCGCGCTGCAGCTCGAGCACCGCCAGGATGTTCTCCTCGACGCTGAGCTTGCGGAACACCGACGCTTCCTGCGGCAGGTACGACAGCCCGAGGCGGGCGCGCCGGTGGATCGGCAGCCTCCCGATCGACACGCCGTCGAGCTCGATCGAGCCGCCGTCGGACGGCACGAGGCCGACGATCATGTAGAAGCAGGTGGTCTTGCCGGCCCCGTTGGGGCCGAGCAGGCCGACCACCTCGCCGCTCGCCACATCGAGCGAGACGTCCTGCACCACTTTGCGGCCGTGGTAGGCCTTCATCAGGCTGCGCACCGCCAGGCGGCTGTCGCCGCGCGCGGCCGGGGCCGGCGGCGGGCCGGCCATCAG
>JBDHRX010000107.1:0-10145 GCA_039807785.1 Burkholderiaceae bacterium
CGCCGGCCGCCGTAACGCCCCGGGGATCGCTTCCGTTGCCGTCGTTGGCGCTGTCTTTCGGGGCGCCCTGCGCCGTCGCGCTCGCGCTGTACCACGCGACGCCGTCGGCGTCGGTGCGCACCGCCACTTCGCCGCGCGCCTTCAGGTAGTTCAGGTGCGCGATGCACTCCCCGGTCGCCATGCTGAGCAACTGCGTGTCGCTGCGCACGTCGCGCGCGAACAGCGCGCCGAACAGGTCGACGACGCGCCTGGGCTGCGCCAGCGACCGGCGCAGCCGGTCGAGCCCGCGCCGGTGCCCGTTGGCGAGCGACTGCAGCCGCGAATGCAGGCCGTTGAAGGGCTCGTTGTGCGAGGGCAGGATCAGCAGGCCGTCGGGCAGGATGCGCTCGAGCCGCTCGAGCGATTCGATCCAGTCGCCCAGCGGGTCGGCATCGGGTTCGGTGGGGAATACCGAGACGTTCGACGAGATGCGCGGCAGCACCTGGTCGCCGGAGATCAGCAGCGCGAGTCCGGGACAGTAGAGGCAGGCGTGCTCGGGCGAGTGGCCGTGGCCGACGACGACGGTCCAGTCGTGCGCGCCGATCCGGATCGTCTCGCCGTCGACGATGCGGCGGTAGCTGTCGGGCGGCCGGTAGACGCCCTTGCCGAAGCCGCCGAACCGCGCCCGGTACTGCTCGAGCGCTGCTCCGTCCCAGCCGGCGCGGCGATAGAACTCGACGCCGTCCTCGGGCGCTTCGCGGCCGGTGTCGGCCACCAGCACGCGGCAGGTGAGGTACTCGAGCCGGGTCATCCAGAGCCGGCAGTCGAACTTGCGCGTGAGCCAGCCGGCCATCCCGACGTGGTCGGGATGCATGTGCGTGACCAGCACGCGCTTCACCGGCCGGTCGCCGAGCGCGCCGCCGAGCAGTTGCTGCCAGGCCGATGCCGTGGCTTCGGTGCGCACGCCGGTGTCGACGATCGTCCAGCCGTCGCCGTCCTCGAGCGCATAGAGGTTGATGTGGTTCAGCGCGAACGGCAGCGGCATGCGGATCCACAGCACGCCGGGCCGGATCTCGCGCGCGGCGCCGATCTCGGGGACGCCGTCGAACGGATAGGCCGAGGCCGGCAGGCGCGTGGCCGCCGCGGCCGTGCCGGCCGGCATGCCGCCGGGGACGGCCGGATCACGGGGCGCGGGGGTGGGCGGTGCCTTCATCCGGAGATCGTCTCACAGCCGGCGCGGCGTCGCTGCCCGCGGCCCGCAGAACGCGAAATCGACCTCGGGCCGGCGTCCGGCGAGCAGGTCGGCGAGCGCGCGGCCGCTGCCGCAGGCCTGGGTCCAGCCGAGCGTGCCGTGGCCGGTGTTCAGGAACAGGTTGTCGAGGCGGGTCGCGCCGATGTAGGGCAGGTTCGACGGCGTCGCGGGCCGCAGGCCGCTCCAGTATTCGACGCGCGCGCTGTCTCCGGCGCCCGGAAACAGTTGCTCGACGCGGCGCAGGATCGACGCGCAGCGGGCGCGGTCGAGTGCGCGTCCGCGGTTGCCGAGCTCGGCGGTGCCGGCGATGCGCAGCCGGTCGCCGAGCCGGGAGAACACCAGCTTGTGCTCGTCGTCGGTCAGCGAGACCGTGTGCGCGAGCGCGGCGTCGCGCACCGGCATGGTGAGCGAATAGCCCTTGGCCGGGTAGATGTTCAGGCCCAGCCCGAGCGGCGCCGCCAGCGGCGCGCTGTGGCTGCCGAGCGCCAGCACGTAGCGCTCGCCTTCGATCCGGACGTAGCGGCCCTCGGGATCGATCGCCTCGACGTGCTCGATGCGGCCGCCCGCCGCGCGGAGCGCGGTGACGCGATGCCCCATCAGGAAGCGCACGCCGAGCGCCCGGCAGCGCGCCGCGAGCTCGCGCGTGAAGCGGCAGGCGTCGCCCGACTCGTCGGTCTCGGTATAGGTGCCGCCGACCAGCAGCGACCGCGCCTGGCGCAGCGCCGGCTCGATCGCGACCGCCTCGTCGGCCGAGACGAAGCGGCGCGTGCAGCCGGACTCGGTCATCTGGCGCGCCGGCTCGCGGGCGGCCTCGAGCTCCGCCGCGCTGGTGTAGAAGTGCAGGATGCCGCGCGTCTGCGCGTCGTAAGCGATGCCGGTCTCGTCGCGCAGCGCCTGCAACGCGGCGCGACTGTACAGCCCGAGCCGCACCAGCTGCCCGATGTTGTACCGCGCGCGCTCGTGCGTGCACTCGCGCAGGAAGGCCAGCGCCCAGCGCCACTGCGCGGGATCGGCGCGCAGGCGGAACAGCAGCGGCGCGTCGCGCCGGCCGATCCAGCGCAGGATCTTCATCGGCGCGGCGGGGTTGGCCCAGGGTTCGGCGTGGCTGACGGAGACCTGGCCGCCGTTGGCGAAGCTGGTCTCGGCGGCCGGCTCGTGCTGCCGGTCGACCACCACGACCTCGAAGCCGAGGCGCGCCAGGAACCAGGCGCTGGCGACGCCGACCACGCCGGCGCCGAGCACGACGATCTTCATCGCCGCGAGGCGGCCGGACCGGCCGGTCCGGGACGGGCCGGCGCGCCGGCGGCGCGGCGGACACGGCTCATGTCAGGGCCTGGATCGCCGCCTCGTAGCGCTCGGCCGCCTCCTTGCGGCTCTGCGCGGTGACGCCGAGGTCGCGCAGCAGCCCGTTGCCGACCCCGTAGATCCAGCCGTGCACCGACAGCGGCTGGCCGCGGTCCCAGGCGTCGCGCACGATGGTCGACTGGCACACCTTGTGCACCTGCTCGATCACGTTGAGCTCGCACAGCCGGTCGACCTGGTGCGACTCGTGGTACAGCGGCCGGATGCGGGCCTCGTGGCGCTCGTAGACGTCCTTCACGTGGCCGATCCAGTGGTCGGCCAGCCCGACGCGCTCGCCGCGCAGCGCGACGCGCACGCCGCCGCAGCCGTAGTGGCCGACGACCATCACGTGCTCGACCTTGAGCAGGTCGATCGCGAACTGCATCACCGAGAGGCAGTTCAGGTCGGTGTGCACCACCACGTTGGCCACGTTGCGGTGGACGAAGACCTCGCCGGGCGGCAGCCCGATGATCTCGTTGGCCGGCACGCGGCTGTCGGCGCAGCCGATCCAGAGGTAGCGCGGAGACTGCTGTTGCGAGAGCTGCTCGAAGAACGTGGGGTCGCTGCGGCGGACCCGCTCCGCCCACGCCTTGTTGCTGTCGAAGAGGTGCTGGAGGACGCGCATGAGCATGATTTTCGCACGGCGCGGGCGCCGCCGGGCGGCTTGCGGCGGCCCTCGATGCGCCATAATGCGGCCATCTGGTCCGCGGGCATCCCGCCCGGGCATTCCCCGGTGCGCCCGCGGCCTTCCTCAATGCCGGAGAGACCGCCATGCATCGTTCGCTGCTTCCCAGCCTGCTGAAATCGTCGATCCGGGCCCTGGCCGCCGCCGGCCTGGTGCTGGCGGCGACGGTTCCCGCGCTCGCGCAGGCCCAGGCCTTTCCCGGCGACCGGCCGATCCGGATCGTCGTGCCCTACACCGCCGGCGGGTCGTCCGACTTCATCGCCCGCACGGTCGCGACGAAGCTGGCCGAGAACCTGAAGGCGTCGGTGGTGGTCGAGAATCGCCCCGGCGGCAACACGGTCATTGCCGCCGACTACGTGGCGAAGTCCGCGCCCGATGGCCACACGCTGATGCTGATCGGCGAGCTCACGCACTCGTCGGTGGCGGCGCTGAGCAAGCAGCTGCCGTTCGATCCGGTCGGCGACTTCGCGCCGATCACCAACGCGATCGAGTCGCCGCTGGTGGTGGTGGTGAACCCCGAACTGCCCGTGAAGACGCTGCAGGAGCTGGTGGCCTACGCGAAGGCGCGGCCGGGCGAGGTGCGCTACGGCTCGGCCGGCATCGGCAACACGTTGCACCTGGGCGGGGAGGTGTTCGCCTCGGTGACGGGGACGAAGCTCACGCACGTGCCGTACAAGGGCGCCTCGCAGGCGGTGATCGACCTGGTCGGCGGGCAGATCCAGGCGATGTTCGACCTGCCGCAGACGCCGCTGCCGCACATCCAGGCCGGGCGCCTGCGCGCGCTCGCGGTCACCAGCGATGCGCGGCTGGCGATGATGCCCGATGTGCCGACCACCGCCGAGGCCGGCGTGCCGGCCTATCGCTTCGCGACCCGGGTGGGCTTCGCCGCCCCGGGGCGCACGCCGCAGCCGATCCTCGGGCGGCTGCACGCCGAGATCGTGAAGGTGCTGGCGCAGCCCGACGTCAAGGAGGCGTTCGCGCAGCGCGCGATGTTCGTCACGCCGAGCGCCTCGCCGGCGGCCTTCCGGGAATCGATGGTGGCCCAGATGGAGCAGATCAAGAAGCTGATCCGCGACGCCGGCATCGAGCCGCAGTGACGACCGGGCCGGACACCAGCCGATGAACAAGCGCGAGCGTTTCCTGGCGGCGGTCGAGGGGCGGCCGGTCGACCGGCCCCCGGTCACCACCTGGGTCCATTTCCTGTCCGACCACCTCGACGGCGAGCGCGTCGCCCGGCTGCACGTCGACTTCGTGCGCGCGTACGACTGGGACCTGGTCAAGGTGATGAACGACTACCGCTATCCGGTGCCCGAGGGCGTGCGCACGCTCGAGGCGCCCGAGAGCCTGCGCGCCTACCGGAGGCTGGGGCTCGACGAGCCGTGCTTCGCCGAGCAGTTGCGCTGCCTGGAGCATCTGCGCGCCGGGCTGGGGCCGGACATGCCGCTGCTGGAGACCGGCTTCGATCCGTTCCAGCAGATCATGCGCAACGTCGGCTTCGACCAGGCGGCGAACCTGCTGCGCCACGAGCGCGAGGCGCAGCAGGCGCTGGCCGCGATCACCGAAACGCTGTGCGACTACGTGCGCGCGGCGAAGGCGCGCGGCGCCGACGGCTTCTTCTTCTCGATCAACGGAGCGATCCGCGCAGGCTTCCCGCGCGGGGCCGGCGACGACGTGCACGCGCGGCTGCAGCGCCCCTACGATCTCGAGATCCTGCGCGCGGCCGAGGGCATGGTGCGGGTGCTGCACGTGCATGGCACGGGGCTCGACCTGACGCGCATCGACGGTTATCCGTACGAGGTGCTCAGCGTCTCCGACCGCCTGCCGGGCAATCCGTCGCTGCGCGAGCTGCGCGGGTTCACCGATCGCTGCCTGATGGGCGGCCTGGACGAGACCCGGCTGCAGGAGCGCTCGCTGCCGCTGGTGGCCGCCGAGATCGACGATGCGATCGCGCAGGCCGGCCGCGAGCGCCTGATCCTGTCGCCGGGCTGTACGATCCCCTCGTTCAGCCCGAAGCGGACGCTCTCGTTCCTGCGCGACTACACGCGCGGGCTCTGACGCCGGAGGCGGGCGATGACGGTACTGGTGCTCGGGCTGGTCCTGTTCCTGGGCGCGCACTCGGTGCGCATCGTCGCGGACGACTGGCGCCGCCGGCGCATCGCCGCGCTGGGCGAGGGGGCCTGGAAGGGGCTCTACTCGCTGGTCTCGCTGGCCGGGCTGGCGCTGATCGTCTGGGGCTTCGCGCTCACGCGCGCGGCGCCGGTCGACCTGTGGTCCCCGCCGATCTGGACGCGCCACGCGGCCTCGCTGCTCACGCTGCTCTCGTTCATCCTGCTCGTCGCCGCCTACGTGCCGCGCAGCCGCATCCGCGCGCTGGTCGGCCATCCGATGGTCGCGGGCGTCAAGCTGTGGGCCTTCGCGCACCTGCTGTCGAACGGCCGGCTGGGCGACGTGGTGCTGTTCGGCGCGTTCCTCGCCTGGTCGGTGGTCGCCTTCGCGTCGCTGCGGCGCCGCGACCGCGCCGCCGGCGCCCGGCGCGGCGCCGGGGCGATCGCCAACGACCTCACCTCGGTGGTGGCGGGGACGATCGCCTGGTTCGTGTTCGCGCTGTACCTGCACGGGCCGCTGATCGGGGTGCGGCCGTTCGGCTGACGCCCGGCGCACCGCGCAGCATCGTCGCGTCATGTCGCTCGAATCCCCGATCCGGCCGCCGACCCGCTGGAGCCGGGTGCTGCGCGACGGCGGCACCGTCTATGCCGTCAACGGGCTGATCGGCTTCATTTTCGCGGCCACCGGGCCGGTGGCCGTCATCCTCTCGGTCGGCACCCGCGGCGGGCTGTCCGAACCGGATCTCGCGTCCTGGATCTTCGGCGCGTTCTTCCTCAACGGGCTGGTCACACTGCTCTTCTGCTGGCTCTACCGGCAGCCGCTCGCGTTCTTCTGGACCATCCCCGGCACAGTGCTGGTCGGCCCGGCGCTCGCGCACCTGAGCTTCCCGCAGGTGATCGGCGCCTTCGTCGCCTCGGGCGTGGTGATGCTGCTGCTGGGCCTGAGCGGCTGGGTACGGCGGGCGATGGCCGTGGTGCCGATGCCGATCGTGATGGGCATGGTCGCCGGCGTGTTCCTGCGCTTCGGGCTCGACCTGGTGCGCGCGCTGCACGAGGACGTGGCGATCGCGGCGCCGATGGTGATCGTGTTCCTGCTGCTCAACGCGTGGCACGCCGCGGGGCGGCGCATCCCGCCGATGCTCGGCGCGCTGCTCGTGGGCGCGATCGCGGTCGCGTTGTCCGGTCGCTTCGTGCCCGAGCTGTCGGCGTCCGGGGTGCTGGCCAGCCCGAACCTGTACCGGCCCGAGTGGTCGCTGCAGGCGATGGTCGAGCTGGTGCTGCCGCTGGTCATCACGGTGCTGGTGGTCCAGAACGGGCAGGGCGTCGCGGTGCTCAAGGCCGCCGGGCACGAGGCCCCGATCAACGCCGCGACGGTGGCCTGCGGCGCCGCCTCGATGGTGACTGCCTTCGTCGGCACCGTCTCCTCCTGCCTCACCGGCCCGACCAACGCGATCATCGCGGCGTCGGGCGAGCGCGAGCGGCACTACACGGGCGGGCTCGTGGTCGGGGCGCTGGCGCTCGCCTTCGGGCTGCTCTCGCCGCTGTTCACCCGGCTCATGCTGGCCACGCCGCCGGCGTTCATCGCGACGCTGGCCGGGCTGGCGATGCTGCGCGTGCTCCAGACCGCGTTCGTGACCGCCTTCGGCGGACGCTTCACGCTGGGCGCCCTGGTCACGTTCGTGGTCACCGTCGCCGACATCGCCATCCTGAACGTCGGCGCGGCCTTCTGGGGCCTGGTCGCGGGCTGCCTGGTGTCGTGGCTGCTCGAACGGCCCGATTTCCGGACGCTGGGCCGGGCCTGACCGCCTCCGGCGGGCCCGGGGTGCGTTCGCACGACGATGGTCGTGCGAACAGGCCCTAAACTCCGTCTGCGTGGCCGCCCCTGGCGGCGCTGCCGTTCCGGAGCACCGATGACCGCCCCCGCTTCCACCCGCGACGACCTGGACTTCGCGCCCGCCGACGACCGGCCGATCGACTACATCCGGCGCACGCGCGACTGGTATCTCGCGCTGGGCTACGACAACCCCTATGTATACGCGCACTATCTCGACGTGCCGTTCCGGCCGCTGCGCCGGCCGCTGTCGCAGAGCCGCGTGACGATCGTGACCACTGCCGCGCCGTACCGGCCGGACAAGGGGCCGCAGGGCAACGGCGCGCCGTACAACGCCGCGGCCAAGTTCTACCGGGTGTACTCGGGCGACACGGCGCGCGACCACGACCTGCGCATCGCCCACGTGGCCGTCGACCGCCGCCATGCCGACCTCGACGATGCCGGCGCCTGGTTCCCGCTGCCGGCGCTGCGCGAGGCGGCGCGCGCCGGGCGCGTCGGCGCGCTCGCGGCGCGCTTCCACGGCGTGCCCACCAACCGCAGCCAGCGCCACACGGTCCGGGTCGACGCGCCGGAGGTGCTGGCGCGCTGCCGGGAGGACGCGGTCGACGCGGCCGTCCTGGTGCCCAACTGCCCGGTCTGCCACCAGACGCTGTCGCTGGTGGCGCGGCACCTCGAGCAGCACGGCATCGCCACGGTGGTGATGGGGTGCGCCAAGGACGTGGTCGAGCATTGCGGCGTGCCGCGCTTCCTGTTCAGCGACTTTCCGCTCGGCAATGCCGCGGGCCGGCCGCGCGATCCGGCTTCCCAGGCCGAGACGCTCGAGCTCGCGCTGCGGCTGCTCGAGTCGGCGCCCGGGCCGCGAACCACGATGCAGTCGCCGCTGCGCTGGCGCGCGGATGCCGGCTGGAAGCGCGACTACCTCGACCTGGAAGGGTTGAGCGCCGCCGACCTGGCGCGGCTGCGCGAGGAGAACGACCGCGGCAAGGTGGTGGCGCAGGCGCTGCGCGACGCCGCGCTCCGGAACGACGTCGCGTAGCGGACTCCGCGGGGACGACCCGGGGCGAACCGGGCGACCGGAGTCGCCCGGGAGCGGCCGCGCAACGCCGGCCGGGCCGGCGCCGGCATGCCGTCAGGAGCCATGCCGTCAGGGGCGGCCGAAGCCGCCGCCGCCCGGCGTCTCGACGACGAAGCAGTCGCCGGGCTCGAGCTCGGCGCTGGCCGCGTGCGCCAGGACCTCGATCCGGCCGTCGGCGCGCAGCACGCGGTCGCGGCCCGGCGCGCCGGGCGCGCCGCCGGCAGCCCCGAAGGCGGGGTGCACGCGCCCGTTGGCGAGGATCGAGGCCGTCATCGGCTCCAGGAAGCGGATCGTGCGCACGCCGCCGTCGCCGCCGCGCCAACGGCCGGCTCCGCCCGATCCGGCGCGGATCTCGTAGCGCTCGAGCCGCACCGGGAAGCGCTGCTCGAGCACCTCGGGGTCGGTGAGGCGCGAGTTCGTCATGTGCGTCTGCACCACCGCGGTGCCGTCGAAGCCGCCGACCAGCCGGCCTTCGGCGTCGAACCGGCCGCCCGCGCCCGAGCCGCCGGAGATCGTCTCGTAGTACTGGTGGCGCGCGTTGCCGAAGGTGAAGTTGCTCATCGACGGGGTGCCCGACGCCATCACGCCCAGCGCTCCGTACAGGCAGTTCGTGACGCACATCGAGGTCTCGACGTTGCCGGCGACCACCGCCGCCGGATGGCGCGGATTGAGCATGCTGCCCTCGGGGACGATCACGGTGAGCGGCTTCAGGCAGCCGTCGTTCATCGGGATCTCGTCGTCGACCAGGGTGCGGAACACGTAGAGCACCGCGGCCATCGTCACCGCGCGCGGCGCGTTGAAGTTGTTCGGGAGCTGCGGCGAGGTGCCGCCGAAGTCGATCGTCGCGCCGCGCGCGGCGCGGTCGACCGTCATCCGCACCCGGATCGTCGCGCCGTTGTCGAGCGTCAGCGCGAAGGCGCCGTCGCGCAGCGCGTCGATTACGCGGCGCACCGCTTCCTCGGCGTAGGCCTGCACGTGTCCCATGTAGGCGGTCACGACGTCGAGCCCGAACTGCCGGACCATCCGCAGCAGCTCCTCCCGGCCCTTCTCGTTGGCCGCGATCTGCGCGCGCAGATCGGCGATGTTCTGGTCCGGGTTGCGCGCCGGCCAGCGCGCCGACGCCAGTGCCTGGCGCAGCTCGTGCTCGAGGAAGCGCCCGTCCTCGACCAGCTGGAAATCGGTGAGGAGCACGCCTTCCTCGTCGATCTCCCGGCTGTCGGGCGGCATCGAGCCGGGGGTCATGCCGCCGATGTCGGCGTGATGCCCGCGCGAGCCGACGTAGAACAGGATGCGTTCGTTCGCCTCGTCGAAGACCGGCGTGATCACGGTCACGTCCGGCAGGTGCGTGCCGCCGGCGTACGGATCGTTGAGGATGTAGACGTCGCCGGGCTTCAGCAGCCGGCCGGCCGGGGTGTCCGCGCCGGGGGCTCCGGCGTGGCGGCGCATCACCGCCTGCACGCTGGCGCCCATCGAGCCGAGGTGCACCGGCATGTGCGGCGCGTTCGCGACCAGCCGGCCCGCCGGGTCGAAGATCGCGCAGGAGAAGTCGAGCCGCTCCTTGATGTTCACCGAGTGCGCGGTGTTCTGCAGCCGGTAGCCCATCTGCTCGGCGATCGACATGAACAGGTTGTTGAAGATCTCGAGCATCACCGGGTCGGCGTCGGTGCCGAGCGCGGTCCGCTTCGGGCGCGGGCGGTGGCGCGCGAGCACCAGGTCGCCGCGCGCGCTCGCGGTCGCGCGCCAGCCCGGCTCGACGATCGTGGTCGCGGTCGACTCGACCACGATCGCGGGGCCGTCGAGGCTCGCGCCTGCGGCGAGCGTTTCGCGCCGATGCACCGGCGTGTCGTGCCAGGCGTCCGCCATGAACACCGGCACCG
>JBDHRX010000108.1:0-10098 GCA_039807785.1 Burkholderiaceae bacterium
GAGCGCCGCGTCGAGCAGCCGCTGCGGCACCGGTTCGTCGAGCGTCTCGCGCTCCAGCGCCGCGAGCGCCCGGGCCTGGCGGCGCCAGGCCCGGACCTCGGCGCGCAGCGCCTCGTCGGCATCGAGCCGGGCCTCGAAGCGGCGCAGCGGCTCGCCCTCGAGCCGGCCGTCGGCCCAGGCGTGCATCTCGCTACGTTCGTCGGTCATGGTCTCGCAACCGGGTCATTTCATCAGCCTGAGCGGCGGCGGCGCGGGATGCGTGCCGGCCGCGCCGGGATCGAGCAGCGCGCGCAGCCGGGAGCGCGCCCGCGACAGTCGCGACATCACCGTGCCGGTGGGCACGCCCACCACGGCCGCGACCTGTTCGTACGACAGGTCCTCGAACGCCACCAGCAGCAGCACCTGTCGCTGCGCCTGGGGCAGCGTGCGCAGCGCCCGTTCCAGGTCGAGCATCTCGAGGCGCGGCGCGGGTTCGGGCGCCGCCCCGGGCGGGTCGGCATCCGGGGCTTCCTGGAGCGCCTCGAGCCGGTAGCGCGGCCGCCGTCGCTCGCTCACGAACTGGTTGTGCATGATCGTGAACGTCCAGGCCCGCAGGTCGGACCCGGGGCGCCATTGCCCGAGCCGCGCGCAGGCGCGCTCGAGCGTGTCCTGCACCAGGTCGTCGGCGGCTGCGCGGTCCGCGCACAGCATCCGCGCATAGCGGCGCAGCCGCGGAATCAGGGCGACCAGGGCTTCATGGGCGGGCGACACGCCAGACACCGTTGAAGCCGTCGCCGCTGCGGTCGCCGGGCTTCTGGTCCTTGACCCAGTAGTAGAGCGGCTTGCCCTTGTAGGCCCACTGCGTGCGCCCGTCGTCGCGGCGCACGAGGGTCCAGTCGCCGCGCGCCGCGCCGTCGTCGGCGTACAGCGGCGGCCAGTTCGCGGCGCAGGCGCCGTTGCAGGCGCTCCGGCCGGCGCCGGCCGGGTCGCGGTCGAAGGTGTAGAGCGTCATGCCGTTGGGGCCGGTCAGGATGCCCTCGTGTGCCTTGGCGGGTGCCGGGTGCGCCACGCGCTCGTACATCGATTCCATCGTACTGCATCCCGCCAGCACTGCCGCCGTCGCCGCGGCCGCGATCATCCTGCGCATGAGTCGATCTCCGTTGGACGGGCCCGCGAAAGCGGGCCCTGCACGGTGAACGCGTGCCTGCGGCGGAATATTCCCGGCGCCGGCGCAGCGCCTCGCGCGGCCGGCGACCCGCTCCCGGCCCCGGTGGAACGC
Organism: Burkholderiaceae bacterium; assembly: GCA_039807785.1. Lineage (GTDB taxonomy): Bacteria > Pseudomonadota > Gammaproteobacteria > Burkholderiales > Burkholderiaceae_E > Zeimonas. The sequence continues at coordinate 1,259 of JBDHRX010000108.1, forward strand.
GCGTGGCCCCGGCGGGACGCGCGTGGCCCTAGTCGACGAAGCCCTTGCGGCGCTCGATCTCGCCGAACAGGAAGTCGCGAAAGCCCTGCGCCGCCGGCGACAGCGAGCGGCCCGCCCGCCCCAGCACGAAGAAGCGCCGCGTCACCACCGGGTCGACCAGCGGGCGCATCTCGAGCCGGTAGAGCCGGACCAGCGAGGCGGCGTAGGGGATGCACACCGTCATGCCCATCCCGGCGTTGACCATGCTGAACGCAGTGGTCATGAACGAGACCTTCGACTCGACCGACAGGTCGCGCGCGGTGGTGTACAGGTCGGCCACCAGGCGCTCGGCGAACTCGCCGCCGAGCGAGATCAGCGGGAAGCCCGCCAGGTCGGCCCAGCGCACCGAGCGGCGCCCGGCCAGCGGGTGGCCGGCCGGCATCACGGCCATGAACGGCAGCTCGAACAGCGTCTCGGCCTCGATGTGGGGGTTGGGGTCGCGCTCGGGCCCGATGCCGAAGTCGACCTCGCCCGACAGCACCCGCGCGGCCACGCTCTCCACCGGGCTGTCGGCGAGCCGGATCCGGATCCCGGGATGGTGCGCGGCGAAGGCCGCGATCACCTCGGGCAGCAGCGTGCACGACATGAGCTGCGGCGCCGCGACCCGGACCGTGCCGGTCTTCAGGGACTTCAGGTTGGACACCTCGTCGAGCACCCCGTCGAGGTCGTGCAGGATCTTGTCGACCAGCGGGAACAGGTCGCGCCCGACGTCGGACAGGTGCAGGCGGCGCGTGCTGCGGTCGATCAGCCGCAGGCCCAGCGACTGCTCCAGCTCGCGGATCAGCCCGCTGAGGGCCGACTGGGTGACGAACAGGCTTTCCGCGGCCAGCGTGAAGCTGCCGGTGCGGGCGACCGCGACGAAGGCGCGCAGCTGACGCAGGGTGACATTCATGAGATTCCCCGATGAATGCATGACCAAATACTGTTTGAATGATAGATCTTCCCGGCATCTAATGGCGCCACACCGTTGCCGACCCTGATCACCCGAGGAGGAGAACCCATGGGCATCGTCAGCAAGATCCACCACGTCGCCTATCGCTGCAAGGACGCGAAGGAAACCGTCGAGTGGTACCGCAAGTACCTCGACATGGACTTCGTGCTCGCGATCGCCGAGGACCAGGTCCCGTCGACCAAGGATCCTGATCCGTACATGCACATCTTCATGGACGCCGGCGGCGGCAACATCCTGGCGTTCTTCGAGCTGCCGACCAAGCCGCCGATGGGGCGCGACCCGAACACGCCGGTCTGGACCCAGCACCTCGCGTTCGAGGTCGGCTCGATGGAGCGGCTGCACGAGGTCAAGGCCCGCATGGAGGCCGACGGCATCGAGGTGATCGGGCCCACCGATCACACGATCTTCAAGTCGATCTATTTCTACGACCCGAACGGTCATCGCCTCGAGCTGGCATTCAACACCGCCACGCCCGAGATGTCGCGCCGGCTCGACGACGTCAAGTGGGAGATGCTCGAGGAATGGGCGCGCACGCGCCGGGCGCCGAAGCACGCCGCCTGGATGCACGAGAAGGAATTCAGCGCTTCCTGAGGCCGCCGCGATGTTCGCGAGGATCGAACGCTGGGCGACGCGCATCCTGGAGGTGACGCTCGTCGCCTGCCTGTCCGTAATGGCGGTCCTGGTGTTCGCCAACGTCGTGCTGCGCTATGCGTTCGATTCCGGCGTCGCGGTGTCCGAGGAGCTGTCCCGGCTGCTGTTCGTCTGGCTGATCTTCCTCGGGGCGATCCTCGCGTCGCGGCAACACGCGCACCTGGGCTTCGACGCCCTGGTGCGGCGGATGCCGCCGGGGGCGCGCAAGGCGGTGATCGTGTTCAACGCGGCGCTGATGCTGGTGGCCTGCGCGTTCTTCGTGATCGGCGGCTGGGCGCAGGCGGCGATCAACCTCGACAACGTCTATCCGGTGCTCGACATCCCCTACGCCTGGCTGTACGGGGTCGCGATCGTGTTCGGGCTCGGGCTCGCGCTGAGCATCGTCCTGAACGTCCGGGACGTGCTTTGCGGCCAGCCCACCGACGACGAGCTGGTGCTCACCGAGCGCCTCGAGGGCCGCATCCGGGAAGGGATGGAGAAGGTGCCGGGCGAGGCCGGGCGCCGGAAGGAGGACGGGGCGTGACCGCCGCCGTGTTCCTGGCGGTGCTGCTGGTGACGATCGCGCTCGACATGCCGATCGCCTTCGCGATGCTGTTCTCGGGCGTCGGCGTGATGCTGCTGCTCGGCCAGTTCGATTCCCAGATCATCGTCCAGAACGCGATCGGCGGCGCCGACAACTTCGTGCTGATGGCGGTGCCGTTCTTCATCCTCGCCGGCGAGCTGATGAACGCCGGCGGGCTGTCGAAGCGGATCGTCGAGATGGTGAGCGCCTTCGTCGGCCACCTGCGCGGCGGCCTCGGCTACGTCGCGGTCGTCGCCGCGGTGCTGCTCGCGAGCCTGTCGGGCTCGGCGGTGGCCGATACCGCCGCGCTGGCGGCGATCCTGATGCCGATGATGCGTCGCGCCGGCTACGACCCCGAGCGCGCCTGCGGCCTGATCGCCGCGGGCGGCGTGATCGCGCCGGTGATCCCGCCCTCGATCGGCTTCCTGCTGTTCGGGGTCGTGGCCAACGTCTCGATCACGCGGCTGTTCCTGGCCGGCATCGCGCCCGGGATCTACATGGGCGTGTCGCTGCTGATCGCCTGGTGGATCGTCTCGCGCCGCGAGCAGGCGGCGCTCGCCGCGCGGGTGCCGATGCGCGAACGCCTGGTGCTGCTCGCGCGCGGCTTCTGGGCGCTGCTGATGCCGGTGATCATCGTCGGCGGCCTGAAGTTCGGCGTGTTCACGCCGACCGAGGCCGCCGTCGTCGCCGCGGTCTACGCGCTGTTCGTCGGCGCGGCGATCTACCGCGAGCTGACCTGGGCCGCGCTCTACCAGTGCCTGCTCGCGACGGCGCGCACCACCTCGGTGGTGCTGATCCTCGCCGCGCTGGCGATGGTCGCCTCGTACATGATCGCGGTCGCCGAGATCCCCGACCAGGTCGCGGCCTGGCTCGAGGCCTTCGCCGGCAACCAGACGCTGCTGGTGGCCGCGATGATGGCGGCGGTGTTCCTGGCCGGCATGGCGCTCGACTTCATCCCGATCATCCTGATCTTCACGCCGGTGTTCATGCCGATCGCCGAGCGGGCCGGAGTCGATCCGGTCTACCTCGGGGTGCTGTTCGTGATGAATTGCGCGATCGGCATGATCACGCCCCCGGTCGGCGTCGTGCTGAACGTCGTCAGCTCGGTCGGGAAGATCTCGTTCGCGCGCGCCAGCCGCGGCGTGATTCCGTTCATGATCGCCGAGCTCGTCGTGCTCGCGCTGATCGTCGTCTTTCCCTCCCTGGTCACCGTCCCCGCCGGGTGGTGGCGCTAGCTTCCCCGACGACCCACGAAGGAGACTGAAATCGTGAGCAAACCGTTCATCGACACATTGATCGCGGCGGCCTTCTCGGCGCTGCTGTGCGCGCCCGCGCTGGCGCAGGTCAACGCCAAGTTCGCCGTCACGCTGCCCGAGAAGTCGCACCAGGGGCAGGGCGTGGCGCGCTTCGTCCAGCTGGTCGACCAGAAGAGCCAGGGCAGCATCCGGATCAAGGCCTTCTACGGCGGCGCGCTGGGCAACGACGTGCAGGTCACGTCCGCGCTGCAGGGCGGGACGATCGAGTTCGTGGTGCCGCAGACCACGACGCTCACCGGCATGATCAAGGAGATGGAGATCCTCGACTTCCCGTTCCTGTTCTCGAGCGAACAGGAGGTCGACGCGATCCTCGACGGCCCGATCGGCAAGCGGTTGCTCGACCGGCTGCCCGAGAAGGGTCTGGTGGGGCTCGCCTACTGGGAAAACGGTTTCTTCAACGCCACCAACAGCAAGCGGCCGATCGCCCGCGTCGAGGACTTCCAGGGCCTGAAGTTCCGCGCGATCCAGGCGAAGATCTCGCAGGAGACGATCCGCGCGCTGGGGGCCAACCCGGTGCCGCTGGCGGTGCCCGAGCTCTACACCGCGCTCGAGACGCGCACCGTCGACGGGCAGGGCACGCCGACCGCGGTGATCGCCGCGCTCAAGCTCGGCGAGGTGCAGAAGTACCTGTCGCTCACCCGGCATGCGTACGGGGCGTTCGTCCCGCTGGTCTCGAAGAAGTTCTGGGACCGGCTCTCCGAGGCCGACCGCAAGATCCTGGTCGACGCGGCGATCGAGGCTCGCAGCTACCAGCGCCAGGTCGCGCGCGAACAGGCGCGCTCGGCGCAGGCGGCGCTCGCGGCGGCCGGCATGCAGGTCAACGACGTGGCGCCGGCCGAGGCGGCGCGCATGCGCGAGCGGGTCAAGCCGGTCTGGGAGGCGTTCTCGAAGGAAGTCGGGGCCGGGCTGTTCGGGGAAATGACCGCCGAGCTCGACCGGCTGCGCAAGCGCTGAACCTCCGGAGCGTCGCGGCATCATGAAGCTGGCCACTCTCAAGCGCGGCGGACGCGATGGCACCCTGGTCGTGGTGAGCCGCGACCTGGGTCGCTGCCGCACCGTGGGCGACATCGCGCCGACGCTGCAGCGGGCGCTCGACGATTGGGACGCCGCCGCGCCGGCGCTCGCGCGGGCGTTCGACGCGCTCGAGCGCGGCGCGGACGACGGCGTCGCCGGGCGGCAGACGCTGCCGTTCGATCCGGCCAGCTGCCATTCGCCGCTGCCGCGCGCCTACCAGTGGGCCGACGGCTCGGCCTACGTGAACCACGTCGAGCTGGTGCGGCGCGCGCGCGGTGCGCAGATGCCGGCGCAGTTCTGGACCGATCCGATGATGTACCAGGGCGGCTCCGACGCGTTCGCCGGCCCGCGCGACCCGATCCGCGCGTTGAGCCTGGACTGGGGCATCGACCTCGAGGCGGAGGTCGCGGTGGTCACCGGCGACGTCGCGATGGGCGCCGAGCCCGCGCAGTGCGCCGGCGCGATCCGGCTGCTGATGCTGGTCAACGACGTGTCGCTGCGCAACCTGATCCCGGCCGAGCTCGCCAAGGGCTTCGGCTTCTTCCAGTCCAAGCCGGCATCGGCGTTCTCGCCGGTGGCGGTCACGCCCGACGAGCTGGGCGAGGCCTGGCGCGACGGCAAGGTCCACCTGCCCCTGGTGGTGCACATCAACGGCGAGCTGTTCGGCCGGCCCGACGCGGGCACCGACATGGTGTTCGACTTCCCGCGGCTCGTCGCCCATGCGGCGGCCACCCGCGAGCTCGGCGCCGGATCGATCATCGGTTCGGGCACGGTCTCGAACCGGCAGGGGGGGCTGCACGGGTCCAGCGTGCGCGACGGCGGCGTCGGCTACTGCTGCATCGCCGAGCTGCGCATGTACGAGACGATCGAGACCGGCGCGCCGGGCACGCCGTACCTGGGCTTCGGCGACACGGTCCGGATCGAGATGCTCGACGCCGCGGGCCGCAGCCCGTTCGGCGCGATCGAGCAGCGCGTCGAGCGCTACGGCGCCTGACCGGAGCGCCCGTGCAGCTCTACTCCTACTTCCGCAGCTCGGCCGCGTACCGGGTCCGCATCGCGCTGAACCTGAAGGGGCTGCCGTACGAGACGGTGCCGGTGCACCTGGTGCGCGACGGCGGCGAGCAGCGCCGGCCCGAGCACCTCGCGCGCAGCCCGATCGGGCTGGTCCCGGTGCTGCGGACCGGCGCCGGCCTCATCACCCAGTCGCTGGCCATCGTCGAGTACCTCGACGAGGTCCATCCGGCACCGCCGCTGCTGCCCGGCGACGCGCCCGGGCGCGCCCGGGTGAGGGCGATCGCGCAGACCATCGCCTGCGATATCCACCCGCTGAACAACCTGCGCGTGCTGCAGTACCTGGTGCGTGACCTGGGGGTCCCGGCGCCGGCGAAGGACGCCTGGTACCGGCACTGGGTCGACGAAGGGCTCGCGGCGGTCGAGCGGATGCTCGCCGACGATCCGCGCACCGGCAGCTTCTGCCACGGCGACGCGCCGACGCTGGCCGACTGCTGCCTGGTTCCGCAGGTGTTCAACGCGCGCCGCTTCGAGTGCCGCCTCGACGACAAGCCGACCATCCTGCGCATCGTCGCCGCCTGCGAGGCGGACGCGGCGTTCTGCCAGGCCGCGCCCGAGAACCAGCCCGACGCTGCCTAGGGCACACTTCGCAGCTACGGGGCCGGACCGCCCCGGGGAAGGGGCGGGGCAATGATCGAGGCAGCCTGGATCCTGTTCGTCGCGGCGTCGCTGGTGCTCATCGCGACGCCCGGCCAGGACATGGTGCTGGTCATGTCGCGCTCGATCGCGCAAGGTCCGGCGGCCGGCGTCGTCACGGCCGCGGGGGTGAGCGTGGGGCTGGTCGGGCACACGGTGCTCGCCACGCTCGGCCTCGGCGCGCTGCTGCGCGCCTCGGAGTGGCTGTTCCTGGCGCTGAAGCTCGCGGGCGCGGCGTACCTGGTGTACATCGGCGTGCAGTTGCTGCGTACCCGGAGCCACGAACTCGCGGTCTCGGGCGGGCGGCCCCGGTCGCTGCGGCGGCTGTTCGCCGACGGCGCGCTGTCCAATCTCTCGAACCCGAAGATCGCGGTGTTCTATTTCGCGTTCCTGCCCCAGTTCGTCCGGCCCGGCGCCGCGCACCCGACCCTGTCGATCTTCGTCCTCGGCCTGGCGTTCGCGGGGCTGACCTTCCTGGTCAAGGGCCCGGTGGGGTTGGGCGCCGGCGTGCTCTCGGGCTGGCTGCGCGCCCGCCCGGGCGCCCTGGTGGCCTTGTACCGCGGCAGCGGCCTGGTGCTGGTCGCGCTCGGCGTCCGGCTGGCGCTCGAGCGCAGGGGCTGAGTGCAGGCCGGCGCCGGGCGACGAGCGCCGACGGCAGGGAGCCGGCGCCGACGGCAGGCGACGAGCGCCGACACGCGGCCCTTGCGCCGTCCCGCGCGGGTCGCCATGATCGCCGTCGTTCCCCGAGGCGATCGATGCGCTACGACCGTACCCGTTTCCTGCTCTTCGGCCTGCTGCCGGCGATCAACGCGCTCGGCCTGGCACTGTACGCGCTCGGTCTCGCCACGCGCGGCGCCTATGTCGGGGCGGAGCGCCCGGTGCCGGCGATCCTGGTCATCGCCGCCGCGATCCTGGTCCTCGCCACGGTCGCGACCGTCCGGCGCGGCCGGGACCTCGGCCTGCCGGCGGCCCTGAGCGTGCTGATCTTCTGGCTGACGCTGGGCCTGGGGCCGGTGTTCCTCTTGACCGTGGGCGCTTACTCGTTCATTCGCGCGCAGAAATCCGCCGATCGCTACGGCCCGCCGTGCCCGCCCGCGACCGTGCTCACCGGGGTCTGGACGATCGTGAACCTGGTCTGGCCGTGGGCGCTGCTCGCGGTGCTCGGGCGGATGCTCTAGCCCCACCCCGGGGCCATGGATCCGCATCCTCGACGCACGAGATCCGGTTTCGCAAATATGGGGAGACGGGAAATGGCTGGCAACCTTCGCGCCGCGATCGCGACGCTCGTGCTCATGTCCGCGGGTCTTGCCGTTGCCCAGGTCCGGCATGCCCACCCCGATCTGGCCTTTCCGGAGGAAGCTCGCGAGCTGTCGCTGTTCAGCCCGATCGCGATGGGCATCTGGAAGCCCGAGGGCACGGGGCCCTTCCCTGCGGTCATCCTGGTGCATAGCTGCGGCGGCATGAAGCAGCAACTGGGTCTTTGGCGGAAGGAATCCATCCAGCGCGGATACGTGGCGTTCATCATCGACGCATTCACGTCGCGCGGATCACCGAATTGCCGGCCCGCGGCGCCGATCCCGATGGCCCGCGGCGTGAAGGACGTGCTCGACGCGGCCGCGCACCTCGAGACCTTGCCGTTCGTCGACAAGACCAGGATCGCGACGATCGGCTTCTCGTGGGGCGCCATGGCGGGACTGCTCGCCGGAAGCACGGGATACACGGCCGACGTCGCGCCGGGACGCGACCGGGTGGCGGCCGCGGTGGCGCTGTACCCTTCCTGCTACATCGGCCCATTCGGCAACTTTCCCGGCAACGAGTTCCTGCGCCCCGATCTCGCCACGCCGACGCTTCTGCTCCTGGGACGGAACGATACCGAGTCGCCGGCAGAGGAGTGCCTGAGCCGTGCGGCGGTGCAAAAGGAACGCGGCAACCCGCTGGAGGTCCACGTGTTCGAGGATGCGACGCATTGCTGGGATTGCGATGACCAGCACGGCCAGCGCCGGAGTCCGCCCTGGGCCGGTGGCCGGCAAGTGATCTATCTGTATGACAGCGCCATCACCGGGCAGTCCGTGCAACGCGCGTTCGAGTTTCTCGGGCGGCGCATGAAGCTCGAACCGAGGTAGTGGCGATGGGCTGCCGGCGCTGGCCCGCCATCGTTCCCGCCGACCCGGGCCGTTCTCCGTTCCGCAGCCCGATGCAACGCCGGCCGATCCTGATCCTCGCGTTCCTGCTCGCCCTCGCCGGATGCACGGCCCCGGGCGCGGGCGACGGCACGTATCGCCCCTGGGTCGGCCAGCACGGCAAGGACGTGATGTGGGTGCCGACGCTCGACCCGCTGGTGCTGCCGATGCTCGAGGCGGCGCAGGTCACCGCCGCCGACGTCGTCTACGACCTGGGCTCGGGCGACGGGAAGATCCCGATCTGGGCCGCGCGACGCTTCGGCGCCAGGGCCGTCGGCATCGAGTACAACCCCGACCTGGTCGCGCTGGCCCGGCGCAACGTCGAGCGGGCCGGCGTGTCGGACCGCGTGCGGATGATCCACGGCGACATCTTCGTCGAGGACTTCTCGTCGGCGACCGTGCTGACGCTGTTCCTCGGC
>JBDHRX010000109.1:0-9946 GCA_039807785.1 Burkholderiaceae bacterium
CAGGGGTGCCGGCCCGCGCGACCGGCGCCGGCCCTGCCCCGGCCGTCCGCGCGGAAGCGATCCCGGACCCGGGCGCCTATCCCCTCTGGGCGTCGCTGCTGGCGCTCGGGGCGGTCGTCGCGCTGGTGCCGGTGACGATCGTGTGGGGCCGCTCGTTCTCGCCCTGGATCGTGCCCGGGCTGATGGCCGGGTTCCTGGCGTTCGGCGCGCTGCGCGGGGTGCGCATCTACGAATCCTTCGTCGACGGCGCGAAGGAGGGCTTCCAGGTCGCGCTGAGGATCATCCCCTACCTGGTCGCGATCCTGGTGGCGGTGGCGATGCTGCGCGCCAGCGGCGCGCTGGATGCGCTCGTCGCGGCGCTCGGCGCCTATACCGCGCAGGCGGGGCTGCCGGCCGAGGCGCTGCCGATGGCGCTGCTGCGCTCGCTCTCGGGTTCGGGCGCCTACGGCGTGATGGCCGCGGTCGTCAACGATCCGGCGATCGGCCCGGACAGCTATACCGGCTACCTGGTCAGCACGCTGCAGGGCTCGAGCGAGACGACGTTCTACGTCCTCGCGGTGTACTTCGGCGCCGTGCAGGTGCGCCGCGTGCGCCACACGCTGGCGGCGGCGCTGATCGCGGACTTCGTCGCGGTGGTCGCGGCCGTGGCGATCTGTCGCTGGCTGTTCGCCTGAGCGCGCCGGGCGTCCGCGCCGGCGGAGCCGTCCGGGCCGCGGCGCACCGGACTCGGCTACACTGTCGCCTGCGCGGCGGCCGGGTCGGTCGCCGCGCAGTTGCTAGGGGTGCCGTGCCGCGGAGTCTTCCGCGGCGCAGCTGAGACCAGACCCTTCGAACCTGATCGGGGTAATGCCCGCGCAGGGAAGCCGCCATGACGACGATCGCCCGCAATACCGCCCTCATCCCGCTTTCCGCCGCCGACCGCCTGTTCGGCTGGCGCGACCACGCTGCACTCTGGCTCAGCCTCGGCGTCGGCCTGCTCGTCATGCAGGTGGGCGCCTACCTGGTGCCCGCGCTCGGGACGCAGGCGGCGCTGGCCGCGATCCTCGGCGGCTCGGTGCTCGGCGCCGGCCTGCTCGGCTGGACCGCGAAGATCGGCTGCGACAGCGGCCTGTCCAGCGCCGGCCTGATGCACGCCGCCTACGGCAGCCGCTTCGCGCGGCTGCCGGTGGTGCTGAACATCGTGCAGCTGATCGGCTGGACCACCTTCGAGCTGGTCGTCATGCGCGACGGCGCGCTCGCCATCGCGCGCCAGGCCGGAGCGCTGGCACCGGCGCCGACCGGCGCGTCCGCCGCCGCGGGCGGCCTGCCGTGGCCGGCGGTGCTGGTCACGCTGGTCTTCGGGGCGTTGCTGGTCGCGCTGCTGTCGGGCTCGATGGTGCGGCTGGTGCGGCGGTTCATCGGCCGCTTCGGCCTGCCGCTGGTGATCCTGTCGCTGCTGTGGCTGACCTGGCAGTTCCTCGGCAAGGCGCAGGCGCTCGGCTGGGAGGCGCTCTGGAATCGCCGTGGCGACGGCGGCATGAGCACGCTGTCCGCGCTCGACCTGGTGATCGCGATGCCGATCTCCTGGCTGCCGCTGGTCGCCGATTTCGCTCGGCACGGGCGCGACGGCCGCAGTGCCCTGCGCGGTACCTGGCTCGGCTACGCGCTGGCGAACGCCTGGTGCTATGCGCTCGGCGTCCTGGTGGCGCTGACGACGCCGTCGGCCGACCTGGTGTCGGCGCTGCTGCTTGCGCAGGGCGGCCTGGTCGCCCTCGGCCTGATCCTGATCGACGAGGTGGACAACGCCTACGGCGATCTCTATTCGGGATCGGTGGCGGGACACAGCCTGGCGCCGGGCTGGAGCACGCGCCGCTGGGGCGTGCTGCTCGCGCTGCTGTGCACCGCGCTGGCGCTGGTGCTGCCGATGCACAGCCTCGAGCCCTTCCTGCTGATGCTCAGCTCGGTCTTCGTGCCGCTGTACGGCGTGATCCTCGGCCGGCTGGGCGGGCGCTCCGACGTGGCCGCGCTGGTGGGCGCGAAGCGGGTCGACGGCGGCGCGGTCGCGATCTGGCTGCTGGGCGTGGCGAGCTTCCACCTGCTGCCGCTGGTCTCGACCCAGCTCGGCGCGGCGCTGCCGACGCTGGCGCTCACCTTCCTGCTGGCGCGCGCGTCGCGCTGAGGGCGCCGCGGGCGCTCGCCCCCGCGGCGCCCTCAGCGCGACGCGCGCGCGGCCACGCCGGCGCGGCTGCAGTTGCCGCCATGATCGCCCTGTCCGTTCTCGACCTCGCGCCGATCTGCGAGGGCGCCACGCCCGCCGACGCGCTGCGCGAGACCCTCCGGCTCGCGCAGCATTGCGAGGCCTGGGGCTATCGCCGCTACTGGCTGGCCGAGCATCACGGCATGGCCGGCATCGCCAGCGCAGCCACGTCGGTCGTCATCGGCTACGTGGCCGGCGGCACGCGGACGATCCGGGTCGGCGCCGGCGGGATCATGCTGCCCAATCACGCGCCGCTGCTGATCGCCGAGCAGTTCGGCACGCTCGAATCGCTGTATCCGGGCCGCATCGACCTCGGGCTCGGCCGCGCGCCGGGCACCGATCCGGTCACGGCGCGCGCGCTGCGCCGCGATCCGCGCGCGGCCGACACCTTCCCCGACGACGTGCTCGAGCTCCAGGCGTTGCTCGGTCCGGAGCGGACGGGGCAGCCGTACCGGGCGGTTCCCGGGGCCGGGCTGGAGGTGCCGCTGTGGATCCTGGGCTCGAGCCTGTACGGCGCGCAGCTCGCCGCGGCGCTGGGGCTGCCCTATGCGTTCGCCTCGCATTTCGCCCCGGAGGCCCTGATGCCGGCCCTGCGGGTCTACCGGGAGAGCTTCCGGTCGCCGGCCCGGCCCGCGCGCCCCTACGCGATGCCCGGCATCGGCGTCTTCCTGGCCGATACCGACGACGCGGCGCGACGCCTCTTCACCACGGCGCAGCAGACGTTCACGCGGATGATCCGCAATACGCGCGGCCGGCTGCCGCCGCCGATCGACGACATCGAAGCGTTCTGGACGCCCGCCGAGAAGGCGCAGGTCGCGCGGATGCTGTCGTGCGCCTTCGTCGGCTCGCCGGCGACGGTGCGGCCCGCGCTGCAGGCATTCATCGACGCGACCGCCGCCGACGAGCTGATGGTCGCCGCCGCGATCTACGACCCCGCCGCGCGCCTGCGGTCCTACGAGCTGCTGGCCGGCCTCGCCGGCGACCTGGTGCCGGCCATGGCCTCGGGCTAGCCCGGGGCCACGGAGCGGGAGACGGCCGGACGCGGTTCCGGGGCCGGCGGAATCAGGGCCCGCGCAAGCGGTTCGCGGAGAAGCGCACCGAGAAGCACACGGAGAGGCGCAGGGCGATCCGGTACCCGATCAGGGCCGCCAGCGGCAGCGAGGCCGCCAGCAGCGGCGTTTGCCAATCGAAGGCGCGGCGGTAGTGCTCGACCAGCTCCACCGGGACGAACGGCCCGCACACCATCGAGCAGACGCGCTCGAACCGCCAGCGTTGCAGCGCCGCCGCCAGGAACCATCCCGACCAGGCGATGATCGCCAGGCCGACGAGAAACCGCCGAGTGCGCAACATCGATGCTCGGTCGCAGGCGAAGAAACGAGAGGGCGTCGAGTCTAACTCTCGCCGGGCGGGCGGCGCAAAGCGCCCGCGGCAGCCGGGACCGGATTTGACAGCCGATCGGCGCAGGCTTACCTTCCGTACAGTCTCATCGCGCCGATTTGAGGATCAGCTTGCGGGCGCGTAACAAATACGGCTAAAGCGGCCCGGTGCACGCCCGAAGGAGCCCGACCCGCCAGCAAGCCGGTCGGGCTTCGTGCTTTTCGGCGGCCGCGTGTCGCCCGCGATCTTGAACCAACCCGTCCAGTCCCGGATCCTGTCGACTCCCGCACCCGGGGGCGTCGGCGTGGTCGCCCCCAGGCGGATGCGCTTCGAGGCGCCGCTCGCGCTGCGCAGCGGCGCCTCGATCGCCGGCTACGAGCTCGTCTACGAGACCTACGGCACGCTCGACGCGCAGCGCTCCAACGCGGTCCTCGTCTGCCATGCGCTGAACGCCGGCCATCACGTCGCCGGCACCCATGCCGGCGCGCCCGATGACCTCGGCTGGTGGGACAACATGGTCGGGCCGGGCAAGCCGGTCGATACCGAGCGCTTCTTCGTGATCGGGGTGAACAACCTCGGCAGCTGCTTCGGCTCCACCGGCCCGATGAGCATCGATCCGGCCACCGGCAGGCCCTACGGCCCGGATTTCCCGGTGGTCACGGTCGAGGACTGGGTCCACGCGCAGGCGCGGCTCGCCGACGCGCTGGGCATCGAGCGCTTCGCGGCGGTGATGGGCGGCAGCCTCGGCGGGATGCAGGCGCTGGCCTGGAGCACGCTGTATCCGCAGCGCGTCGCGCACTGCGTCGCCGCGGCGACCGCGCCGAAGCTGTCGGCGCAGAACATCGCCTTCAACGAGGTGGCGCGCCGCGCGATCATCACCGATCCCGACTTCCACGGCGGCCGGTTCTACGACCACGGCGTGGTGCCGTCGCGCGGGCTGCAGGTGGCGCGGATGATCGGGCACATCACGTACCTGTCCGACGACGTGATGGGCGAGAAGTTCGGGCGCGCGCTGCGCCGCCAGGTCTCCGACACGGCGCTGCGCAGCGACTACCGCTTCACCTTCGACGTCGAGTTCGAGATCGAGTCGTACCTGCGCTACCAGGGCGAGAAGTTCTCGCGCTACTTCGACGCCAACACCTACCTGCTGATCACGCGCGCGCTCGACTATTTCGACCCGGCGCTCGCGCACGGCGGCGACCTGGCGCGCGCGCTGGCGCCGGCGCAGGCCGACTTCCTGCTGGTCTCGTTCACCACCGACTGGCGCTTCGCGCCCGAACGCAGCCGCGAGATCGTCGAGGCGCTGCTCGCGAACGGCCGGCGGGTCACCTATGCGGAGGTCGACGCGCCCCACGGCCACGACGCCTTCCTGCTCGACGACCCGCAGTACATGGCGGTGATGCGAAGCTGGTTCGAGCGCGTCGACGGCTGGGTCCGCCGCAACGGAGGGGGGCGATGAGCGCCGCCGGCGACCGGAGCGTCCCGGGAACGGCGAACGGGCTGCGCGCCGACCTCGCCCTGATCGCCGGCTGGATCGCCCCGGGCGCCCGGATGCTCGACCTCGGCTGCGGCGACGGCGCGCTGGTCGCCCACCTCCAGGCGGCGAAGGGCTGCAAGGGCTACGGCGTGGAGATCAACGACGCGCAGGTGCTGGCGTGCATGCGCGCCGGCGTCGACGTGATCCAGCAGGACATCGAGGCGGGCCTGGGCATGTTCCACGCGCTGTCGTTCGACGTCGTGGTGCTGTCGATGGCGATCCAGATGACGCACCAGACCGAGCGGGTGCTGCGCGAGATGAGCGAAGTCGGTCGCGAGGGCATCGTGTCGCTGCCCAACTTCGGGCACTGGTCCCACGCGTGGTCGATCCTGCGCGGGCGGATGCCGGTGTCGCGCGAGCTGCCCTACGACTGGTACGACACGCCCAACCTGCACATGTCGACGGTGCGCGACTTCGAGGACTTCCTGCGCCGGCTCGGCCTGACGATCACCGGGCGCGCGTTCCTGGCCGACGGGCGCCGCGTGAGCCGGCTGCCGGCGCTGCGCGCGACCCAGGCGATCTACCGCTTCCGGCGCGACCCGGACGCCGCCGCTCAGCGCACGTCGGCGTAGCCGGGCGTGCGGTCGAACACCCGCCGCACGTACGAGCAGGTCGGGACCAGCTTCACGCGTTCGGTGCGCGCCCACTGGACCACCGCCTCGACCAGCCGGCGCGCCGCGTTGCCGCCGCGCAGCGCCGGATCGACCCAGGTGTGGTCGACGATCGCGTTCGCGTCGCCGCGCGCGTAGGTGAGCTCGGCCACGCGGCGGCCGTCGCGCTCGATGAAGAACGCGCCGCGCCCGTCGCCGGTTTCGTGTCGGATCGGATCCTCGATGTCGGGCATGGTCGGGTCGGTCTCGGTCAGGTCGCCGGCTCGAGCCGGAGCAGCTCGCCGTCGGATTCGTCGGTGAGAAGATACATCAGGCCGTCCGGGCCCTGGCGCACGTCGCGCACGCGCCGGCCGAGATCGGCGAGCAGGCGCTCCTCGCGGACGACGCGTTCGCCGTCGAGCTCGAGCCGCGCCAGCAGCCCGAACTTCAGCGAGCCGACGAACAGGCTGCCGCGCCAGCCGGGGTAGCGGTCCGCGGTGCAGAAGGCCATGCCGGACGGGGCGATCGACGGCGTCCATTGCCACAGCGGCGGCGTCACGTCCGCGCGCTCGGTGCTCACGCCGATGCGCGCGCCGGTCCCGTACTCGCGCCCGTGGGTCACGACCGGCCAGCCGTAGTTGGCGCCGGCGTGCTCGAGGTTGACCTCGTCGCCGCCCTGCGGGCCGTGCTCGTGCGTCCAGAGCCGGCCGGAGACCGGGTGCAGCGCGGCGCCCTGCACGTTGCGGTGGCCGTACGAGTGGATCTCGGGCAGCGCCCCGGAGCGGCCGACGAAGGGGTTGTCGGGCGGGATGCCGCCGTCGGCGCGGATCCGCACGATCTTGCCCAGGTGGTTGTCGAGCGTCTGCGCCCGGTCGCGTTCGGTGAAGCGGTCGCCGAGCGTGACGAACAGGGTGCCGTCGCGCGCGAACACGAGCCGCGACCCGAAATGGTTGCCGCCGCGGGCCGCGGGGCGCTGCGAGAAGATCGGGCGCGCGTCGCGCAGCGCGGGGGCGGCGCCGTCGACCAGCTCGGCGCGCGCGACGGCGCTGCGCGCGCCGTCGGCGGTGGCTTCGGCGTACGAGAGGAACACCGAGCGGTCGCGCGCGAAGTCCGGCCCCGGGACGACGTCGAGCAGGCCTCCCTGGCCGCGCGCGAACACCGGCGGCACGCCGGGCAGGGGCGCGGAGACGCGTCCGTCGGGCTGCACCAGGCGCAGGCGGCCCGGGCGCTCGGTCACCAGCATCCGGCCGTCCGGCAGGAAGGCGAGCGACCACGGATGGGCGAGGCCGCGCGCGAGCGTGGCCACGCGCACCCGGGGCGCCTGCGCCGCCGCGCCGGAGGCGGCGAGCGCGGCTCCGGGCGCCAGGGACAGCCGCCGCAGCCAGGCGCGGCGGGCATGATCGATGCGGGGTTCGCGGGACGGGGCGGATGCGCGCATGGGGCCTCCTCGGTCAGGTCGTCCGGCGTCGTGCCGCGAGCAGATCGGCGATCCGGGTGCGCAGCGTGTCGGAGGCGAGGCTGTCCCGGTACGCATCGCGCATCGACGCCAGGACGGCCTGGCCCCCGGGTCCGTCGAGGCCGGCCTGCGCCAGCGCGAGCAGGTGGCGCTTCATCTCCGTGACCGGGTCGGCAGCGGTCTCCAGGATCCGGTCGAGATAGGCGTCGACGCGCGCCCCGAGCACCTCGCGCGGCACGCGCTCGGTGAGGAACCCGATGCGCAGCATCTCGTCGGCATCGATGCGCATGGCGGTCAGCAGCAGCTTGCTCGCGGCCGGCAGCCCGAGCCGGGCCAGGTAGCGGCGCAGGCCGCCCGGGTAGTAGTGCAATCCGAACCTGGCCGCCGGCATGAGCATGCCGATGTCCGGCGGCCCGAGGCGGATGTCGCAGCACAGCGCGAGATCGGTCGCGCCGCCGTAGACGCTGCCGTTGAGCGCGGCGATGGTGACGAAGGGCAGCCGCTCGAGCGCATCGAGCATGCGTTCGAAGCGCGCGTCGAGCTCGTCGGCGATCGCATCGAGGGTGTAGCCGGAGCTGAAGCTGCGCTCGCCGCTGCCGGTCAGCACCAGCGCGCGCACTCCGCGGTCGCCGGCGAGCCGCTCGAACAGCGCGAGCAGGGCGTCGACGTCGGCGGGATCGAGCCGGTTGTGCTCGGCCGGGCGATCCAGGGTCAGGCGCAGCAGGTCGCCGGCGCGTTGCAGCCGCGGCGCGCCGGCGTGCGCCGCGAGCGGCTCGGCCGCCACGCCGGCGAAACGCTCACTCACCGCCGGCGCCGGTCGCGGCGATGAACGCCGCGATTTCGGGCGAGCGTCGCAGCTCGGCGAGCTGCGCGGCATCGGGCAACTGCGGCCGGTCCCGTTCCTTGTCGACCAGGCACAGGAACCCGAGCGGCACCCCGGTGTCGGCGCGGAACTGGTGCCACGCCAGCGGCGGGATCGAGACCAGGTCGCGTTCGGCGACCTCGTGCACGTGGTCGCCGACCAGGCAGCGGCCGCGGCCGCGCAGGATCATCACCGCATGGGCGTGCCGATGGCGCTCGAGCGTCGAATAGCCGCCCGGGGCGATCTCGAAATAGCGCCACTCGCAGTCGAGCCCCGCTTCGTGGAACAACACCTGGCGCGTGATGGCGCGGAACGGCGCGCTGCCCGCCTCCTTGTAGCGCATCGTCTCGGTGTGCTCCCAGCGGTAGCCGGGCAGCGCCTTGCGGATCGGGGCGTCGGTCATGACTGGGGCTCGCGGGAGGCGAAGGCGCGCGCGACGCGCGCGGCGAACGCCGCCGCGCGTTCCGGCATCGCGTCGCCGGCGGCCAGCAGGTCGCCGCCGACCAGCAGCATGGTATCCGGGCCGTAGTCGTCGAGCATTTCGCCGACGCGCTCGACGCTCATCCCGCCGGCCGGCACCGGCAGCGCCGGCGCGTGCGCGCCCAGCGGCGCGCGCGCCCGCTCGGCGATCGCGAGGCAGTCGGCGCGCGGCGTGCCGAAGCGCCCGCCCCAGTTCGGAAAGATCGTCGCATCGGCGCCGAACAGGCGGAACAGCCGGCCGAGCAGCAGCGGCGCGGCGATGCGCGCATGGCCCGCGAGCGCCGGGTGCGCGAGCAGCGGCACGCCGGCCTCGGCGCGCAGCATCTCGGCGAACACCGGCACCCCCAGCAGCATCGGGCAGGCGAGCGCCGCGCCCACGCCTTCGTCCCGCAGGATGCGAAGCTGCGCCTCCAGGCGCCGCGGGCCGCCGGACAGGTTGGGCGCGTAGACCGAGCGGTGCCCGGCGAGCGGGCCGTCCGAGCCGGCCTTCTCGCGGTTGGCGCGCGCGACGGCGGCCTGCACCTGCGGCACGCGGCGGGCGAACGGCGCGGCGGGCTGGTCGGCGATGCCGTGGTCGTCCTTGATCACGTCGATGCCGGCGCGCGCGAACGCGTAGGCGAGCGCGGCCAGCGCGTCCGGCGCGAGGCCCTGCGGCTTGAGCGCGGTGCAGCTGAGCGGGCGCGCGCTGCCGGCCGCGCCGACGGCGGCGCGCCAGCCCTCGAGGCCGAAGCGCGGTCCGGGCAGGGCGGCGAGCAGCGTGTCCGGCAAGCGCAGGTCGACCAGCTCGACGTCGGGCTGCAGCGAGCAGTTGCCGAACAGCATGTTCAGCAACTGGCCGGGCTCGGCGCCGGTCGTCTCCTCGGCGAGCGCGAGCTCGACGTCGAACCGGTCCGGTGCGTCCGGCGCGGGCGCGATCGAGCGCACCTGCCCGACGACCTCGCGGCGCACGCGGGCATCGCGGACCGCCTCGGGCGGCATCTCGATCGACTGCTCGATCGCCAGCGCCTGCGCGCGCGCCCGGATCGAGGATTCGGGGCCGCGGATGCGGTAGCGGACCGACAGGCGCGTGGACATGCGCCAAGGATAGCGCGCGTGCCGGTGGACCTAGGACATCGGTCGAATTGTGGCCGGCGCGGGGCGCCGATAGCTTGGCGCCATGACAGGACCACCGATCACGGCACGATCCATCCATCGCTGCGCGGGGCTCGTCGGGCGCCTCGGGCTCGTGGCCTGCTGCCTGGGCGCTCTCCCGGTTGCCGCGCAGCAGTGCGCGCCGGCCGGCGGTGCGCCCGGCGCGTCACCGGCCGGCATTCCGCCGGGCGGGGCGATCGGTCCCGGCGTCGGCGGCACCGGCGTGGACGCCTTCGTCGCGGCGCTGGCCGGCGAGGCGCCGGCCACGCCGCCGCCG
>JBDHRX010000110.1:0-9863 GCA_039807785.1 Burkholderiaceae bacterium
GAGGCGACCGCGCGCGCCGCGCTGGCCGCCGCCGAGGCCCAGGCGCAGGGCAATCGCGAGGGCGGGGCCGAGGCCGAGCTCGCGCGCGTGCGCATCGAGCAGGCGCGCGCCAACGTCGCGAGCGCGTCGGCGCGGCTCGAGCTGCTGACGCTGCGCGCGCCGGTCGACGCGGTGGTGCTGACCCGGACCGCGGAGCCCGGGGATACCGCCCAGGTGGGGCGCCCGATCCTGAGCCTGGCGCAGGCGGGCGAGACGCGCATCGTCGCCGCGGTCGACGAGAAGAACCTGCGCCACCTGGGCGTCGGGCAGCGCGCCTCGGCGGTGGCCGACGCGTTCCCGGAGCGTGCGTTCGAGGCCGAGCTGTACTACGTCGCGCCGTCGATCGACGGCCAGCGCGGAACCGTCGAGGTCCGGCTGCGGGTGCCGCGACCGCCCGACTTCCTCCGGCCCGAGATGACCGTCTCGGTCGAGCTG
The DNA here is from genome assembly GCA_039807785.1 of Burkholderiaceae bacterium. Classification (GTDB taxonomy): domain Bacteria; phylum Pseudomonadota; class Gammaproteobacteria; order Burkholderiales; family Burkholderiaceae_E; genus Zeimonas. The sequence goes on from JBDHRX010000110.1 coordinate 475, forward strand.
GTCGTCGGGCGGCGCGATGCCGCGCAGGTGCTGCCCGCCGACGCGATCCGCGATGCCGGGGGAGGGCCGGGGGAGCGCGCCGCGGTGCTGGTGGCGCGCGACGGCCGCGCCGAGCAGGCGCCGGTCGTGCTGGGGCTGCGCGGGGTCGGCACGGTCGAGGTCCGGGAAGGGCTGGCCGAGGGCGACGCGGTGATCCTGCCTGCATCGGGCGCGCGGCCGGGCGAGCGCGTGCGCCTGCGCGCGTCCGCCGGCGCGCCCCGCCGATGAGGGCGCGGCTGCCGTTCGAGTGGCTGGTCGCGCTGCGCTACCTGCGCGAGGGGCGCATGCAGACCGCGCTGATCCTCGCCGGCGTGGTCGGCGGCGTGGCGGTGATCGTGTTCCTGACCCACCTGATCAGCCAGCTCCAGAGCTCGATCATCGAACGCACGCTGGGCAGCCAGGCGCACATCGTGATCCGGCCGGCCGAGGAGGTGGCGCTGCGCTCGCTGCCCGCGGACTCGACCGCCGCGATCGTGCAGCCGCGCGCGCAGCGGCTGCGCTCGGTGGACCAATGGGAGTCCGTGATGACGCTGGCGGCGGCGACGCCGGGCGTGGTCGCGGCCTCCCCGATGGTCTCGGGCGCCGGGTTCGCGCTGCGCGGCACCGCGAACAAGGCGATCGCGCTCAACGGCGTCGACCCCGAGCGCTACCGGCGCGTGGTCCGCATCGACCGCTACCTGGTCGCCGGCCGCTTCGAGCTGTCGGGCTCCGACGCGGTGATCGGCGTCGAGCTCGCGAAGGACCTGGGCGTCTCGCTGGGCGACCGGATCCGCGTGCTCACCGCCCAGGGGCGCGACGACCTGGTCACCGTGGTCGGCCTGTTCGACATCGGCAACCGCGACCTGAACCGGCGCTGGGTGTTCGTCGGCATGAAGCTCGCGCAGTCGCTGCTCGACCTGGCCGGCGGCGTCTCGAACGTCGACCTGACCGTGGACGACATCTTCGGCGCCAATGCGGTGGCGCAGCGACTCGCGGCGCAGACCGGGCTGCAGGTCGACAGCTGGATGAAGACCAATGCCCAGCTGCTCGCGGCGCTGCGCAACCAGGCCGTCTCGAACAGCCTGATCCGGGGCTTCGTGGTGGCGATCGTCGCGGTCGGCATCGCCAGCGTGCTCGTGGTGTCGGTGGTGCAGAAGCAGCGCGAGATCGGGATCCTGCGCGCGATGGGCGCGAGCCCGCGCCGCATCATGATGGTGTTCCTGCTCCAGGGCGCGCTGTACGGGTTCGTGGGCTCGGCGCTGGGCACCGCGCTGGCGAGCGGGTTGCTGCACTTCTTCGCGCGCGTCTACCGCAATGCCGACGGCTCGCCGCTGTTCGTCGCCGAGACCGATCCGGGCATCGTGCTGTCGGCCTGCGCGGTCGCGATCGTCGTCGGCCTCGCGGCGGCGGCGCTGCCGGCGCGCCGCGCCGCGCGGATGGACCCGGTGCAGGCGATCCGGATCTAGCGCGGCCATGACGGCGATCGTCGAGCTGCAGGGCATCCGCAAGTCGTACGGGATCGACACGCCGGTCGCCGTCGAGGTGCTCCACGGCATCGACGTCCGCCTCGACGCAGGCGAGTTCGTCGCGCTGGTCGGGCCGTCGGGATCGGGCAAGAGCACGCTGCTGAACATCATCGGCCTGCTCGAGCGGCCGAGCGCCGGGCGGCTCCTCATCGGCGGCCGGGACACCGCCGGGCTCGACGAGGCGGCGCTGGGCGCGCTGCGCGGGCGCAGCATCGGCTTCGTGTTCCAGTTCCACCACCTGCTGCCCGGGTTCAGCGCGCTGGAGAACGTGATGATGCCGGCGATCATCGACCGGGGGATCGCCGACGCGCAGGCCGAGGCCACGGCGCGTGCGCTGCTCGCGCGGGTGGGGCTGGGCGACGCGCTGCGCAAGCGTCCGAACCAGCTGTCGGGCGGGATGCAGCAGCGGGTGGCGATCGCGCGGGCACTCGCGCTCGCGCCCCGGCTCGTGCTCGCCGACGAGCCGACAGGCAATCTCGATACCCGGACCGCCGACGAGGTGTTCGAACTGCTGCTGGAGTTCAACCGTGAGACGCGGTCGGCATGCCTGATCGTGACCCACGATCCGCGGCTGGCGGCACGTTGCCAGCGCCGGATCGAGATCGTCGACGGACGGATCGTCGATCACTGTACCGGTGGTTCGCCATGACAGCGACGGTGCACCGGTGTGAACTCGGCCCGGGACAGTCGTGACGTACGTGCGGTAACGTGAGCGCTCCATGCGGCGATGCGCGCCGCATTCGCCGGGGACGCACCATGGATGAAGGCTCGAGCCGATACAGTACCGATACGCCGCTTTCGCGCCGGGTCGTGGCGATGCGCAGTTCGGCGATCCGCGATCTGCTGCACGACGCGCAGCGCCCGGGCATGCTGTCCCTGGCGGGCGGGCTGCCCGCGGCCGACCAGTTCGACGTCGAGGGCGTCGAGCAGGCCTTCGCCCGGGTGATGCGTGAGGCATCGCGGCAGGCGCTGCAGTACGGCGCCACCGAGGGCCAGCCGTCGCTGCGCGCGTCGCTGGCGGAGCTGGCGGGTGGGCGCGGCGCGCCGGTGCGGCCCGAGGACATCGTCGTGACCGCGGGTTCCCAGCAGGCGCTCGACCTGCTCGCGCGCGCGCTCGTCGATCCGGGCGATCGCGTCGCCCTCGAGCGGCCCAGCTACCTGGCGGCGCTGCAGGCGTTCGCGCTCAGCGGGGCCCGCTTCGTCACCGTCCCGGCCGACGCGGACGGGGCCTGCATCGAGAAGCTGATCGACGATCCCGGGCCGGCGCCGAAGCTCGTCTACCTGGTCACCAACTTCGCGAACCCGAGCGGGGCGACGCTGTCGCTCGCGCGGCGGCGCGCGCTGCTCGAGTGGGCGGCGCGCCGCGGCGTGGTGGTGGTCGAGGACGATCCCTACGGCGAGCTGCGCGTCGAGGGCTGCGCGCATCCGCCGCTGTTCGCGCTGGCGCGCGCGATCCCGGGCGCGTCGCGCTGGTGCGTCTACGTGTCGACGCTGTCGAAGATCGTGTCGCCGGGATTGCGGATCGGCTACGCGGTCCTGCCGGACTGGCTGCGCGATGCGGTGGTGCGGGTCAAGCAGGCGCTCGACCTGCACACCGGATCGCTGGCACAGGAAGTGGCCGACCGTTACTTGCGCTCGGGCCGGCTCGCCCAGCGCCTGCCCTCGCTGCGAGCGGTCTACCGCGTGCGGCGCGATGCGCTGTGCGACGCGCTGGTCGCGCGTTTCGGCGCGACGCTGCGCTTCGGCCGCCCCGAGGGCGGGATGTTCGTCTGGGCGCGCCTGGCCGACGCGACCGATGCTTCGGCGCTGCTGACGGTCGCGCGGGACGAGGGCGTGATCTTCGTCCCCGGCGCCGCGTTCTACGACGAGGCGCCGGACGTCTCGTCGCTGCGGCTGAGCTTCGCCACCCTCGCGCCGGAGCAGATCGCCGAGGCGGTCGAGCGCCTGGCGCGCGCCCACCGGCGGCTGTGCGGCGCCGACCCTGCCGGCGCCGGGGTGCCCGAGGCGGGACGGGCGGCGGCGCACTAGAATCGTCTGCGGCACGATCGGAAGGACGGCGAGCGAGGACAGGCCCGGAATGAACGCGGCGACGAGGTCCGCCCTGGCGGCGGCGGTGCGCGATGCCTGCGCGAGCGCGGCGGCCGAGGCCTACGAGGAGGCCGGCGTGCAGGGCCTGTGCGCGGAAGGGCGATTCGAGGCGGCGATCGGCGCGATCGAGCGCGTCGACCTGGCGGCGCTCGTCCCGGGGCCTGCCGCGCCGGCCTCCGCTTCCGCGCCCCCGGCACCCGGAAACGGCACGACGCTGCGCCGCGCCACCCGCGACGACCTGCCGGCGATCGTCGCGATGCTGGCCGACGACGCGCTCGGCGCCGGGCGGGAACGTCCCGGCCTGCCGCTCGCGGCCGGCTATCTCGCGGCCTTCGAGGCGATCGACCGGGACCCGCGCTGCGAGCTGCTGGTGGCCTGCCGCGACGGGCGGGTGGTCGGGACGATGCAGATCGACTACGCGCCGGGACTGTCCTGGCAGGGCGCCTGGCAGGCGACGATCAGCGCGGTCCGGGTCGCGTCGGCGGAGCGCTCGAGGGGGATCGGCCGCGCGATGCTCGAGCAGGGCATCGCGCGCGCCCGCGCGCGCGGCTGCCGGGTCGTGCAGCTGAGCGCCGACCGTTCGCGCCACGACGCGCACCGCTTCTACGAACGGCTCGGCTTCGTCGCCTCGCACCTCGGGATGAAGCGGGTGCTGCGGCCCTGAGCGCGGGCCGGCGCGGCGGCGCTCAGCGCTCGAGGCGGCCGAGCAGCAGGTACTCGATCAGCGCCTTCTGGGCGTGCAGGCGGTTCTCGGCCTCGTCCCAGACCACCGATTGCGGCCCGTCGATCACCTCGGCGGTGACTTCCTCGCCACGGTGCGCGGGCAGGCAGTGCATGAACAGCGCGCCGGGGCGTGCCACCCGCATCATGTCGGCGTCGACGCACCAGTCGGCAAAGGCCTTGCGGCGCTCGTCGTTCTCGGCCTCGAAGCCCATGCTGGTCCAGACGTCGGTGGTGACCAGGTCGGCGCCCCGGCAGGCCTCGATCGGGTCGGGGAACTCCTCGAAGTGCCCGGTGCCGATCAGTCCGGCGCGCTCGGGCTCGACTTCGTAGCCGGGCGGCGTCGAGACGTGCACGTTGAAGTCGAGCAGCTCGGCGGCCTGCAGCCAGGTATTGCAGACGTTGTTCGAGTCGCCGATCCAGGTGACGGTCTTGCCGGCGATCGGGCCGCGGTGCTCGATGAAGGTGAAGATGTCGGCCAGGATCTGGCACGGATGGTATTCGTTGGTGAGCCCGTTGACGACCGGTACGCGCGAGTGCGCGGCGAAGCGCTCGATGATGTCCTGCTCGAAGGTGCGGATCATCACGACGTCGCACATGCGCGAGATCACCTGCGCGGCGTCCTCGACCGGCTCGCCGCGGCCGAGCTGCGAGTCGCGCGTGTTCAGGTAGATGGCGGCGCCGCCGAGCTGCTGCATGCCGGCCTCGAACGACAGGCGCGTGCGCGTGCTGGCCTTCTCGAAGATCATCACCAGCGTGCGGTCGGCGAGCGGATGGTGCTTCTCGTAGCGCTTGAAGCGGTCCTTGATCACGCGGGTGCGCGCGAACAGGTAGTCGAACTCCCCGGCGGCGAAGTCGCGGAACTGCAGGAAGTGCCTGAGGGTCATGGCATCTGCGCCGCTCACGCGGCCCGTGACGCGCCATCCCGCGCCGGGCCGGCCGCATGCCGCTGCGCGTCCCGGCTCTCGTCGAGGAAGGCGCGGATCAGCGGGGCCAGGGTCGAGACCAGCCGCTCGGCATGCTCGACGCCGAAGATCAGCGGCGGCAGCAGCCGGACGACCTGGTCGGCGGTGATGTTGAGCACCAGCCCCGCGTCGAGCGCGCGCTGCGCCAGCGCGCCGCAGGGCCGGTCGAGCGCGACCCCGAGCATCAGGCCCTGGCCGCGCACCTCGACGAAGCCGTCCTGGTCGGCCAGCTCGCGCTCGAGCCCCGAGCGGATCGACTGGCCGATCCGGGTGGCGTTCTCGAGCAGGCCTTCCTCTTCCATCGTCGCGATCGTGACCAGGCCGGCGCGCATCGCGAGCGGATTGCCGCCGAAGGTCGTGCCGTGATTGCCCAGCTGGAACACCTCGGCCGCCGCGCCGTGCGCGACCACGGCGCCGATCGGCACGCCGGACGCGAGCCCCTTGGCCAGCGGCATCACGTCGGGGACCACGCCGGCCCACTGGTGCGCGAACCACCGCCCGGTGCGGCCGGTGCCGCACTGGACCTCGTCGACCATCATCAGCCAGCCGCGCTCGCTGCACAGGCGGCGTACCGCCTGCAGGTACTCGACGCGGGCCGGCTGGATGCCGCCTTCGCCCTGGATCGCCTCGAGGAAGACCGCGACGACGTTCGGCCGCTCGGCGGCGACGCGTTCGAGGGCCGCGACGTCGTTCAGCGGCACGCGCACGAAGCCCTCGACCAGCGGCTCGAAGCCCTTCTGGACCTTCTCGTTGCCGGTGGCCGACAGCGTCGCGAGCGAGCGACCGTGGAAGGCGCGCTCGTAGACCACCACTTCGGGCCGGTCGATGCCGCGGGCGTGGCCGTACTTGCGCGCGATCTTGATCGCCGCCTCGTTGGCCTCGAGACCGGTGTTGCAGAAGAACACGTTGGTCATGCCCGAGAGCTCGACCAGCTTCGCCCCGAGCGCGGTCTGCAGCGGTACCTCGAACAGGTTGGACGAGTGGATGATGCGCGCGACCTGCTCGCGCAGCGCCGCGACGAGCCGGGGATGGTTGTGGCCGAGCGTGTTCACCGCGATGCCGGCCAGGCAGTCGAGGTAGCGCCGGCCGTCGGTGTCGTACAGCCACACGCCGTCGCCGTGGCTGAAGGCCACCGGCAGGCGGGCATAGGTGTTCATCAGGGGCTGGGTCGCGGCCATGTCTGGGGTTCCTGGGCTCGAGAAAATACGAACGGCGGCTGCATGCCTGCCCCGCATCCGGGAAACATTCGCAGACCGCCGTTTCTAATTCCTTGAATTGTAGGGGAAAGTCGGCGACCGGCCAACGGTCTCGCCGCGGCCGGGCGCTATAATCGCCGCTTCGCGCGGTGCCGATTCCGGCGCGCGCCGCCTTCGATGATCGAACCTCCCGCCGTCAGGTCCTTCGTGATTCTCGGTCTCGCCACGACCGGGCGGCCGTTCCGGCCGAGCGACTGGGCCGAGCGCCTGTGCGGCGTGATGGCGGGGTTCCGCCCCGGGGGCGGCGCGCCGGGCGCCCACCTGACGTTCTCGCCCTACGTGATGCCCGGATGGCACGGCGGCGTGAAGTGCGTGCGGGTCGATGCGCGCCTGTACCGTCTCGAGCCGCTGGCCTACCGCTTCGTCGCGGGGTTCGCGGCCGACAACGGCCTGCAGGTGCTCCCGGACGACGGGACGGCGCCCGGGCCGCCCGGCGAGGAGCGTCCCCCGGGGTGAAGAACGAGATGAAGAATCTCGCCTAAGTTACCGGCTGGATTCGATTTTCTTCACGAAACCGCTTGCCGAAGGCAGGGATCGCATGGTTAGATGCCAGCCACGGAGATGATCGTGCCGGAGGAGAACAACACGATGAGCCAGGTATCCGATACCAGGCCGGAGTTCCGGGTGGCCGTGTTCGGTCTGGCCACCCGCATGCAGCGCCTGCTCGAGATCGTCCTGCGCCACGCCCGCCACAACCGGTACCGGTATTCGCTGTCGCCGACGCGCGGGCCGGGCGAATTCGACATCGCGCTGGTCGACATGACGGTCGCCGGCGGCCCGGAAGTCGCGAGCACGCTGCGCCGCGTGCTCGAGGACGAGGCGGTATTGCGCGTGGGGCGCCGGGCCGATCCCGGCCGGCCGGGCGACGACCTGCTGCAGAGCCGCTTCGTCGCGCAGGTGCTGTTCGCGCTGAACCGGGTCGTCGACGCGATGATCGACCGGCGCCGCGAAGCCGCGGCCGCGCAGGCGGTGGCCGCCGGCCTGATGGTCGCGGAGCACGGCGAGCGCCGTCGCCCGCGCGCGCTGATCGTCGACGACAGTCCGACGGTGCGTCGCCAGCTCTCGCTGGCGCTGCACCAGATCGGGCTGGACAGCGAGGCGGTGGCGAGCGCGGCCGAGGCGCTCGACGTGCTGGCGATGCGGCGCTACGAGATGGTGCTGGCCGACGTCGTGATGCCCGACATGGACGGCTACAAGCTGACCCGGGCGATCAAGCGCAACCGCGCGCTGCGCGGGATGCCGGTCATCATCCTGACCAGCCGGTCCTCGCCGTTCGACCTGGCTCGCGGCGCGCTGGCCGGCTGCAACAGCTACCTGGTGAAGCCGGTGTCGATGCAGTCGCTGCGCGAGACCGTGCAGCGGCACCTGAAGAAGCTGGCGCAGCGGCGCCGCGCCGACGGCGAATACAGCTTCGCCTGAGGGCGGCACGGCCGGTCTGCTGGTTCCGGGCCGGGTGGCCCGGAGATCGGGTCGCCGGAGGCCGGGCCCGCCGGCGGTCAGGCCTTCACGCGGCTGCGGTACTCGCCGGTGCGGGTGTCGATCTCGATCCGGTCGCCGATCTCGACGAACGCCGGCACCGGGATCTCGAATCCGGTCGGCTTGATCCGGGCCGGCTTCATCACCTTGCCCGAGGTGTCGCCCTTGACGGCGGGCTCGGTGTACTCGACCTCGCGCACCACGCTGTTGTCCATCTCGACCGCGATCGCGCGGCCTTCGTAGAACGTGACCTGGCAGGGCATGCCGTCGTCGAGGTAGTTCAGCACGTCGCCCATGCTGTCGCCCTCGATCTCGTACTGATTGTATTCGTCGTCGACGAACACGTACATCGGGTCGGCGAAGTACGAGTAGGTGACCTCCCGCTTGTCGAGCACGAGCACCTCGAACTTCTCGTCGGCCTTGTAGACCGACTCGGTGGCCGAGCCGTTCAGGAGGTTCTTCAGCTTCATCTTCACGACCGCCGCATTGCGGCCGGACTTGTTGAACTCGGCCTTCTGGACGACCATCGGATCCTTGCCGATCATGATGACGTTGCCGGAGCGCAGTTCCTGGGCGATTTTCATGACGCGAGCGATTGCTGTCGTGGCCTCTCGGCGCGAACCGGGGCGCGTCGGGGCGCCGGTTGCCGGGAGACCGGGTTTCTGGGGGACCGTTCCGGGGACCGGTCGGATTCCGCTAAACCGTTGATTATAACCGGCCGTTGCAGAATTCGACCAGCCGGGTCGCGAGGTCGGCCTGCGTCGACAGCGCGGCCGACCAGTCGCGGTAGCGCGGCGCCAGGCGCGGCAGCGCCGCGTCGAACGCCGCCCAGGCCGGCGCGACCGGCCCGGCGCCGCTCCAGGCCCGCATCATCGCGCCGGCCTGCGGCCCCGCGGCGAGGCGTTCGAGGAACGCGTCCAGCTTGACCCGATGCGCGTCGCCGGCCTGCACGTACGGCTGCCAGACGAAGGGCCGCGCCGCCCAGTGCGCGCGGATCCAGGAGTCCTCGCCGCGCACGAAGTTCAGGTCGGCGCTCCACAGCAGCCGGTCGTAGTCGTCGTGGCCGAGGAAGGGGATGCGCCGGATCGCCAGCCGCCCGCGGCGCGCCGTCGCGCCGGGCGCGAGCGCGGCGCCGAGCCACGACGCGAGCGCCGCGTCGGCGGTGCCCTCGGGCACCAGCACGCGGTACGGGCGCGTCCCGCCGGCCAATGCCGCGAGCCATTCGGCCAGCGGCGCGTCGGGGTAGCAGAACAGCGTCACCAGCCGTTCGCCGGCTTCCGGAACGATGCCGAGCCGGCCCAGGAAGGCGTTCCGCGCCGGTGATCGCTCGAACTCGGCGC
>JBDHRX010000111.1:0-9793 GCA_039807785.1 Burkholderiaceae bacterium
GCCCGCCGCCGCGCGCGCCGGTCACCGTCGACGGCGCCGCGCTGGCCGAGATCGACACCGCCGGCGCGCTGGTCCTCTGGCGCCGGCTCGCCGCGGCGGGCGTATCCCCCGATGCGGTGGCGCTGCGCGGATTCGCCGGCGCTCATGGACACATCGTCGAGATGGTGCGCGAGCGGCTCGCGCCGTCGCGCGCGGGAGGTGCGCCACGGCCGCGCAGGGCGCTCGGGCGGCTCGGGGCGGCCGCCACCGACATGGCCGCTCTGCTGCACGGGCACCTCGATTTCCTGGGACGGGTGATCGTCGAGCTGGCGCGCGTCGTCGCGCGGCCCGCGGTCCTGCGCGGACGCGAGCTCGCCGCGCAGCTCGGGCAGGTCTGCGTTTCCGCGCTCCCGGTCGTCGCGCTCGTCACCTTCCTGATCGGGCTGGTCGTCGCCTACCTGCTGGGCCTGCAAGCCGAGCAGTACGGGGCGAACATCTTCGTCGTCGACGGCGTCGCGCTGGGGCTGGCGCGCGAGTTCTCCCCGCTCATCGTGGCGACGATCGTCGCCGGGCGCTCGGGGGCCGCGTTCACCGCCCAGCTCGGCACGATGAAGCTCACCGAGGAGATCGACGCGATCCGCGTGCTCGGCCTGTCGGCCGAGCAGGTCCTGGTGGTGCCCCGGGTGCTGGCGCTGGTGCTGGCGCTGCCGCTGCTGGTGTTCGTCGGCGACGTGATGGGGACCCTCGGCGCGATGGTGATCGCCGAGCGCATGCTCGACGTCACGCCGTCGACCTACCTGAGCCGCCTGCACGACGCGCTGGCGCCGCGCCATTTCGTGATCGGGCTCGCCAAGGCCCCGGTGTTCGCGCTGTTCATCGGCGTGATCGGTTGCCGGATGGGCTTCTCCGTGAGCCGGGACACGCGCTCGATCGGCGCCAACACCACGTCGACTGTCGTGCAGAGCATCGTCGCGGTGATCCTGCTGGACGCGCTGTTCGCGGTGCTGCTGCAGGAGCTCGAGCTGTGAGCGACGCGGCGATCGCGCTCGAGGGCGTGCGGACGCGCTTCGGCGCGCAGGTGGTCCATGACGGGATCGACCTGCGCATCGGGCGCGGCGAGCTGGTGGCCCTGATCGGCGGCAGCGGCACCGGCAAGTCGGTGCTGCTGCGCGAGATCATCGGCCTGCAGCGGCCCGGCGCCGGCCGGATCCGGCTGCTCGGCACCGACGTCTGGGCCGCATCACGGGCGGCGCTGACCGGGCTGCGGCGCCGGATCGGGGTCATGTTCCAGGACGGTGCGCTGTTCTCGTCGCTGACCGTAGCGGGCAACGTCGCCACGCCGATGCTCGAGCACGGAGGCATCCCGCCGCACCTGGTGGCGCCGCTGGTCGACCTGCGCCTGTCGATGGCGGGCCTGACGCCGGCCGACGGCGCGCGGCGGCCGAGCGAGCTCTCGGGGGGCATGCGCAAGCGGGCGGCGATCGCGCGGGCGCTCGCGCTCGAGCCCGAGGTCCTGTTCCTCGACGAACCGACCTCGGGGCTGGACCCGATCACCGCGCGCGCCTTCGACGCGCTGCTCGCCTCGCTGTGCCGGGACCTGGGCATCACGGTGCTGGTGGTCACCCACGACCTGGACACGCTGTGCTCGATCGCGCAGCGCGTGGTGGTGCTCGGACGGGGCCGCGTGGTGGCCGACGGGACGCTGGCGCAAGTGACCGCGACCGACGATCCCTGGATACGGTCCTACTTCGAGGCCCGTAGAATGATCGCGGAGGAGCCGTCTCATGGAGCCTGAGGTTCGATACACGCTGGTGGGCGCGATCGTGCTCGCGCTGATCGCCGCGGTGAGCGCCGCCTACGTCTGGCTCGCGCACGGCGGCGGCGCGGCGAGCTTCCATTTCTACGCGATCCATTTCGAGAGCCAGTCGCTCGACGGCCTGCAGCTCGGCAGCGACGTCAACATGCGCGGGGTCAAGGTCGGTCGGGTCCAGGAGTATTCGATCTCGCGCGACAACATCAACCGGGTCGAGGTGGTGGTCCGGGTCGATCGCGAGACGCCGGTGAGCCTCAACACGAAGGCCGTCATCGCGCGCAACCTGGTCACCGGGCTCGCGCGCATCGACCTGGTCACGCCCGGCACGCCGGGGCCGGAACTGGTCGAGGTGACGCCCGGCGAGCGCTATCCGGTGATTCCGGAGGGCACCTCGGATCTCGAGCAGATCGCCGGCGCGCTGAGCCGGCTCACGGTCACGGGCGAGTCGGCGCTGGCGAACCTCGAGCAGTTGCTCGAGGCGGGCAATCGCGAGGCGCTGGTGGGGGCGGTGGTCGCGATCCGCGACCTGGCCCGGGGCCTGGACCAGCGCCTCGAGCGGATCGACGGGATGTCCGAGGGAATCCGCGCCACCGCGCTGGCGATGCAGCATTCGAGCCGCGACATCGCGGCATCGGTCGGGCAGGTGGCCCGGGACGGCAGCGCGGTACTGCACGACCTGCAGCCGCTGGGGCGCCAGGCGCAGGCCACGCTGGCCGACCTGTCGGCCGCGGCCCGGGCGCTCGAGCGCGAGTCGGCCGCGGTCACGCAGCGCCTCGGGTCCACGGCCGATGCCGGCGTGCTCGAGCTGCGCGCCACGGCACGGGAGCTGCGCCAGGGAGCCGAGCAGCTCTCCCGCGTGGCCGAGCGCCTGCGCGACCCGCGCGCGGCCCTGCTGGGACCCTCCCCGGCCCAGCTCGGCCCCGGGGAGCGCCTGCCATGAGCGATCCGCTGCGTCGGCGCATCGTGCTGGGAGCGGCCGCCGTGCCGCCCGCGGCGATCCTGGCGGGCTGCGCCGGGCTCGGGCCGGCGCCGGCCCATGTCCACTACGAGCTCGAGGACGCCGCCCCGGCGGCCGCGGCGCGCGCCGCGCCGGCGCCGGGCGCGGCGTCCGCCCGGACGCTGCTGATCGCCGGCGTCGCCGGCAGCGCGTTCTACGACGGCACCGGCCTCGCCTACAGCCGGGCCGCCGGGGCGCGGGCCTACTACCAGTTCGCGAGCTGGACCGAACGGCCGTCGCTGCGCATCGCGCGCCTGCTCGAGCGCCGGCTCGCGGCCAGCGGCGCGTTCGCCGACGTCGCATCGGCCACGGCGCCGGTGCGCGGCGACTGGCTGCTGGAGCTGCGGCTCGAGCAGCTCTATCACGACGATGCGGCGCCGCCGGGCGTGGCGCGCGTCGAGGTGGTCGCCGAGCTCACCGACTGGGCGGCGCGCCGCGCGCTCGGCCGGCGCCGCTTCGAGCAGGTCGAGCCGCTGGCCGCCGAGTCCGCCGCGCAGGCCGTCGCCGCCTGCGGGCGCGCGCTGTCCCGCCTGCTCGACGAGACGCAGAGGTGGGTGCTCGCTCAGGCGGGGCGACCGCCCGGCTGATCCGTCCGTCCGCCTGGAATCACCGCCGGTCGGCGATGCGAGGAACTCCGTCACGCTGATTTGAGATCGTTCGCGCAACACGGGGAAGGCGCCGCGGCTGAAGCGATCCGCGCCCCGGACTCGGGATGCGGGGATGTTCATGAGACCGGTGTTCAGGCGCGCGCTGCTCGGCGTGCAGATCGCGGTCCTGGCGTGGGTGCTGGCGGCCTGCGGCGGGGGAGGTGGCGGGTCGAGCGGTCCGCCGGCCCTGCCGAAAGACCAGCAGCCGGCGCAGAAGGATGTCGTCCGCTTCCTGTCGCAGGCCGGCTTCGGCGGCTCGGGAAGCGATATCGATCGCACCCAGCGGATCGGGTTCCCGGCGTGGATCGACGAGCAGTTCGCGACCTCGCAGGATCGCCACCAGGCCTATATCGACGGCCGGGTCAGCGCCGCGGCGTTCGCCGGAGAGGTCGTCAGTCCCCAGCAGAGCTGGGTCTACGAGAGCTTCTGGCGCACCGCCGCGACGGGCAACGGGGCGCTGCGGCACCGGGTGGCCTTCGCGCTGTCGCAGATCTTCGTCGTGTCGCTCGCCGACGGCAACGTCGGCGAGTATCCGCGCGGCGTGGCGAGCTACCTCGACATGCTGGGACGCAACGCGTTCGGCAACTTCCGCACGCTGCTGCAGGACGTGACCTTGCACCCGATGATGGGGCTCTACCTGTCGCACCTGCGCAACCAGAAGGAGGACCTGGCCAAGGGGCGGGTTCCCGACGAGAACTACGCGCGCGAGGTGATGCAGCTGTTCACGATCGGCCTGCACGAGCTCGAGATCGACGGCACCGACAAGCTCGACAGCCGCGGCGAGCCGATCGAGACGTACACCAACGAGGACGTGACCGGTCTGGCGAAAGTGTTCACCGGGTGGAGCTGGGCGGGGCCCGACAAGTCGGACTCGAGGTTCTACGGCGGCAACGCCTGGGCCGAGCGGCAGGTGCAGCCGATGCAGTCGTATCCCAAGTTCCATTCGACTTCCGAGAAGCGCTTCCTCGGCGCCGTGGTGTCGGCGCAGTCGAGCGCCGATCCCGAGGCCAGCCTGAGCGCGGCGCTCGATCGCCTCTTCGCCCACCCGAACGTCGGGCCGTTCATCGGCAAGCAGCTGATCCAGCGGCTGGTGACCAGCAATCCCTCGCCTGCCTATGTCGCGCGCGTCGCGTCGGCCTTCAACGACAACGGCTCCGGGGTGCGCGGGGACATGAGGGCGACGATCCGGGCGATCCTGCTCGATCCCGAGGCGCGCAATCCGCCGCCCGGCTCGACCGAGTACGGCAAGCTGCGCGAGCCGGTGCTGCGCGTCGCCCACTGGCTGCGCGCCTTCGGCGCGCGCTCCGCGTCAGGCCATTTCCTGATCGGCAGCACCGACAATCCGAACACCAGCCTCGCCCAGACCGCGATGCGCTCGCCGTCGGTGTTCAACTTCTATCGCCCGGGATACGTGCCGCCGAACACCGACATCGCGACCGCCGGGCTGGTCGCCCCCGAGATGCAGATCACGCACGAGTCGTCGGTGGCCGGCTACCTGAACACCCTGCGCAGCGCGCTCTCGAGCGGGATCGGCAGCGGCAGCCCGCGCGACGTGCAGCCCGACTACGGCGAAGTCATCGGCCTGGCGGACCGGCCCGAGGAGCTGGTGGACCGGATCGGGGCGATCCTGGTCGCGGGCGACATGTCGCCCGAGCTGCGCACCCAGGTGATCGACGCGGTCTCGTCGGTCGCGGTGTCGGCGACCAACCCCCAGTCGGCCGCCACGGCGCGGCAGAACCGGGTGAAGCTGGCGATCTACCTGGTCATGTCCTCGCCGGACTATCTCGTGCAGAAGTGAGCGGGGAACCCGTGATGAAACGAATCGATGCTTCGCGCCGCGAGTTCTTGCGCACCTCGTCGCTGCTGTCGGTGCTCGGCCCCGCCGGCGTTCCGTTCGCGATGAACCTCGCGACGATCGGCGCCGCCGCCGCCCAGACCGCCGACGACTACCGGGCGCTGGTGTGCGTCTTCTTCTTCGGCGGCAACGATCATCACAACACGGTGCTCGCGACCGACGCCGTCTCCTGGGCCGAGTACCAGCGGCTGCGCGCGACGCCGCCCGATCCGATCGCGCTGCCGGCGCCGGGGGCCGCCGGCGGCGTGCTGCCGATCGAGCCGGTGACGCCGCAGGCCGGCCGCTCGTTCGCGTTGCACCCGAATCTCGGGCCGCTGAAGACGCTGTTCGACGCAGGCCGCGCCGCGGTCGTCGCCAATGTCGGCCCGCTGATCGCGCCGATGACCAAGGCGCAGTACAACAACGGCAGCGTGCCGCGTCCGCCGAAGCTGTTCTCGCACAACGACCAGCAATCGACCTGGCAGGCCTACGCTCCCGAGGGGGCGCGCTTCGGATGGGGCGGCCGGATGGGCGACCTGCTCGCGAGCCGCAACGCCACGTCGACGTTCACCTGCCTGTCGGTCTCCGGCAACGCGGTCTGGCTGGCCGGACAGTCGACCCTGCAGTACCAGGTCGGGCCCAACGGCGGCATCCCGATCGCCGGCCTGAGCGGCTCGCTGTTCGGTTCCTCGAGCGCGCGCAGCATCCTGCGCTCGATCGTCACCGCCGACCGGCCGCACCTGATCGAGCGTGAGCTGAACCGGATCACCGCCCGGTCGATCGATGCGCAGGCCGCGCTCAACGCCGCGATGCTGGGCGCCGACGCGGTCGAGGCGGTGCCGGTGGTGCCGGGCACCACCCAGACGAACGCGCTCGCCGCGCAGCTCCAGACGGTGGCGCGCGTGATCGGCGGGCGCGGCGCGCTCGGCGCCAAGCGCCAGATCTTCTTCGTCAGCATCGGCGGCTTCGATACCCACGACGCGCAGCGCGTCAACCAGGGCAACCTGATGACGCGCATCGGCCAGGCGCTGGAGTACTTCGACCGGCTGCTCGCGAGCCCCGCGATCAACGCGCTGAACGACGTGACGCTGTTCACCGCCTCGGACTTCGGCCGCACGCTGACCAGCAACGGCGACGGCACCGACCACGGCTGGGGCGCGCACCATTTCGTGACCGGCGGCGCGGTGCGCGGCCAGGACGTCTACGGCCGTTATCCGGTGATCGGGGTGAACACCGGCGACGATGTCGGGCAGGGCCGGCTGCTGCCCGCGGTGTCGGTCGACCAGTACGCCGGGACGCTGGCGCGCTGGTTCGGCCTGAGCGCGGGGCAGGTCGACGACGTGTTCCCGAACCTGCGCAACTTCCCCGTCGCCGACCTCGGGTTCATGCGCTGACCGGGCGCGGCGCCGCCGCCGCCAGGCCCCCTGGGCTACCCGTTCGTGCGCGGCGGGTAGATCCCTTTCTGGATGAAGTGCTCGACCACGGACGACGTGTCCCGCCCGGTCGTCTCGGAGCGCTGCTGGATGCCCCGCTCGGCGAACTGGTTCTTCGGATAGATCGGGTCTTCGTAGAGCGAGCGGAACAGTTCGGTCCTGAGTTGCGTCAGGAAGTTCCGCTTCGGGTGCAGGCGCTGCTTGCGCAGCTTTGCCAGGTTGATCTCTCCGCCGACCAGCGAGTCGCCGGCATAGGGCGCGCGGCCGACGATCCTGCCCTGGTAGTCGACGATCATCGAGTCGCCGGGCGTGAAGGCGCCCGGCAGCTCTTCCGTGACGAGGGCGCCGGTGTTGGTCGCCAGGACGTAGGCCATGTTCTCGTGCGCCCGCGCCCGGTTCTGGATCTCCCAGGTGTTCATGGGCGACGAGACCAGCGGTTCGGGAAACGCCGCGGGCCGCAGCAGGATCTCCGCACCCTGCAGCGCGAGCGCGCGCGTGACCTCGGGGAAATGCCCGTCCATGCAGACGAAGAACCCGACCCGTCCGATCTCGGTGTCGGTGACCGGGAAGACCGTTTCGAGGACCGATTTGCCGCGCCCGTAGACCTCCATGTACCGGTCGAGCAGGTCGTGCGGACTCATCGCCATCTCGGCATGGATGGCCGGAATCGCTTTCCGGTACTTGTGAATGATCTCGCCCTGCGGCGAGATGATGTACGAGCAGTTGAACAGGTAGTCGGGCAGCAGCGGATCGTGTTCCAGCGAGGTCCCGGCGATGTAGGTGCCGTACTGCCGCGCCTTCGCGGCGAGCAGGTCCGTCTCGGGCCCGGGGATCGTGATGAGGATTTCCTTCCGGTAGTACGGAAGGTCGACCTCGGGCTTGGTGGTGAAGCCCTGGAGAAAGAACTCCGGGAACGAGATCAGCTTCAGGGGCGAGGCATCCCCGAACCGCCTCGCGATCGAGTCGATCTGCTTCAGGTAGCGCTCGAGGGAGTTTCCGATCTGCGAGCGCTGATAGGCGAACTCGACCTTCGCCTGCACCAGGACGGCGGTATAGGAATCCAGCACGATGATCCTCTAGGTTTCAGAATATGGAACTATCTTTCTAAAAAGTGACATCAATTTGCCGGATTGTCAACGTCTTCGTCGGCGACGCGACGTGCCGGGGGCGCTGCCGGACGCGGTCGAGGCAGACGAGGGCCCGTGGGAGACGACGGGCAGGAGAGGCGAAGGGCGATCGGTGCGCGCGGACCGGCGGCCGGGCCGGGCCTCGCCCGGCGCCGCGGCGTGCCGCCGGTTTCCGCGGCGGGGGGCCGGTTCAGCGGACCAGCAGCACGGGCACCTTGGAGCTCTCGGCCACGCGCCGCGCCACCGAGCCGATGACCAGGTCCTTCAGCGCGCTGCGCCCCTTGGAGCCCATCACCAGCAGGTCGAACTTGCCCCGCTCCGCCGCATCGGCGATCTCGGTGGGGACGTGGCCGGTGCGGATGATCATGTCGTGGGCCACGCCGGCCTTGTCGCAGGCCTTGGCGGCGTCGGCGAGGTCCTGCTCGCTCTGCTCGCGCAGGTATTCGGTGACCGCTTCCTTGCCGACGAAGCGCCGCGCATGCCGCAGCGCGATGTCGTCGTGCACGCTGATCAGCGTGATCGAACCGCCCTCGGACATGCGTCCGAGCAGCTGGATGGCGAACTTCACCGCGTGCAGGGCGTTCTTCGATCCGTCGGTGGCGACGAGCAGTTTCACCGTCATTCTCCTTCTTCGGCAGTATGCAGTCCGCCCCAGCGCGGGGCCAGCCGGTGCTCGATCTCGAACAGGTCGAGCACGCGGGCGCAGGTGTGGTCGATCAGTTCGCCGATTCCTTGCGGTCGATGGTAGAACGCAGGCAGCGGCGGGAAGATGATGCCGCCCATCTCGGTGACGGCGGTCATGTTGCGCAGATGCACCAGGGTCAGCGGCGTCTCGCGCGCGAGCAGCACCAGCCGCCGGCGCTCCTTCAGCACCACGTCGGCGGCGCGCGTGACGAGATTGTCCGACAGGCCGTGGGCGATGGCGGCCAGCGTGCGCATCGAGCACGGCGCCACGATCATGCCCGCGGTCGGAAACGATCCGGAGGCGATGCTGGCGCCGACGTCGCGTACGTTGTGCACCACCGGGGCCAGCGCCTCGATCTCGCGGCGCGGACGCTGCAGCTCGTGACCGATGTTCATCCAGCCGGCCGGCGTGACCACCAGGTGCGGCTCGACCCCCGGCAGCGTCCGGAGCAGCTCGAGCAGCCGGACGCCGTAAGCCGCGCCGGTGGCGCCCGTGATCGCTACGATGAGTCGGCGGGGAGTCACGGCGCCATTCTACTTGGCGCCGTCGGGCTCGGGGCGGCGGCGCGCGCCGCCGGTTGCCGGCCGGCGCGTGGTCCGGCGTGATATCGGCGACCGCCCGGCGCGGCCGCGCCGGATCAGGCCTGGGCTGCCTGCGGGATCAGCTTCTGCAGCTCGCCGGACTGGAACATCTCCTGCATGATGTCCGAGCCGCCGACGAACTCGCCGCCGATGTAGAGCTGCGGAATCGTCGGCCAGTTCGCGAAGTCCTTGATCGCCTGGCGGACCTCGTCGTCCTCGAGCACGTTCACGGTGACCAGGTTCTTCACGCCACAGGCCTTCAGGATCTGGATCGCGCGGCCGGAGAATCCGCACTGGGGGAACTCGGCCGAACCTTTCATGAACAAGACGATCGGGTTCTCGGCGACGGTTTTCTGGATGAATGCCTTTGCGTCCATGGATGCCTCGGAGGAATCGGGGGGCGGGGATCGGGGGCCGGAGCCGGGAAGGCCGAAGCCGGGGGAATGGCGATTCTAGGAACGAGCGAGACCGAGCGTCAAACCGGGGTTATTCGCACGCCGCCGGCGGCACCCGGCCCCGGGTGACACGGGGCCGGCCGGCGGCGTCGCGCGAGGTCTCGATCGAGGCGAACCCGGCGCCGGCCAGCAGCGATCGCACGGCCTCGGCCTGCGTGGCGCCGTGCTCGAGCAGCAGCCAGCCGCCCGGCCGCAGGCGGCCGGGCGCCCCGGCAGCGATCGCGCGCAGGGCCGCCAGGCCG
>JBDHRX010000112.1:0-9766 GCA_039807785.1 Burkholderiaceae bacterium
CCCGCGCCGGGCCGCGACGCCGGTCAATCCTGAGCGGGACGAAGCGGCGGGGCGCGGGTCTCGGCGATCGCCCAGGCCGCATAGGCCGGCCAGACCGCGTCCGGAGCGATCGTCACGATCTCGGGGATCTCGTACGGATGCAGGTCCTTCAGGCGCTGCCGGCAGGCGGCATGCCTGCGGCGCGTGGTCTTGACCAGCAGGGTCACCTCGTCGGCCTGCTCCACCCGTCCCTGCCACCGGTAGACCGAGCGGCATTCGCCGAGGATGTTCACGCAGGCGGCGAGCCGCTCCTCGACCAGGGCCTGCGCGATCGCCGAGGCGACGGCGCGGTCGGGCACGTTGCTGAGCAGCAGCAGCAGGCCGTCGGGCGGAACGGCCCGCACCGGCTCTGGAACCGGGCGTCCGGCGGTGTCCATGACGGTCTCCTCGTCGGCGCGAGGCCCGGCGGGAACGACGGGCACGCTCAGGCGGCGAAGCGCCGCCGCGTCAGGATCGTCGCAAGATACAGCGCCCCGCCCGCATAGGCCAGCAGGATCAGCAGCGGCGCCGCCGGCGCTTCCGGCAGGCGGCCCAGCACCAGCGGCCGCGCCAGCTCGACCGCCGCGGCCAGCGGCAGCGCGCCCGCGATGGCGGCGAGCCAGTCGGGCAGTTGCCCCATCGGATAGTAGACGCCCGAGACGAAGATCATCGGCGTGAGGACCAGCGTGAAGTAGTAGGTGAAGAAATCGTAGCCGCGGGCGAGCGCGTTCACGCACAGCCCGATCGCCCCGAACACCAGCCCGGTGAGCGCGACCACGGGGAGCGCCAGCACCAGCGTCGGCGCGCGCGAGATGTCGAGCAGCCAGACCACGGCGATGATCGCCAGGCCCGACAGGACGCTCTTGGTGGCCGCCCACAGCCACTCGGCGATCACGATGTCGTCGAGCTCCAGCGGCGCGTTGAGCAGCGACTCCCAGGTGCGCTGCACGTGCATCCGCGAGAAGGCCGAGTACAGCGACTCGAAGCTGGCCGCCATCATCGTGCTCATGCACATCGAGCCGGCCGCGAGGAACAGGATGTACGGCACGCCGTCGACCTGCTCGAGCAGGCGTCCCAGGCCGTATCCGAACGCGACCAGGATGATCAGCGGGTCGGCGATGTTCCCGAGGATGCTGGCCACCGCCAGCTTGCGCCACACCAGCAGGTTGCGCAGGTAGATGGGCAGGAATCGCATCGATGGACGCGGCGCGGCATACGGGTTCATCGCTGGCCTCGGATTTCCGGAACGCCCGCCGTCTCAGTCGCGCAGGTCGCGGCCGGTGAGCTTGAGGAACACGTCCTCGAGGTTGGCCGGCCGCTGCAGCACGCGCAGCGACGGCTCGGCGGCCGCCGAGGCCGCCACGGCCGCCGCCGCCTCGGCGCTCGCGCAATAGGCGAACGCGGTCTCGCCGACCAGCTCGACGCGCGCTGCCGGCGACGGGCCGCGCTCGCGGGTCCAGCCGCCGACGGCATCGCCGGTCAGCTCGACCACGTGCGGCTCGATCTCGCCGGCGATCAGCGCCGACGGAGTATCCATCGCGATGCGTCGTCCGTGGTCGATGACCGCCAGCCGGCTGCACAGGCGCTCGGCCTCCTCCATGAAGTGCGTCGTCAGCACGATCGTCTTGCCGTCGGCGAGCAGCCGGCGAAGCCGCTCCCAGATCAGATGGCGCGCCTGGGGATCGAGGCCGGTGGTCGGCTCGTCGAGGAACAGCACCTCGGGATCGTTCACCAGCGCCCGGGCCAGCGTCAGGCGGCGGCGCATCCCGCCCGACAGCTCGTGCAGCTTCGCGTCGCGCTTGCCGGCGAGGCCCGCGAAGTCGAGCAGGGCATCCAGCCGCCCCGCGATCGTCGCGCGCGACAGGCCGAAATAGCGGCCGAACACGATCAGGTTCTCGGCCACCGTGAAGTCGGGATCGAGTGCGTCCGACTGCGGCACGACGCCGACGCGCGCGCGCGCCGCGCGGCCCTGCGCCGGAATGTCGAGGCCGAGCAGCCGGATCCGGCCCGCGTCGGGCTCGACCAGCCCGAGCACCGCCTTCAGCGTCGTGCTCTTGCCGGCGCCGTTCGGGCCGAGCAGGCCGAAGCACTCGCCGCGGCGCACGGCGAAGTCGAGCCCCGCGATCGCCTCGACGCCGGCGAAGCGCTTGACCAGGCCTGAAACGCTGAGAACCTCGGACATCGCGTTCGCGTCACCGGAAAAAAACCAGGGCGCCGCGCGGTGCCGACACCGCGGGCGCCCGTTCCCGAGCCGCCGGCGCGCCGCCGGTCCGGCGGCGCCCGATCGGGGCTCAGTCCGCGCTCGACGCGCCTTCCGCCGACGCTTCCTCGGGACGGTCCATCAGTTCGACCAGCGCCATCGGCGCCGCGTCGCCCACCCGGAACCCGAACTTCAGGATGCGCAGGTAGCCGCCGTTGCGGTTGGCGTAGCGCGGGCCCAGCTCGTCGAACAGCTTGACGACCATCTCGCGGTCGCGCAGCCGGTCGAACGCCAAGCGCCGGTTGGCCAGCGACGGCTTGCGGCCGAGCGTGATGATCGGCTCGACCACCCGGCGCAGCTCCTTGGCCTTCGGCAGGGTGGTCTTGATCAGCTCGTGCCGCAGCAGCGAGTTGCACATGTTGCGCAGCATCGCCTCGCGATGGGCGCTGGTCCGGTTCAGCTTGCGTAGTCCGTGACGGTGACGCATGACGGTTTCCTCGCGTTCTCGCCTTCTCTGTTACGGGCGCTCGAGGCCGGCCGGCGGCCAGTTCTCGAGCTTCATGCCGAGCGTCAGTCCGCGCGACGCGAGCACTTCCTTGATCTCGTTGAGCGACTTGCGACCGAGGTTCGGGGTCTTCAGCAGCTCGTTCTCGGTGCGCTGGATCAGGTCGCCGATGTAGTAGATGTTCTCGGCCTTCAGGCAGTTCGCCGACCGCACGGTGAGCTCGAGGTCGTCGACCGGGCGCAGCAGGATCGGATCGATCTGCGGGCCGCGCGCGCCGCCGCCCAGGCTGAGCCCGCCGACCGGCTCGACCGCCGGCTCGGCGCCGCCCTCGAGCGCCGCGAACACGGTGAGCTGCTCGACGAGGATGCGCGCCGACTGGCGCACCGCCTCCTCGGGCGCGATCACGCCGTTGGTCTCGACGTCGACCACCAGCCGGTCGAGGTCGGTGCGCTGCTCGACGCGGGCGCTTTCGACCTGGTAGCTGACGCGCCTGACCGGCGAGAACGAGGCGTCGAGCACGATCTTGCCGATCGTCTTGGTCTCGTTCAGGTTGCGCAGGGTGCCGGGCAGGTAGCCGCGGCCGCGCTCGACCTTGATCGACATGTCGAGCTTGCCGCCCTGGGTCAGCGTCGCGATGACGTGGCCGGGGTTGATGACCTCGACGTCGTGCGGCACGTCGATGTCGGCGGCCGTGACCGGTCCCGGCGTGTCCTTGCGCAGCGTGAGGAACACTTCGTCGCGATTGTGCAGCCGGAAGGTCACGCCCTTCAGGTTCAGCAGCAGGTCGACGACGTCCTCGCGAACCCCGTCGATGGTCGAGTACTCGTGCACCACGCCGGTGATCTGGACCTCGGTCGGGGCATACCCGACCATCGAGGACAGCAGGACGCGACGCAGCGCGTTGCCCAGCGTGTGCCCGTAGCCGCGCTCGAACGGCTCCATGACCACACGGGCGTGCGAGGCGCCGAGTTGCTCCACCTCGACGATGCGCGGCTTCAGCATGGCAGTCTGCATAGATATCCTCTCGGTTAGCGCGAGTACAACTCGACGATCAGGCTTTCGTTGATGTCGCCGGCGAGATCCGTACGGTCGGGCAGGTTCTTGAACACCCCTTCCATCTTGTTCTTGTCCACCGACACCCAGGCGGGGAAGCCGCCCTGTTCGGCGAGGTTGAGCGCGTCCTGGATGCGGGCCTGCTTGCGGGCCTTCTCGCGCACCGCGATCACGTCGTTGGGGCGGACCGACAGCGACGGGATGTTGACCGGCTCGCCGTTGACCGTCACCGACTTGTGGCTGACGAGCTGGCGTGCCTCGGCGCGCGTGGAGCCGAAGCCCATGCGGTACACGACGTTGTCCAGGCGGCACTCGAGCAGCTTCAGCAGGTTCTCGCCGGTGTTGCCCTTGCGGCGCTCGGCCTCGGCGAAGTAGCGCCGGAACTGGCGTTCGAGGACGCCGTACATCCGCTTGACCTTCTGCTTCTCGCGCAGCTGCACGCCGTAGTCGGACGGACGCGACCCCGAGGTGCGCCCGTGCTGGCCCGGCTTGCTATCGAGCTTGCACTTGGTGTCGAGCCCCCGGCGGGCGCTCTTCAGGAACAGGTCGGTCCCTTCGCGGCGGGACAGCTTGGCTTTCGGTCCGGTATAACGTGCCACGTTTCGAATCCTTCGAATTGCGCGAATCGCTTCGCGGTCAGTCCGTCTTCGGTAACCCGGCCGCGCGAGCGGCCTTGCGGGTGACGAACAGTGGTCTTCTCCCCGGCCCCGCGGCGCGCCGCAGCATGCGCTGCGCCTGCGCCGCGGTTCGGCGGAATCGCTTCCGCCGGGGCCGCCGGGCGGCGGCCCCTGTCAGATGCGGCGTTTCTTCGGCGGGCGGCAGCCGTTGTGCGGGATCGGCGTGACGTCCTGGATCTGCATGATCTTGATGCCCAGCGCGTTCAGCGCCCGCACCGACGACTCGCGGCCCGGGCCCGGGCCCCGGATCAACACCTCGAGGTTCTTGATCCCGCACTCCTGCGCGGCACGGCCCGCCGCCTCGGCCGCCACCTGCGCGGCGAACGGCGTGGACTTGCGCGAGCCCTTGAAGCCCGCTCCGCCCGACGACGCCCACGACAGCGTGTTGCCCTGCCGGTCGGTGATCGTGATGATCGTGTTGTTGAACGACGCGTGGACGTGCGCGATGCCGTCCGAGACGTTCTTGCGCGCCTTCTTGCGAAGCCGCGACGCGGCGGCTGCCTGCGCCGCCGATTGTGACTTGGTTGCCATGTGCTGGATCGACTCCGATGTGTGGGTCAGCCGCGACGCTTATTTCTTCAGCGCGACGCCGGCCTTGCGCGGGCCCTTGCGGGTACGCGCGTTCGTGCGGGTGCGCTGGCCGCGCACCGGCAGCCCGCGGCGGTGGCGCACGCCGCGGTAGCAGCTGAGGTCCATCAGCCGCTTGATCGACATCGACACCTCGCGGCGCAGATCGCCCTCGATGGTGAGCTTGCCGATCAGATCTCGGATGCGCTCGAGCTCGGCGTCGTTCAGGTCCTTCACCTTCTTGGAGAAGGGGATGTTCGCCGCCTCGCAGATCTGGCGCGCGCGCGTGCGGCCGATGCCGAAGATGGCCGTCAGCCCGATCTCGGTGTGCTGACGGTCGGGAACGTTGATGCCCGCAATACGTGCCATGGATAGTCCTCGCTCAGCCCTGGCGCTGCTTGTGCCGCGGATCGGTGCAAATGACGCGAACGACGCCGTTGCGCTTGATCACCTTGCAATTGCGGCAGATCTTCTTGACTGATGCCATCACTTTCATCGTTCACCTCGTTGCCCGGGCCGGCGCTTCCTCGACAACCGCCCGGAGTTCACTTCCCTACTTCGCCCTGAAAACGATCCTCGCCCGCGACAGGTCGTACGGCGTGAGCTCGACGGTGACCTTGTCGCCCGGCAGGATCCGGATGTAGTGCATCCGCATCTTGCCGGAGATGTACCCGAGGACGATGTGGCCGTTCTCGAGCCTCACGCGGAACGTCGCGTTGGGGAGGTTTTCGACCACCTCCCCCTGCATCTGGATGACGTCTTCCTTGCTCATCGATCCACGCCGCCCGATGTTCCGACACCCGTTCCCCGTCCGGCCGCCAGCCCGCGGGCCGCTACGCGCCGGCCCCCTTGGTGCCCGCCTTCTTCAGCAGGCTTTCGTACTGGTGGGACATCACGTAGGCCTGTACCTGCGCCATGAAGTCCATCGCGACCACGACGATGATCAGCAGCGAGGTGCCGCCGAAGTAGAACGGGACGTTCCACTTCAGCACCAGGAACTCGGGCAGCAGGCACACCGCCGTGATGTAGATCGCCCCGACCAGCGTGAGCCGCATCAGGATCTTGTCGATGTACTTCGCCGTCTGCTCGCCGGGCCGGATACCCGGCACGAACGCCCCGCTCTTCTTCAGGTTCTCGGCCGTCTCGCGGCTGTTGAACACCAGCGCCGTGTAGAAGAAGCAGAAGAACACGATCGCGAGCGCGTACAGCGCGATGTACACCGGCTGGCCGGGCGAGAGCGTCGCCGCGATGTCGCGCAGCCAGCGGATCACCGGGTTGGTGACGTCGCCCGACGTGAACCACTGGGCGATCGTGGCCGGGAACAGGATGATCGACGACGCGAAGATCGGGGGGATCACCCCCGACATGTTCAGCTTCAGCGGCAGGTGCGAGGTCTGCCCGCCATAGACGCGGTTGCCGACCTGGCGCTTCGCGTAGTTGACCGTGATCTTGCGCTGACCGCGCTCGACGAACACCACCGCGGCCGTCACCAGCACCACCAGCGCGATGATCACCAGCGAGACGAAACCGCTCATCGCGCCGGTGCGGATCAGCTCGCCCATCCCGGCGAGCGCGCCCGGAAGCCCGGCGACGATCCCCGCGAAGATGATGATCGAGATCCCGTTGCCCAGCCCGCGCTCGGTGATCTGCTCGCCGAGCCACATCAGGAACATCGTGCCCGTGACCAGCGACACCACCGTCATGAAGCGGAACGCCGGGCCCGGATCGAGCACCAGCCCGGGCTGCGCCTCGATCGCGATCGCGATCCCGATCGCCTGGAAAGTGGCCAGGCCGACGGTGAACCAGCGCGTGTACTTCGTGATCTCGCGCCGGCCCGACTCGCCTTCCTTCTTCTTGGCCTCGAGGAAGGGCACCACCACCGTGAGCAGCTGCATGATGATCGACGCCGAGATGTACGGCATGATCCCCAGCGCGAACACGGTGAAGCGCGACAGCGCGCCGCCCGAGAACAGGTTGAACATCCCGAGGATGCCGCCCTGCTGGCCGCGGAACAGCTGGGTGAGCTGCTCCGGGTCGATCCCGGGCACCGGGATGTGCGCGCCGATCCGGTAGACGACGAGCGCGAGCGCCAGGAAGACGAGCCGGCGCTTCAGATCGCCGTACTTGCCTGCCTTGACCAGCGCTGCGGGATTCGTTGCCACCATGCGCCCCGGATCGTGCGTCCGCGCCTCAGGCGACCGAGCCGCCGGCGGCCTCGATCGCCGCCTTCGCGCCCTTGGTCGCCGCGACGCCCTTCAGGGTCACCGCGCGGGTGAGCGCACCCGACAGGATCACTTTCGCGCCGAGCGCCAGTTGCGGAACGACGCCGGCCGCCTTCAGCGCCAGCAGGTCGACCTCGCCGACCTCCAGGCGCTCGAGGTCCGACAGCCGCACCTCGGCGGTGTCGCCGGCGCTCATCGACTTGAAGCCGCGCTTGGGCAAGCGGCGTTGCAGCGGCATCTGGCCGCCCTCGAAGCCCACCTTGTGGAAACCGCCGGAACGCGATTTCTGCCCCTTGTGCCCGCGGCCCGCGGTCTTGCCCAGGCCCGAGCCGATTCCACGCCCGACGCGCTTGCGCGCGTGCGTGCTGCCCTCGGCCGGTTTGAGTTCGTTCAGTTTCATCTCAGTGCACCCTGACCAGGTACGACACCTTGTTGATCATGCCGCGCACCGCGGGCGTGTCTTCCAGCTCACGCGTCTGGTTGATTTTCTTCAGGCCCAGGCCGAGCACGGTCGCGCGATGCGAGCCGCGCGTGCCGATCGGGCTCTTCACCAGGGTCACCTTCAGCATCTTCTTGCTCATCGTGTTCTCCATGCGTCGGCCCCTCGGGCCGGCGCGCCGGCGCGCTTCAGCCGAGGATCTCCTCGACCGACTTGCCGCGCTTGGCGGCGATCTCGGCCGGCGTGTTCAGGTTGCGCAGCGCGTCGAGCGTGGCGCGGACCATGTTGTACGGGTTCGACGAGCCGTGGCTCTTGGCGACGACGTTGGACACGCCCATCACCTCGAAGATCGCGCGCATCGGGCCGCCCGCGATGATCCCGGTCCCTTCCGGCGCCGGCTTGAGCATCACGACCGAGGCGCCATGGCGACCCATCACCTGGTGATGCAGCGTGCCCCCGCGCAGCGGGATCTTGACCAGCTTGCGCCGCGCTTCGTCCATCGCCTTCTGCACCGCCACCGGCACTTCGCGCGACTTGCCCTTGCCCATGCCGATGCGGCCATCGCCGTCGCCGACCACCGTCAGCGCCGCGAACCCGAGCACGCGGCCGCCCTTGACGACTTTCGTGACGCGGTTGACCGCGATCATCTTCTCCCGCAGGCCGTCGTCGCGTTCCTCGGCGGTCTTGCCGGCCACTTTCGCCTGAATCTTTGCCATGTCCGAATCCGTCCGCTTAGAACTTCAGTCCCGCTTCGCGAGCCGCCTCGGCAAGCGCCTTGACGCGGCCGTGGAAGCGGTAGCCGCTGCGGTCGAAGGCGACGCTGTCGATGCCCGCGGCCAGCGCCTTCTCGGCGATCCGCTTGCCGACCAGCGCCGCGGCGTCGACGTTGCCGCCCCGCCCCTGCTTGCCCGAGAGCTGCGTGCGCACGTCCTGCTCGACCGTCGACGCCGACACCAGCACTTTCTCGCCTTCCGCATCGATGATGCTGGCGTAGATGTGCAGGTTGGTGCGATGCACGGTCAGCCGGCGAGCCCGCAGTTCGCGGATCTTCAGCCGGGTCTGACGGGCACGGCGCAGACGGGATTGGTTCTTGTCCATCGGTCGATTCCTCGGAAGCAGCCCGGTCGCTTACTTCTTCTTCACTTCCTTCAACACCACCCGCTCGTTGGCGTAGCGCACGCCCTTGCCCTTGTACGGCTCGGGTTCGCGGAACGCCCGGATCTCGGCAGCCACCTGGCCGACCACCTGCTTGTCGGCCCCCTTGATCACGATGTCGGTCTGGGTGGGCGTCTCGGCCTTGATGCCGTCCGGCAGCCTGTAGACCACCGGGTGCGAGAAGCCGAGCGACAGGTTCAGGCTCGCGCCCTGCGCCTGCGCGCGGTAGCCGGTGCCGACCAGCTGCAGCTTCTTCTCGAAGCCCTTCGAGACACCGTGGACCATGTTGGCGACGATCGCGCGATAGGTGCCGCTCATCGCGTTCGCGTCGCGGCTCTCGTCGGCCGGCGGGAACCTGAGCTCCGCGCCCTCGCGGGCGATCTTCACCAGCGGGTCGACCCGCTGCGTCAACGCGCCCAGCGGCCCCTTGACCGTGATCGCGCCGTCCGACAGCGTCACCTCGACGCCGGACGGGACGGCGACCGGATTCTTGCCTACTCGGGACATCTCGACCTCCGTCAGGCCACGTAGGCGATGACTTCGCCGCCCACGCCGCTGGCGCGCGCGTGGCGGTCGGTCATCACGCCCTTGGGGGTGGTGACGATCGCGACGCCCAGGCCGTTCATCACCTGGGGCAACGCATCGCGGCCGCGATAGACGCGCAGTCCGGGGCGCGAGACGCGCTCGAGACGCTCGATCACGGGGCGACCCGCGTAGTACTTCAGCTGCACCTCGAGTTCGTGCTTCGGGCCTTCGCCCTTGACCGCGAAACCGTCGATGTAGCCTTCGTCCTTCAGGACCTGCGCGATCGCCACTTTCAGCTTGGACGACGGCATTGACACCGATTCCTTTTCGACGCGCTGCGCGTTGCGGATGCGCGTGAACATGTCGGCGACCGGATCGCTCATGCTCATGATGGATTCCTTGTTT
>JBDHRX010000005.1:0-46687 GCA_039807785.1 Burkholderiaceae bacterium
GGCGGCGGCGGCGCGCGCGAGATGATCCGCGACGGCCTGTTCGAGCGCTTCCCGATGGAGGCGATCTTCGGCATGCACAACTGGCCGGGCCTGCCGGCCGGGCAGTTCGCGCTGAAGGCCGGCCCGGTGATGGGCTCCTCGACCGAGTTCCGGGTCGTGATCCGCGGCCGCGGCTCGCACGCGGCGCTTCCGCACAACGGCATCGACCCGGTGCCGGTGGCCTGCCAGATGGTGCAGGCGTTCCAGACGATCATCACCCGCAACAAGCGACCGATCGAGGCCGCGGTGCTGTCGGTGACGATGATCCATGCCGGCGAAGCGACCAACGTGGTGCCCGACACCGCCGAGATCCGGGGCACGCTGCGCACCTTCACGGTCGAGACGATCGACCTGGTCGAGACGCGCATGCGGGCGCTGGTCGAGCACACGGCGGCGGCCTTCGGCTGCACCGCCGAGCTCGAGTTCGTCCGCAACTATCCGCCGACGATCAACCACGAGCGGGAGACCGGGTTCTGCCGGGAAGTGATGACGGAGATCGCCGGCGCGGCGAACGTCCTCGAGTTCGAGCCCACGCTCGGCTCGGAGGACTTCGCCTACTTCCTGCTCGAGAAACCCGGCTGCTACGTCGTGATCGGCAACGGCGAGGGCGCGCACCGCGAGGCGGGGCACGGCCTGGGTCCCTGCACGCTGCACAACCCCAACTACGACTTCAACGACGAGCTGATCCCGGTCGGCGCCTCCTACTGGGTGCTCCTCGCCGAACGCTGGCTGGCCCCGCGCTGAAGCCGGGCCCCGGCGGACCCGCGTTCGCCGCGCCGCCCGCCTCCCACCCACCCATCTCCCACCCGCCACCCCTTCACCGCCCACCCGTGCCGACACGCCGAACGCAGCGCCGGCATGCACCGAACCCGATGAACGCCGTCGAACCTTCCGCCGCCGTGCCCGAACCGCTCCACGCCGCGCCCCGGGCGCTCGAGTTGCTGCGCGGCTGGCATCGCGAGCTCACCGCCCTGCGGCACGCGCTGCACGCGAACCCGGAACTCGGTTTCGAGGAACACTTCACCGCCGAACTGATCGCGCGGCAGCTCGGGCGCTACGGCGTCGACGAGGTGCACCGGGGCATCGGCCGCACCGGGCTGGTCGGCGTGATCCGCGGCCGGCGCACGCAGAGCAGCCGCACCATCGGCCTGAGAGCCGACATGGACGCGCTGCCGCTGCACGAGGAGAGCGACCTGCCGCACCGCTCGCGCAAGGCGGGGGCGATGCACGGCTGCGGCCACGACGGCCACATGACGATGCTGCTGGGCGCGGCGCGCTATCTGGCACGGCAGCGCGACTTCGACGGCACCGTGCACCTGATCTTCCAGCCCGGCGAGGAAGGCTTCGCCGGCGCGCAGGCGATGATCGACGACGGCCTGTTCGAGCGTTTCCCCTGCGATGCCGTCTACGCGATGCACAACTGGCCGGCGCTGCCGGCCGGGACGATCGCCGTGCGGCCGGGCCCGATGATGGCCGCCGCCGACCGGGTGACGATCACGCTGCGCGGCCGGGGCGGCCATGCGGCGCACCCCTATCTCACCGTCGATCCGGTCCTGGTCGCGGCGCACGTCATCACCGCCGCGCAGTCGATCGTGTCCCGCAACGTCAGCCCGATCGACTCGGCCGTCGTCAGCCTGTGCTCGATCCAGGCCGGGCATCCGGGCGCGATGAGCGTGATCCCCGACGAAGCCAGGCTGGTGGGCACGGTCCGCAGCTTCCGGACCGAGACCCAGGACCTGGTCGAGCGGCGGCTGCGCGCACTGGTCGCCGCGATCGCCGACGGCTTCGGCGCGCAGGCCGAGCTGCTCTACGAGCGGATGTATCCGGCGACCGTCAACAGCCGCCGCGAGGCGCTGTTCGGCGCGAGCGTGGCCGAGGAGATCGTCGGCGCCGACCATGTCGTGCGCGACCTCGAGCCGAGCATGGGCGCCGAGGACTTCTCGTTCATGCTGCGCGTGCGCCCCGGCGCCTACTTCCGCATCGGACAGGGCGGCGCCGACCGCGGCTGCCTGCTCCACAGCAGCCGCTTCGACTTCAACGATGCGGTCCTGCCGATCGGCGCCGCGCTGTTCGCCCGGCTCGCCGAGCAATCGATGCCGGTCGCGTCGACCGCGCCGGACCGCGACGCTGCCGACCCCGCCCCCGAAACGCCCGCGCGGCGCGACGACCCGCGCTGATCCGGCCCCGGCGCGGCGCCCTCCGGCCTCGGCCGGCCGCCGGCCCCGCATGACGGAGGAACGAGCCGCAACGGGCTCAGGCCGCGATCGCTTCCCGCCCCGGCGCGAGGCGCCACTGCCCGCCGGCCCGTTCGAGGCGATAGTGCCGGCCCACCGCCAGCACCGCCTTGCCCGGCACGTGGCCGAACGGCAGCCCGGTGACCATCGGCACCGGCAAGCGGGCGCGAAAGTAGTCGATCACCGCCGCGAGATCGTAGCCGTTGTCGTGCCGCGCCGGCTTCCACTCGGTGAAAGCGCCGAACAGGATCGCGCGCTGGCGTTCCAGCACGCCGGCGTACAGCAACTGGTGCAGCATGCGCTCGACGCGATACGGATGCTCGGCGACGTCCTCGAGGAACAGCAGGCCGCCTTCGACGACGGGCTGGTAGGGCGTGCCTGTCGAGGCCGCGACCAGCGACAGGTTGCCGCCCCAGAGCATCCCCTCGACCGGCCCCGAAACCGGCGCCGGCCCGGCCGGCGAAGGCACGTCGGGCCACGCCACGGGCAGCAGCCGCCCCTGCATCAATGCATCGAAGTGACGCAGCATCGACGCATCGGGCGCATCGACGCCGAAGTCGCCGCTCAGGCCGGGGCCCGCGAAGCTGCAGGCCCCGGTACGCGCGAGCAGGGCGAGCTGGAACGCGGTGAAATCGCTGTAGCCGATCCAGCGCACGCCGCGCGCCACCGACGCGGCGATCCGCGGCCAGTCGATCCGATCGAGCAGCCGCGACAGGCCGTAGCCGCCGCGCACGATCATCACCGCGTCGATGTCCCGCGCATCGGCCGCGCGGTGGACCTGGGCGAGCCGCGCTTCGTCGGTGTCCGAGAAGCGCTGCCAACCCTCGCGCGGCACGTCGCAACGCACCGCGTGGCCCCGGGCGCGCAGGGCGGCCGCGGCCGCATCGAAGGCCTCGAGGGACAGGTGCGCGCCCGACGGCGCGATCACTTCGATGCGCGCGCCGCGCGCTGCGGCATCCGCGCTCATCCGCCCGCCTGCGGACGCGGCAGGTTCGACACTGGCACTCCCCGGAGTTACCCGCTGTTGCGCGCGGACGCGCGAGCCGTGCGCCCGGCGCGCCCGCGAATGCGGTTCCCGGCGAAGTTTACGACAGACGCGCCCGCCGACGCGTCCCCAGCAGCGCAGGGCCGAGCGCTGCGACGATCAGCGCGAGCGAACCCGGCGCCGGCACCAGCGAGGCCATCGCCTGCGCGACCAGCGCATGCCCGCCCGAGGTGGGATGGATGCCGTCCCAGAACAGCCAGCTCGCGGGGTCGCAGGCCACCGGCGTCGCGGCGCAGGCGCCCGAGATGTTGTCGAACCCGAAGTCGGCCGGCGCCGCAACCACCTGCTGGAGCAGGCCGGCCACGTCGAAGATCCGCACCTCGTCGATCGGGTCGAGCGCCGCGGCCAGCGCCCCGTTCATCGCGTTCGCGAGCATCGACGCCACCGCGGCCGCGGCCGGGCCCATCGCCTGCACCGCCGGCGTGACGCCGACATCGGGCGCCGTCCAGACCACGATGTCTCCCGCGCCCGCCGCCAGCAGTTGCGCGACCATCGCGACCGTATCGGTGACGAACCCGGTCGCGGCCGCGGCGATCGTCGCCGCCGCGTCCGCGCCGGAGGCGATCGCCGTCAGCGCGGCGCGGGCGTTGTTGCCGCCGCCGGCGATCACGTAGAGGGCATCGGACGGCGCCGCGCCGCCGGCCCCCGCGAGGAACGCGCTCACCTGGTCGAGCAGGCTGGCGGGGAACGGCGCGCCGCCCGCCGGGCCGGTGGTCGCGCCGCCGAAGGCGAAGTTGGTCCCGCCGGCCAGCGATGGAGCGGCCGACAGCCCGAGCCGGCCGGCGAGCATCTCGGCCCACACCGCGCCATCGGTGTAGCGGCCGGACGCATACGGCGCGCCGGGCACGAAGGCGTCTCCGGCGATCGGCAGCGCGGTCGGCGGAATGCCGGCCGCCGACAGCACGATCGCGTTGTTGCCGGAATCGCTGAGGCTGTCGCCGAACACGTACAGGCTGGAGAACGGCGCCGCCTGGGCCAGCGTCGCGGCGGTCGCCAGGCACAGCGTCACCGCCGCGCAACGCAGGCGCCGCAGGAAGGCGGACGGGCAGGAACGTGAAGCGCGCATCGGAACCATCTGGACAGGTCTCCCGGAAGATCGGAGCGATACCCCGTCTTCACTCGATGCAAGAAACATTCCCGATCGGATAAACCCCTGTTTCAGCGGGATCCGCGCGATCACCGGCAGGCGCCGTGTAAGGTTCGTCGACAGCGCCGGGTCAACCCGGACGGGCGGCGGCGAAAGCGACGAACCAGTCGATCGACGCGGGATTCGCCATCGCGTCGCGGTTCACCGCCTTCTCGACCGGCCGACCCAGGAGGATCTTGCGCACCGGGACCTCCAGCTTCTTTCCGGACAGCGTGCGCGGCACCTCGGGAATCGCGTAGACCTCGTCGGGCGCATGCCGCGCGGACAACCGGGCGCGCAGCGCGGCCAGCAGGCGCTCGCGCAGCGCCGGCGCCACCCCGGTCTCGCCGCGCGCCGCCGACGCGCCGTCGGGCGCGCTGCCGCGAACCCCGATGCCGGTGTGCGTCGCACCCGGCTCGCGCAGCACGACGAACAGGGCCAGGAACGACGCCCTGCCGAGGTACTCGAGATCCACCACCAGCGAATCGGCGATCTCCTCGAATTCCTCGACCACCCGGTACAGCTCGCTGGTCCCCATGCGGATGCCGTGGCGATTGATGGTCGAATCCGAGCGGCCGTAGATGGTCGCGGTCACCGACCCGGCGCGCGGCGTGAGCGCCAGCCAGTCGCCATGGCGCCAGACATTCGGCGGGCCCGGGAAGGCATCGAAGTAGCTCTCGAAATATCTGCGCCCGTCGGCGTCGCCCCAGAAGTACAGCGGCATCGACGGCATCGGCGCCGTGCACACCAGCTCGCCGACCCGGTCGAGCACCGGCCGGCCGTCGTCGTCGTACGCGTGGATCGCACCGCCCAGCGTCCGGCACTGCATCTCGCCGGCATGCACCGGCAGCACCGGGCACGCGGTGAGGAATGCCGCGCCCGGATCGGTGCCGCCCGAGATCGACGCGAGCATCACGTCGTCGTGCACCGCCGAGTAGATCCAGCGATAGGCCTCCGCGGTCAGCGGCGAGCCGGTCGAGCCCACGGCGCGCAGCGACGACAGGTCGAACCGCTCGCGCGGGCGCAGCCCGGCCTTCATGCACAGCGCGATGAACGCGGGGCTGATCCCGAGGAAGGTCAGCCGTTCCCGCTCGGCCAGCCGCCACAACGTTCCCAGGTCGGGATGGCCCGGATTGCCGTCGAACTGCAGCAGGGTCGCGCCGGTCATCAGCGTCGACACCCACAGGTTCCACATGATCCAGCCGGTCGACGAGAACCAGAAGAAGCGATCGTCCTCGCCCACGTCCAGGTGCAGGCGCGTGCTCTTCATGTTCTCGAGCACCGTGCCGCCGTGGCCGTGCACGATCGGCTTGGGCATCCCGGTCGTCCCCGACGAGTAGACGATCCACAGCGGATGGTCGAAGGGCACCGGCGTGAACCGGCATCCGGCCGGCTCGGCGAGCGCCTCGTGCCACGTCATCCCCTGCACGTTCCCCGCGCCGCCGGGCGCGGGGAACGTAGCGCCGGCATCGAGGTACGGGACGAACACCACCGCGCGCAACGAGGGCAGTTGCCGCACCAGCTCGCGCACCACGTCGCGGCGATCGAAGTTCCGGCCTCCGTAGCGATAGCCGTCGACCGCGAACAGGACCTTCGGCTCGATCTGGCGGAAGCGATCGAGCACGCTCACCGGCCCCATGTCCGGCGAGGCGCTCGACCAGATCGCCCCGATGCTGGCGGTGGCCAGCAGCGCCACCACCGCCTGGGGGATGTTGGGCAGGTACGCCGCGCAGCGATCGCCCGGCTCGACGCCGAGACGCCGCAGCGTGGCCGTGAGCGCCCCGGTGTCCGCGGCCAGCCGGCCCCAGCCGATCTCGGTGCGCGGCTGCAGCTCCGACTCGAACACCAGCGCCGGACGCCCTGCGGCCGCCTGCCGTTGCGCGGGCGCCAGCAACTGCTCGGCGTAGTTGAGCGTCTCGCCCTCGAACCAGCGGGCGCCCGGCATCGTCCGGGCCGCCAGCACCGTCGCATGCGGCGCGTGGACGCGTACCCCGGCCCATTCCTGGAACGAGGCCCAGAACGTCTCCAGGTGCTCGACCGACCAGTTCCAGAGCGCCTCGTAATCGGCGAAGCTCAGGCCGCGGGTGCGCTCCAGCCACTCGAGATAGCGTGTGATGCCGGCTTGGGCGATTCGCTCGCGGCTCGGCCGCCACAGGATTTCGGGGCTGGACATGGCCTCTGGCCTCCTCCGGTTCGCCTGCCGAGACTATAGCGACGCGGGCAGCGGCGTCGGGGCCCTTTACAGCGCCGCGGGATGTCGCTATTGTGTGTATACAGTATTCTGGATACGGTATCCTGAATACGAATTATTCCCACTGCGCCGGAGGTGTGCCCTGGTCCCGTCCCTCGAGCCCGTCGATCGTCCGGTCGCCCTCGCGGAGCAGGTCTACGACACCCTGCGCACTTCGCTGCGCCATGGCGCGATCCGCGCCGGCCAGCCGCTCCAGGAAGTCCAGCTCGCGACGCAGCTGGGGGTGTCGCGTACCCCGGTCCGCGAAGCGCTCGCGCGCCTGGCGAGCGAGGGCCTGCTGGTGTCCGGCGGGCGCAGCTACATGGTCCCCGAGCTGACACTCGCCGACGTCGACGACATCTACGAGGTGCGGTTCCTCATCGAGCCGGCCGCCATGCGCCTCGTGGCCATGCGCACGGCCGATCCGGCGGTGCGCGCGCCGATCGAGGCGGCGCTGGCCGAAGCGCGCGCCGCGCACCGCGCCGACGACGCGGCGGCATTCCGCGAGAGTCACGTGCATTTCCGCAGCGCCTGGCTCGTGCTGGTGCCGAACCGCCGGCTGGTGAAGATGATCGAGCTCTATGCCGATCACATGCAGCGGATCCGCGTGCTCACCCTGGACGACCCCGACATCCGGGCCATCGTGCTGGACGGCTTCGAGCGCCTGATCGAGGCGCTGCGGACCGGCGACGGCGAGGCCGCGGCGGCAAGGACACGCTCGCACCTCGCGCAAGCCAAGCGCGCGTTCATCTCGGCGATCGGCCTCGACGAGCGGGCCGAGGCCTGACGTCGCACGGAGCACCCCATGGACTACAAGGCCCGGATCCCCTACGGCGCGTACTGGAGCACGCCGTTCGCACGCTGGCAGGGCAGCTTCGCCGGCCTGCACAGCGTCGAGTTCGCGGCGCACGTCGCGCGCGCCGAGCTCGCCAGGCGCGGCATCGATCCCGCGCAGCTCGACTATGGCGTGCTCGGTTTCTCGGTCCCTCAGAAGCACGCGTTCTACGGCCTGCCGTGGCTCGCCGGAATGCTCGGCGCGGGCCAGGTCGGCGGGCCCACGATGATGCAGGCCTGTGCCACCGGCGTGCGCACGCTGCTGGCCGCGGCGCAGGAGATCGAGGTCGGCATGGCGAGCGCGGCGATCGCGATCAACTGCGACCGGACCTCCAACGGCCCCCACCTGTACTACCCGAACCCGCGCGGGCCGGGCGGCACCGGATCGGCCGAGGACTGGGTGATGGACAATTTCGGCTGCGATCCGCTCGGCCCGCACTCGATGCTGACCACCGCCGAGAACGTCGCCCGGAAGCACGGCATCGGCACGGCCGAGCAGCACGAGGTCGTGCTGCGCCGCGAAGCCCAGTACCGCGACGCGCTGGCGAACGACGCGGCGTTCCTGAAGCGCTTCATGACGCTGCCGTTCGAGGTTCCCGCGCCGAACTACCGCAAGACCGTCGACACCCTCGAGGCCGACGAAGGCGTTTCCCGCTCCACGCCCGAGGGCTTGGCACGCCTCGAGCCGGTGGCCAAGGGCGGCTCGATCACCTTCGGCGGGCAGACCCACCCCGCCGACGGCAACGCCGCGATCCTCGTCACCACCGCCGCGCGCGCCGCCGAGCTCGCCACCGATCCGAAGATCTCGGTCCGCCTGCGCGGCTTCGGGCTGGCGCGTGCGGCGCTCGCGCACATGCCCGAGGCAATGGTGCCGGCCGCCCGGCGTGCGCTCGAGCAGGCCGGCTGCCCGATCACCCAGATGGCGGCGATCAAGACGCACAACCCGTTCGCGGTCAACGACCTCTATTTCGCCCGGCAGACCGGCGCCGACCTCGGATCGATGAACAATTACGGCTGCTCGCTCGTCTGGGGTCATCCGCAGGCGCCGATGGGCACGCGTGCGATCATCGAGCTGATCGAGGAGCTCGTGCTCCGGGGCGGAGGCATGGGCCTGTTCACCGGCTGCGCCGCCGGCGACACCGCGATGGCGGTGGTGCTCGAGGTCGGCGACGCGTAGGCATGCGAGGCGGACATGCTGCCACTGCACGCATGGATCCATCATCACGCCGGGCGTACGCCCGATCGTCTCGCGATCCGCTTCCCCGGACGCGACCTGAGCTACGGCGCGCTCGCCGCGTACATCGACCGCTACGCGGCGGCCCTGTCGGCCTCGGCCGTCGGACGCGGCGACCGCGTGGCCTTCCTCGGGCTGAACAGCCCCGAGGAGATCGCGCTGCTGTTCGCCTGCGCCCGGATCGGCGCGATGTTCGTACCCCTGAACTGGCGGCTGGCGGCGCCGGAGCACCGCCAGATCCTGCTCGACTGCCCGCCGGCCGCGCTGTTCGTCGACCCGGCCTTCGTCGAGCATGCGCGCGAGCTGCAACCGCTCCTCGGCGCCGCGCCCGCGGTCACCTGGGGAGCGCCCGGCGCCGGCTGGATCGACTGCGAGACCTTCCTGGCGCGTGCCGACCAGGACTCCGGCGCACGCCGGGCCGGCGCAGCGGCGGCCGGTCCCGACCCGGCGACCCCGCTGCTGGTCTGTTACACCTCCGGCTCCACCGGCAGGCCGAAGGGCGTGGTGCTCAGCCAGGACGCCATCGCCTGGAACGCGCTGAACAGCACGGCGATGCACGACCTGGACGCGGACGACCGCATCCTCACCACGCTGCCGCTGTTCCACGTCGGGGGACTGAACAACCAGACCACCCCGGGCCTGCGGGCGGGCTGCACGATCGTGCTGCATCCCAGGTTCGACGTCGACGCGACCTTCGACGCGATCGAGCGGGAGCGCATCACGCTGACGGTGCTGGTCCCGGCCCAGCTCGATGCGATGCTGGCGCATCCGCGCTGGAACGGGGCCGACTTCTCCAGCCTGCGCATGATCTCCACCGGATCGATGATCGTGCCCGAGCACCTGATCCGCGCCGTGCATGCGCGCGGCGTGCCGCTGGCACAGATCTACGGCGCGACCGAGACCTGTCCGATCGCGGCCTGCCAGACGGCGGGCGACGCCGTCCGCAAGACCGGATCGGCCGGCCGGGCCGCCGCGCACTGCACGCTGCGCATCGTCGACGACGCGGACCAGGACGTCGGGCCCGGCACGACGGGCGAGATCCTGGTGCGCGGCCCGAACCTGATGAGCGGCTACTGGAACGCGCCGGAGGAGACCGCCGCGGTGTTCGTCGACGGCTGGTTCCGGACCGGCGACATGGGGCACCGGGACGAAGAGGGGTTCCTCTATGTCGACGGGCGCCGCAAGGAAATGATCATCTCGGGCGGCGAGAACATCTATCCGGCCGAGATCGAGAACCTGCTGATGGAGTCGTCCGACATCGCCGAGGCTTCGGTCGTGGGGCGGCCCGACCCGCGCTGGGGCGAAGTCGTCGTCGCGGTCGTCGCGCCGCACCCCGGCCGGCGCCTGAACGAGACCGACGTGCTGTCCCGGCTCGAGGGCCGGATCGCCCGCTTCAAGCGGCCCAGGCAGGTCGTCTTCGTCGAAGCGCTGCCGAAGACGGCACTCGGAAAAATCCGCCGCGAGGAAGTGCGGCGCCTGGTAGGCGGGA
The DNA here is from genome assembly GCA_039807785.1 of Burkholderiaceae bacterium. GTDB lineage: Bacteria > Pseudomonadota > Gammaproteobacteria > Burkholderiales > Burkholderiaceae_E > Zeimonas. The sequence goes on from JBDHRX010000005.1 coordinate 10,232, forward strand.
ACACCGCCGGATGACAATGGAGTCCGCGCCATGGCCTTGAAGATCGGCATCGACGTCGGCGGTACCTTCACCGACTTCGTCGTCACCCGAGAAGGCGCCGAGCCGGCGATCTTCAAATCGCTGTCCACCCCTTCGGATCCGTCGATCGCGGTGGTGAACGGCCTGACCGACATCGCGGCGAGCATGGACCCGCCGCTGTCGGTCGAGGCGTTCGCGCGCACGATCGACACGATCGTGCACGGCACGACGGTCACCACCAACGCCACGCTCACGCACACCGGCGCGCGAACCGGGCTGCTCACCACGCGCGGCCTGCGCGACGCGCTCGAGATGCGCCGCGGCATCCGCGAGGAGCAGTACAACAACCGGTACACCAACGTGAAGCCGCTGGTGCCGCGCTACCTGCGCGCGGGCGTGGGCGGGCGGATCGATCGCGCCGGCGCCGAAACGTCCCCGCTCGACGTCGGCGACGTCCGGGAGGCGATCGCGCTGTTCCGCCGCGAAGGCGTCCAGGCGGTCTCGATCTGCTTCATGAACTCGTTCGCCAACCCGGCGCACGAGCGGGCGGCCGCCGAGCTGGTCCGCCGCGAGCTGCCCGACGCGTACCTGTCGGTGTCGACCGACCTGCTGCCGTCGATCCGCTTCTACGAACGCGTCAGCACGACCGCGCTGAACTCGTACGTGGGTCCGAAGCTGAACCACTATCTCGACCAGCTGGTCGCGCGCCTCGCGGGAATCGGGTTCGGCGGGCTGCTGCTCATCATGCAATCCAACGGCGGCGTGATCTCGCCGCAGCTCGCCCGCGAGAAGGCGGCGCTCACGCTGCTGTCGGGTCCCGCGGGCGGGCCGGGGGCGGGCCTGTTCTACGTGCGCCCCCACGGCGCCGACAAGTGCATCACCACCGACATGGGCGGGACCAGCTTCGAGGCCTCGGTCTCGGTGCAGGTGCCGATGATCAAGAACGACGGGGAGATCGCGCGCCACCGGCTCGCGCTGCCGATGCTCGACATCCACACCATCGGCGCCGGCGGCGGCTCGATCGGATGGCTCGACGAAGGCGGCCTGCTGCGGATGGGCCCGCAGAGCGCCGGGGCGGACCCCGGCCCCGCCTGCTACGGCAAGGGCGGCACGCTGCCCACCACCACCGATGCCAACGTCGTGCTCGGCTACCTGGATCCCGAGTTCTTCGCCGGCGGCCGGATGCGGCTCGACGTCGAAGCGGCCCGCGCGGCGATCCGGACGCACATCGCGGACCCGATGGGGCTGAGCATCGAGGAAGCCGCGGCCGGGATGTACCGGGTGGCCTGCAACAACATGGCCCAGGGGGTGCGCGAGGTCACGATCAAGCGCGGCTTCGACCCGCGCGAGTTCCCGCTCATCCCGGCCGGCGGCGCCGGGCCGATCCACTCGTGCCTGATCTGCAGCGAGCTCGAGATTCCGCTGCAGATCGTCCCGCGCGAATCGTCGGTGCTGTGCGCGTTCGGCATGCTGATGAGCGAGCTCAAGCACGACTTCGTGCGCACCTTCGTCGCCCGGCTCGAGTCGCTCGACTGGACGCGGCTCGCGGAGCTGGTCGACGGGATGGTCCGCGACGGGGCGGCCCAGCTCTCCGAGGAGCGCATCCCGGAAGCGCGCCGCCGCTACGAGGTGAAGTTCGATTGCCGCTACATCCGCCAGTACCACGAGGTGTCGTTCCTCGTGCCCGAGGATGCGATCCGGGGGCGCGACGATGCCGCGATCGCCCGGGCGTTCCACGCCGAGCACAACCGGCTCTACGGCTACTCGCTCGAGCAGGAGAACACGCCGATCGAGATCATCAACGTCCGGGTCCAGGCGATCGGCGCCACCGACCGGCCGGCGTACCGTTCTGAACGCTGGGCCGGCGCCGGATCGGAAGGCGCGCTGAAGGGACGTCGCAGCGTCTACCTCCCCGAGACCCGGGCCTTCGCCGAGGTGCCCGTCTACGACGGGCACCGGATGCGCTTCGGGAACCGGATCGAGGGCCCGGCGATGATCGAGCAGGCCACGACCGCGATCTTCGTCAGCGCCTCGTTCGATTGCGTGGTCGACGCGCTCGGCTCGTTCGCGATCTACCGCAAGGGCCGCGAAGACCTCTGCCGCTCGGCCCTCGAACCCTCGGAAAAGGCCGAACCGGCCGCAGCCGCCGTCTGACCCCCACCACGGAGCCATCGAGATGAGCTCGCCCGAAGCCACTACGATCGACCCGATCCTGTTGTCCGTCTACGCCCGGACGTTTCGCTCGATCACCGACGAGATGAGCATCTCGATGGAGCAGACGACGCGCTCCCCGATCCTGTGCGAGGCCAAGGACTACGTCACCGGCCTGTACGACGGCGACGGCAACATGCTCGAGCAGACCGAGAACCTGCCGATCCTCGCGTTCTCGCTGGCGCCGGTGTGCAAGTACATCAAGTCCTATTTCGGCGACGACCTGCATCCGGGCGACGTGATCTTCCACAACGACGTGTTCAGCCTGGGCAACCAGAACAACGACGTCGCCGTGTTCAAGCCGGTCTTCCTCGATGGCCGGCTGGTGGCCTGGACGGCGGTCAAGGGCCACCAGGCCGACATCGGCGGCAACGTCGCCGGCGGCTACAACCCGAACGCGGTCGAGGTCTGGCAGGAGGCGCTGCGCATCCCGCCGGTGAAGGTGGTCGAGCGCGGCAAGCTGCGCAAGGACGTGTGGAACCTGATCTTCGCCAACGTCCGGCTCGACATCGTCCAGCACGACATGAAGGCCGAGATGGGCGCGTGCACCATCGGCGAGCGCCGGGTGCTCGAGCTGCTCGCGAAGTACGGCCTCGAGAGCTACGAGGCGCACAAGCAGGCGCTGTTCGACGCGACCCGCCGGATGATGGAGGCCGAGATCGCCAAGATCCCGAACGGCCGCTACTCGGGCGAAGGCTACGTCTACTACGACGGCCGGCACGAGGGGTCGAAATTCACGATCCGCGTCGACATCGACGTCGAGGATCGAAAGATCCGCTTCGACTACTCGCGCACCGACCCGCAGACGAACGGCTTCGTCAACGGCACCTTCACCTCGAGCGCGTCGGCCACGATCCTGACCCTGCTGCAGATGGTGAACCCCGACATCCCGCACAACGAAGGGATGGTCCAGCCGATCGAGATCGTCATCCCCGAGGGAACGATCCTGAACGCGGCCTACCCGAAGGCCACCACCTTCGGCAACCACCTGTGCCCGCCGAACGCGGACGCGATCCAGCGCGCGCTGGCGCCGGTGCTGCCGGATCGCGTCACGGCCGGCTGGAACAACCTGCTCGCCTCGCTCACGACGGGCATCGATCCCGGGACCGGCGAGAAGTACGTCGACATCGGGTTCATGGGCCTGAAGGGCGGGTCCGGAGGCATGCGCGGCACCGACGGCTACGACCACATCGGGATGATCGACGCCTCCGGCGGCGTGCTCGACCAGGACTACGAGATGTTCGAGCAGCAGACCCCGCACACGCTGGTCCGGCACGAGCTGCTCGCCGACTCGGCCGGTGCCGGCCAGTGGCGCGGCGGCCTCGGCGTCGAGACGATCTTCGAGATCGGCTCCGACGACACGCAACTGGTCACCTTCGGCGACGGCGACTTCGAGCCGGCGTTCGGGCTGTTCGGCGGGCACGACGCGGGGCTGAACTTCATCCGGCTGCACTACCCGGACGGCCGCACCGTGGTGCCGCGGAACAAGGACCTGATCACCGGCGTGCCGAAGGGCACGGTCTACCACCAGGTGGCCAGCGGCGGCGGCGGCTACGGCGACCCCCGCAAGCGCGATCGCCGGCTGCTGGCCGAGGAAGTCCGCAACGGGGTGATCTCCCCGGAAGCGGCGCGCGACGTCTACGGCATGGACGAAGCCTGAACCGGATCGGCCGACGAGCATGGACTTCGAACTGAGCACCGAGCAGAAGGCCGTCCGGGACGCCTTCTCGCGCTTCGCCGACCAGCGCATCGTGCCGCAGGCCGCCGCGCTGGACGAGGCGCGCGCCTTCCCGCACGAGCTGTTCGGCGAGCTGGCGGCGCTCGGCCTGTTCGGCATGCGCTACCCGGAGGACGTCGGCGGGTCCGGCATGGCGCTCACCGAGTTCTGCCTGGCGCTCGAGGAGATCGCCCGCGGCTCGATGTCGCTCGCCGGCGCGGCAGCGATGCAATCGCTGATGGGCACCAAGTTCCTGCACATGCTGGGCAACGCCGACATCGTCGAGCGACTGTTCAAGCCGGCGCTGGCGGGCCGGAAGATCGGCGCGATCTGCATGACCGAGCCCAATGCGGGCTCCGATCTCGGCTCGATCGCCACCACCGCCGTGAAGGTCGACGGCGGCTACCGGCTCAACGGACAGAAGACCTGGATCACCTCGGCGCCGGTGGCCGATTTCTTCACGGTGTTCGCGCGCGCCGGCGAGGAGAAGAAACTCACCATCTTCCTGGTCGAGAAGGACTTCCCCGGCATCACGGTCGGGCGCGAGATCCACAAGATGGGAGTGTGGGCGCTGCCCACCTCGGAAGTTGCCTTCGCCGACTGTTTCGTGCCCGACAGCCACCGGCTGTCGAAGGAAGAAGGCGACGGCGAGGGGCACCTGAGGAAGACGCTGGCCGAGATCCGCATCATCACCGGCGCGATGGCGCTCGGGGTGGCGCGCGCGGCGCTCGCCGAGGCGGTGCGCTACGCCGGCGAGCGCAAGCAGTTCGGCAAGCCGATCGATCGCTTCCAGGCGATCCAGACCAAGCTGGCCGACATGGCCACCGGGCTGGAGGCGGCCACGCACCTGGTTCGCTATGCGGCGTGGCTGCGCGACAGCGGGCGGCCGCACCATCACCAGGCGGCGATGTGCAAGCTGTTCGCCACCGAGACCGCGGCCGGGATCTGCGACCAGGCCGCGCGGATCCTGGCCTCGTACGGTTATGCGATGGAGTACCCGGTGCAGCGCTTCCTGCGCGACGTGCGCTTCACGCTGATCGGCGGGGGCACCAGCGAGATCCTCAGACTGATCATCGCCAAGGAGGTTTCGTCATGAGCGCCGGACAGGCAATCGCCGCGTCGCCCGCATCCACTCGACGGATCAAGGTACTGCTCGCCAAACCCGGGCTCGACGGGCATGATCAGGGTGCCAAGGTCGTCGCCCGGGCCATGATGGACGCCGGATTCGAGGTCCTCTATACCGGCCTGCGCCAGACGCCCGAATCGGTGGCCCGCATGTCGCTCGAGGAGGACGTCGACGTGATCGCGCTGTCCAGCCTCGCGGGTTCGCACCTGCCCTTCTGCCGCAAGCTCAAGCCCCTGCTCGAGACCGCCGGTCTGACCGACAAGCTCTGGCTGATCGGCGGCAACCTGCCCGAGCAGGATCACGATGCGCTGCGCGCGCTCGGCTTCCGCGGCGTGTTCCCCACCGGCTCGAAGCTCGACGCGATCTGCGACTACATCCGGGAGAACGTCAAGTGAACGACCGCCTCTCGCCGGAACACCGGCCCGTCGTCAACGAATCCGGGCTCGAAGTCAAGCCGCTGTACTCGGCGGCCGACGTCGAGCACAGCGGCGGCCTCGCGATGCTGGGCGATCCCGGCCAGTACCCGTTCACCCGGGGCATCCACCGGCTGATGTATCGCAAGCAGCCGTGGACGATGCGACAGTACGCGGGGTTCGGCAATCCGCACGAGACGAACCAGCGCTTCAAGTACCTGATCGCCAATGGCCAGACCGGCCTGAACGTGGCCTTCGACCTTCCGACGCAGATCGGCCTGGACTCCGACGATCCGCTGGCCGAGGGCGAGATCGGCCGGGTCGGGATGTCGGTCGACACGCTGCGCGACTTCGAGATCGCGTTCGACGGCATCGACCTGAAGCGGATCACGGTCTCGCTGACGATCAACGGGGCGGCGGCGATCCTGATCGCGATGTATCTCGCGATGGCCGAGAAGCGCGGCTACGACGTGAAGCAGTTGCGCGGCACCGCGCAGAACGACATCCTCAAGGAGTTCATCGGACGCGGCACCTGGATCTTCCCGGTCCAGCCGTCGATCCGCCTGGTCGGCGACACGATCGAGTACTGCGCCGAGCACGCGCCGAAGTACAGCCCGGTCTCGGTATGCGGCTACCACATCCGGGAGTCGGGCGCCACGCCCGCCCAGGAAATGGCGTACGCATTCTGCATCGCGCGCGCCTACGCCGACGAGGTGATCGCGCGCGGCGTCCACGTGGACGAGTTCGCCGGGCGCCTTTCGTACAACTTCAACATCTTCGGCAACCTCTTCGAGCAGATCTGCAAGTTCCGCGCCGGGCGCAGCCTGTGGGCGAAGATCATGAAGGAGCAGTACCGGGCCGAGAACCCCGGCTCGATGTGGCTGCGCATGATCGCGGCCGGCGGCGGCGGCGGGCTCACTTTCGAGCAGCCCGAGCTGAATATCGTTCGCGGCGCGTACTACGCGCTGATCAGCGCGCTCTCCGGCACGCAGACGATGGCGCTGTGCTCGTACGACGAGGCCTACACCATCCCCACCGAGTACTCGGCGCGGATCTCGCTGCGCACGATGCAGATCCTGATCGAGGAAATGGGCCTCACCGAGACCGTCGATCCGCTCGGGGGCTCGTACTACGTCGAGACGATGACCAACCAGATGCGCGCCAGGATGGAAGAGATCATGGCCGAGGTCGACGCGCAGGGCGGGATCGTCAAGCTGGTCTCCGAAGGCGCGATCCAGGCGAAGGTATCGGCGCAGGCCTACCAGATGCAGCGCGACATCGAGTCGGGCCGGTTCCCCAAGGTCGGCGTGAACTGCTACCGCAACGAGCAGGAAGAAGACCATCCGGTCGAGTTCCACCCCTACCAGGAAGAGGACGCGCGCGCGCAGATCGACTCGCTGAACCGGGTACGCGCGGAACGGGACGAAGCCGCCGTGGCGCGCTCGCTGGAGCGGGTATTGCGCGATGCGCAGGCAGGCGCGAACCTGATGCCGGCGATCGTCGAGGCCGTCAAGGCGTACGCGAGCGTGGGCGAGATCACGAAACAGATGGTCAAGGTGTTCGGCCGCTACCGGGAACCGATCAGGTTCTGAAGGACATGGAGCGAGAGCGAATCATGCAGGAGATCACCACCTACCTGGCGCCGTGCCGCCTGGACGAGGCATTGCGGGCGATGGCCGACGGCGACGCCACGGTGCTCTGCGGCGGCACGGACCTCGCCCCGCAGACCGAATCCGGCGCGCGCCGGTACCAGGCGAAGCTGCTGAACGTTCGCCGCATCGAAGGGTTCGGCGGCATCGAGGCCGGCGGCGACGAGATCCGCATCGGCGCCGCGACGACGGTCAGCGAGATCCGCCGCAGCGCCGCGCTCGCGGACATCGCGCCCGTGCTGGTCGAAGCGGCCGAGCATTTCGCCAGCGAACAGATCCGCAACGCGGCGTCGGTGGGCGGCAACCTCTGCAACGCCTCGCCGGCCGGCGACATGAGCCCGCCCCTGCTGGTGCTGGACGCCTCGGTCGAGCTCGCCTGCTGGCGCGATGGCGCCGTGCGGACGCGGCGCGTGCCGCTGGACCGGTTCTTCGTCGGCCCCGGCAAGACCGTCAAGCTGCCGGAAGAGTTGCTGACCGCGGTCGTGTTCGCCCGGCCCGCAGCCGGCTTCGTCGGCAGGTTCCGCAAGTCCGGCCCGCGTCCCGCGCTCGAGATCTCCACCGTTTCGGTGGCCATCGGCGCCCGCGTCGCCGATGGCAGGCTCGGCGACGTCCGTGTCGCCATGGGGTCGGTCGCCCCCACGCCCCTGCGCGCCCGCCACGTGGAGGCTGCGCTCGAAGGCAGGCCGCTCGACGCCGCCACCATCGCCTCGGCCGTCGCCGCGACGGCCGAGGACGCCAAGCCCATCGATGACGTGCGAGCCAGTGCATGGTATCGCGGCCATCTCGTCCGAGTGTTCGTTGAGGAGGTGCTGAATGATCTCCGTCGAGACTGAAATCCGCTTCAAGCTCAACGGCCGCGAGACCTGCCTGAAGGTTCCGGTCGCCATGAAGGCCCTGGCCATGCTGCGCGACGTGCTCGGCCTGACCGGCACCAAGTACGCCTGTGGCGAAGGCGAGTGCGGTGCCTGCACGATCAAGGTCGACGGCAAGACCGTCAACAGTTGCCTGATGTACGCCGTCGACTGCGACGGGCGCGAGGTCGTGACCATCGAGGGCCTGCGCACGCCGGAAGGCCTGCACCCGGTGCAGCAGGCGTTCGTCGACCACGGCGCCGTGCAGTGCGGCTTCTGCATGCCGGGCATGATCATGCAGGCCCACTACCTGCTCGAGAACAATCCCGAACTGGCGCGGGAAGAAGCGCGCCGGGGCCTCGAAGGCAACCTCTGCCGCTGCACCGGCTACACCAAGGTGCTGGACGCGGTGGAAGCCGTGGCCGGGAAGAACGCGTGCTGCGGCGGCTCCTGAGCGCGGCAGCCCGTTACCCGGAACGCACACTTTCAGGCGGAGTCAAGCCATGGAAAAGCCCGCTACCGCTTCACCCGTGACGAAGCAGACCTTGATCGGCCAGCGCGTCAAGAAGCCCGACGCTCCCGACAAGGCGACCGGCAAGACGCGTTACATCAACGACATGGTGTTGCCGCAGATGCTGATCGGCAAGGTCCTGTTCGCCGGCCGGCCCCACGCCAGGATCGTCCGCATCGACACCGCGGCAGCGCAGGAGTTGCCCGGCGTCCACGCGGTGCTGACCGGCAAGGACGCCGTCGGCCTCAAGTTCGGTTTCGTCCGCGACAACGTCGCGCTCAAGGACAGGGTGCGCTGCGAGCATGACGAGATCGCCGCCGTCGCGGCCGAGACGGAAGAGATCGCGCTGCGCGCGCTCGAGCTCATCGAAGTCGAGTACGAGGACCTGCCCGGCGTGTTCACCCCGGAAGCCGGCGCCCGGGAAGGCGCGCCGCTGATCCACGACGACTTCCCCGGCAACCGGAGCCTGCATTTCGAGTTCAAGCACGGCGACCTGGCCGCGGCCGAGGCGGCTTCCGACGTGGTCGTCGACAGCGTGTTCCGTCCGCATCACGTGACGCACTGCTGCATGGGAACGTCCTGCGCGATCGCCGACTTCGACCATAACGGCAAGCTGACGATCTGGACCCAGACCCAGTACCCGTACAACTACAAGATGGATCTCGCGCCGGCGCTGGGCATCGGTCCCGGCGACATCCGGGTCATCCAGCCGCCCGTGGGAGGCGCCTTCGGCTCCAAGCTCGACGTCTACCCCTACGAGCCGATCGCCGCGCTGCTGGCGAAGAAGACCGGGAGACCGGTCAAGGTCATCTATTCGCGCGAGGATGAGTTCAAGGCCTCGCCGACGCGCCAGGCGGCGATCATTCACATGCGCACCGGCTGCACCCGCGACGGCGTGCTCACTTTCCGCAGCGCCGACGTGCTGCTGGACAACGGCGCCTACACCTCATGGGGACCGACCATCCCGGTCATCATGATGCGCACCACCTCGGGCCACTATCGCGTGCCGGTGGTCGACTTCAAGGCACAGGCGATCTATACCAACAACCCCTACGCCGGCTCGTTCCGCGGCTACGGCAACGTCCAGACCACCTGGGCCACCGCGCAGCAGATGGACATGCTGGCCGACATGGTGGACATCGACCCGCTCGAGTTCCACCTGAAGAACGCGCAGCAGTCCGGCGAGGTCACGCCGCAGAAGTCGTTCCTGCGCGAGTGCGCGCTGGCGGAGTGCCTGGAGACGGCCGCCCGGGCCAGCGACTACAGCCGCAAGCGCCGGGAGTACGCGGCGCTGCGGGACGCGCCCGGCCGCTACAAGAAGGGCATCGGCCTCGCCTCCTCGATCCACAATGCCGGCGGCGCCAAGATCCACAAGTCGGACGGCATCGGCACCATCCTCAAGGTGGACGACTACGCCCGCGTCACGGTCATCACCGGCGCCTCCGAGATCGGCCAGGGGATCGACGCGGTCATCACCCTGATCGTCGCCGAGGAGCTGGGCGTGCCGCTGGAGCACGTGAACATCGTCAACAACGATTCGGACATCGCCCCCTGGGACGTCGGCGTGCACGCCTCGCGCACCACGTTCATCGCCGGAAACGGAACGCGCCGCGCCGCGCGCAAGGCGAAGGCGCAGATCCTGAACGCCGCCGAGAAGATGCTCGGCGAACCGGCCCAGGACCTGGAGCTGCGCGGCGGCTCGGTTGTCCGCGGCCGCGACGGCACCCCGCTGATCAAGCTCGATCGCCTGCTGCGGCAGATGCATTTCCGGGAAGAGCCGGAGCTGGTGATGGTCACCGACTATTACGAGCCGAAGAGCGAGCCCGAGGGCGCCAGGCACGTCTCCGACCACTCCGCCGCGTATTCCCACGCCGTGCACATCGCCGAGATCACCGTCGACACGCTGACCGGCGAGATCAAGGTGGACAAGGTCACGGTGGCGCAGGACGTCGGCCGCGTCATCAACCGCATGGGCCTGGAAGGCCAGGTCGAAGGCGGCATCGCGATCGGCCTCGGCTACGCCCTGAGCGAGAGCATGCGGATCGAGAACGGCATGCTGAAGAACCCGTGCTTCCGCGACTACAAGCTCGTCACGGCGCCGGAGATGCCGCCGCTCGACCTGCACTTCATCGAGAGCAACTGCGCCGAGGGCCCCTACGGCGCCAAGGGCGTGTCCGAGCTGCCGACGATCGTCATCGCGCCGGCCATCGCCAACGCGCTGTACAACGCGGCCGGCGTGCGCGTCTTCAACCCGCCGATGTCGCCGGAAACGGTCGCCCGCGCCATCCACGAAAAGCGGATGCAGGCGGCTTCCGGCAAGGCGACCGCCCGTCCCGAAGGCGTGGCGGTCTGAGGCGAATGAAGCTGAGGTACTTCGCCTGGCTTCGGGACAGCATGGGACGTGATTCGGAAGACATCGTCCTGCCGGACGAGGTCAGGAACGTGGGGATGTTGCTCGACTGGCTCCCGACCCAGGACGAGCGCTTCAGGAAGGCATTCGAGTACATCGATGTGGTGCTGGTCTCGGTCAATCTCCAGTACGCGGGTCGCGATCACCCCGTGCGCGACGAGGACGAAGTCATTCTTGCCCCCCCGATTGCGGGCGGCTGAGGGGAGCATCTTGAAATTCCCGTTCGACGAAGGCATGGCAGCATGAGGCGACGCACCGTCCTCTCGATGGAGCAGGCACTGTCGCTGCCGTCGGCGACGCTGCGCTTCGCCCAGCTCGGCTGGCGCGTGATCCGCATCGAGTCCACCCCCACCGGCGCCGGGTTGCCGGGCGACCCGAACCGCTACATCGGCTCGCGCGTGGCCGACGACGATCGCCGCAGCTATTTCGTCGCCCCCAACGTCGGCAAGGAAGCGATCGCGCTGAACCTGAAGGATTCGCGCGGCCAGGCCGTGCTGCACCGGCTGATCCGCGAGCTCGACGTCGACGTGTTCTGCTGCAACACGGTGCCGTCGCGCTACAAGCCGCTCGGCATCGACTACGAGATGCTCGCGGCGGTCAAGCCCGACCTGATCTGGGCCGGCATCTCGGCCATGGGCCCGCGCTTTCCCGAGGCGCCGGGCTACGACCCGGTGATCCAGGCGATGGTCGGCTACATGGAGGTCACCGGCGACCCGAACGGCCCGCCGATGCTCACCGGCATCCCGGTGATCGACCTGAAGGCCGGCGACGAGGTCTACGCCAACGTCATGGCGGCGCTGCTCGAGCGCCACGAGAGCGGGCGCGGCACGCGCATCGACGTCTCGATGCTGCAGGCCGCGGCCTCGTGGCTGACCACGGTGCTGCCGCTGATCGACTTCGGATGCCAGCCCGGCGAGATCACGCGCGCGGGCAACGAGCACCGCAAGTTCATCCCGACCAACGTGTACCCGGCCAGCGACGGCTACGTGTACCTGGCCATCGGCAGCGACGTGCAGTGGCGCCGGCTCACGGCGATCCCGAAGTTCGCGTCCGTGGCCAACGAGGTACGCGCCACCAACGAGGGCCGGCACCGGGAGCGCGAGGCGATCCACCGCGACATGGCCACGGTGACGCGGCAGTATCCGTCGGAGCAGATCCTGGCCGACCTGCGCGCGGCGACGATCCCGGCCACGCGCATCCAGGACCTGCGGCAGGTGATCGAGTTGCCGCAGCTGGGCGATCGGCTCACGCGCACCACCCTCCCCGACGGACGCGTGGTGCGCATGCAGCCGATGGCGGTCGACGTCGAGGGCGCGCGCACCGAATTGTCGTTCCCGCCCCGCTACGGCGCGGACACCGACCGCGTGCTGGCCGAAGCCGGCTATTCGGCCGGCGACGTGCAGGCATTCCGCGGCGAAGGCGTGATCGCCTGAACGGACACGACGAAGGCTCGACGAACGACGAAACCCGAGCCGGCGCAGAACGGCACGGAGCACAGGAGACCGGATGCGAATCGCGGTACTGGGCGGTGGACACGGCTGCTACGCGGCGGCCGCCGACCTGTCCGAGCAGGGACACGAGGTGCGCCTGTGGCGGCGCGATGCGGCGGCGCTCGCGCCGGTGGCCGCGAGCGGGCGCATCGCGCTGCGCGACTACCGCGGCCGCCGCGAAGTACCGCTGGCGCTCGCCAGCGCCGACATCGGCGCGGCGGTGCGGGGCGCCGAGCTGATCCTGGTCCCCACGCCCGCGTTCTCGCAGATCGACATCGCGCGCGCGCTCGCTCCGCACCTGGCCGACGGACAGGTCGTGTTCCTGCCGCCCGGCACGTTCGGCAGCTACGTGATGGCGCGCACCGCGCGCGAGGCCGGCAGCCGCGCCGAGGTCGCGTTCGCGGAGACCGGCACCCTGCCCTACCTGGCCCGCAAGCATGGGCCGGCCGAGGTGGCGATCACGATCCGTGCCACGCGCCTTCCCACCGGCGTCTTTCCCGCAGCCGCGGGAGAACGGGCGCGGGCGGTCATCGCGCGCGCCTACCCGTCGATCGAGCCGGCCGAGGATGCGCTCTCGGGCGCGCTGATGAACGCGGGGCCGATCATCCATCCGCCGCTGGTCGTGATGAACGCCGCCCCGCTGGAGCACTTCGAGCGCTGGGACATCCATGCCGAGGGCACGCAGCCGTCGGTGCGGCGCGTGACCGACGCGCTCGACGCCGAGCGCATCGCGGTGCGCGAGGCGCTCGGCTACCGGCCGCCCCACTTCCCGCTCTCCGACCACTACCTCAACGACCGCTGGATGTACGGGAACGCGCACGACAAGCTCGTCGACAGCGGCGACTGGCGCGAGCGGATCGACCTGGCGACGCACCGCTACGTGCGCGAGGACATCGCCTTCGGCCTCGCCTTCCTGGTCTCGGTCGCCGACTGGGCGGGAGTCCCCTGCCCGGTCGCGCGCGCCCTGCTCTCGCTCGGCAGCGCGATCCTCGGCGAGGACCTCGCGCGCGGGTCGCGCACGCTGCAGGCGCTGGGCCTGGCCGGCCTCGACCGCGGCGCGATGCGCGGACTGCTCGAACGGGGACTCGCGCCATGAACGCCGGCCGGACCGGGCGCGAGACGATCGCCGCACTGGGCGCCGGCCGGATGGGTCGCGGCATCGCCACGGCCTTCGCGTATGCCGGGTACGACACCTGGCTGGTCGACGTGAAGCAACGCCCCGGGGACCAGGCCGAAGCGCTCGGACGCGAGGCGCTCGCCGAGATCGACGCCTCGCTCGCGGCGATGGCGGCGTGGGGGGCGTTCGACGATGCCCTGCGCCCGGCCATCCTGCGCCGCGTCCGCTTCGCGGCGCGCGAGGCGGCCGCCGAGGCGCTGCAACAGGCGCAGGTCGTCTTCGAAGGGGTTCCGGAGCGGCTCGAGGCCAAGCGCGAAGCCCTCGACTTCGCCGCTCCGCACCTCCGGCCCGACGCCCTGCTCGCCTCGACCACCTCGTCGTTCCTCGTCACCGAGCTGGCCGCGATCGCGCCCCGGCCGTCGCGCTTCCTGAACGCCCACTGGCTCAATCCCGCGCACGTCGTGCCGCTGGTCGAGCTGAGCGCGCATCCGGGGACGTCTCCGGAGGCCTCCCGCGAGCTGTCGGCGCTGCTCGAGCGCATCGGCAAGGTGCCGGTGATGTGCGCCGCCAGCCCGGGCTACATCGTCCCGCGCCTGCAGTCGCTGGTCATGAACGAGGCCGCCCGGATGATCGAGCAGGGCGTCGCCAGCGCGGAGGACATCGACCGGGCGACCCGTCATGGACTCGGATTCCGCTTCTCGCAGATGGGGGTCGTCGAGTTCATCGACTTCGGCGGCAACGACATCCTGTACTACGCCAGCCGCTACCTGGCCCAGGCGCTCGGCGATCCGCGCTATGCCTCGCCGGCGATCGTCGACCGGCACATGCGCGAAGGGCGCAACGGGCTGCGCGACGGCCGTGGTTTCTACGACCTCGAAGGGGTCGACGTCGATGCCTGGCGCGCCGAATCCCTGAGTCGCATGCTCGGCATGCTCTCCCACCTCGGCCTGCTGCGTCCACCCGATCCGGGGTGATCCGCCCGGCGCCGCCTTCCCTCTCCGCCCGACCCCGCACCAACCCGTCAAGGAGGATTCATGAGACACCAGCTGTTCGCCGCCCTGGCCATCGCGGGCGCGCTTGCCTGCGCCCCCGCCCACGCCGAGATCACCGTCGGCGTATCCCTGGGAACGACCGGGCCGGGCTCGTCGCTCGGCATCCCGTACAAGAATGCCTTCCAGCTGCTGCCGAAGACGCTGGGCGGCGAACCGGTCAAGTACATCATCCTCGACGACGAGTCCAAGCCCGACAACGCGGCGAAGAACGCGCGCAAGTTCGTCACCGAGGACAAGGTCGACGCGATCATGGGGTCCAACGGCGTGCCCTCGGCGGTGGCGATGACCGCGGTGGCCGCCGAGTCGAAGACGCCGATGATCGCGCTGACGCCGGTGCCCCCGCTGGCGCCCGACCGCCTGCAATGGACCTTCGTCGTGCCGCAGACGACCGAGCTGATGATGAGCGCGGTCGTCGAGCACATGAAGGCGCGCGGCGTGAAGACGGTGGGCTACATCGGCTTCTCTGACACCTGGGGCGACCTGGTCTACAACGCGATCAACACGCTCGCACCGTCCGGCGGCTACAAGGTCGTGACCAACGAGCGCTACGGCCGCGCCGACACGAGCGTGACCGGGCAGGTGCTGAAGGTGATGGCCGCCAACCCCGACGCCGTCATCGTCGGCGGCTCCGGATCGCCCGGCGCGACCCCGCACATCGCGCTGGCCGAGCGCGGCTACAAGGGCCCGGTCTACCACAACCACGGGACCGTCAATCTGCCGTTCATCCAGAACGGCAAGAAGGCGGTGGAAGGCGCGATCGCCCCGACCGGCGCGCTGATCGTCGCCGAGGAGCTGCCCGACGGCTTCCCGACCAAGGCCGTGTCGCTCGACTTCGTCAAGCGCTACGAGGCCGCCTTCGGGGCGGGAAGCCGGAACGCGTTCGCCGGCTACAGCTTCGATGCGGTGCAGTTGCTCGACGCCGCGGTGCCGGCAGCGCTCAAGAAAGCGAAACCGGGCACCCCCGAGTTCCGCGCCGCGCTGCGCGACGCGCTCGAGAACGTGCGCAACGTGGTGGGCACCCATGGCGTCTACAACATGAGCCCTTCCAACCACAACGGGCTCGACGAGCGGGCGCGCGTGCTGGTGCGCGTCGAGAACGGCGCCTGGCGGCTGCTGAAGTAGCCGGCCGGCAGGCGCTTCGATGACCGCGGACATCGCCCTCTGGCTGGTGCAGGACGGCGTCACCAACGGCGCCATCTACGCGCTCCTCGCGCTGGCCCTGCTGCTGGTGTTCGCGGTCACCCGGGTGATCTTCGTCCCGCAGGGCGAGTTCATCGCCTACGCGGCGCTCTCGCTCGGCCTGCTGCAAACGGGCCAGGTTCCCGGAACCGTGTACGTGCTCGTGGGCGGCGGCCTGATCGCCGCCGCCTTCGAGGTCGCGGCCGCGATGCGCGAGCGGGCCCTCGGCAGATTGCCCCGGATCGCGCTGGCCTACGTCGTCGTGCCGTGCGCGATCGCGGCGACCGCGTGGTGGGCGGCGCCGCGCGGACTCGCCATGTGGGCTCAGGTGCTGATCGTGATCGCCCTGGTCGCTCCCCTCGGGCCGATCCTGTACCGGATCGCCTACCAGCCGCTGGCCAACGCCTCGGTGCTGGTGCTGTTCATCATCTCGATGGCCGCGCACTACGCGCTGACCGGCCTCGGCCTGGTGTTCTTCGGCGGCGAGGGGCTGCGGTCGGCGGCGTTCTCGGATGCGCGGGTCCGGATCGGCGTGCTCGACATCACCGCGCAGAGCGTCTGGGTGGTCTCGGCGAGCATCGTCGGGATGATCGCGCTGTGGCTGTTCTTCGATCGAACCCTGTACGGCAAGGCGTTGCGCGCCACCGCGATCAACCGCGTCGGCGCGCGCCTGGTCGGCATCCCGACCGAGCTGTCCGGCAGCCTGAGCTTCCTGGTGGCGGCGTTCATCGGCGCGGTCTCCGGCGTGCTGGTGGCGCCGATCACCACGATCTATTACGACACCGGGCTGATGATCGGCCTGAAGGGATTCGTCGGGGCGATCCTCGGCGGCATGGCGAGCTATCCGCTCGCGGCGGCGGGAGCGATCGCGGTCGGGCTGCTCGAATCGTTCTCCTCCTTCTGGGCGAGCGCGCTCAAGGAATCGATCGTCTTCACGCTGATCATTCCGGTGCTGGTCTGGCGCTCGCTCACGTCGCGCCATCACGTCGAGGACGAGGAAGAGTGATCCGCAAGTACCGCGCCCTCACGCTGTTCGTCGTCCTGGTCGCGCTGGCGCCGCTGGTCCTGCCGGCGTTCTACCTGACGCTGCTGAACTACATCGGCCTGGCCACGCTGGTCACGCTCGGCCTGGTGCTGCTCACCGGGGTCGCCGGGGTGGTCTCGTTCGGGCAGCAGGCCTTCGTCGGGCTCGCGGCCTACACCACCGCGGCCGTCACCGTGCTGATGGGCCTGTCGCCGTGGGCCGGCCTGCTGGCCGGGCTGGCGGTGACGGCCGGGTTCGCGCTCCTGCTGGGCGTGATCACGCTGCGCCTGTCGGGTCACTACCTGTCGATCAGCACCATCGCCTGGGGCATCGCGCTGTACTACCTCTTCGGCAACCTGCCCGGGCTCGGGCAGTACAGCGGCATCGACCAGGTTCCGGCGGTTTCCCTGGCGGGCTGGACGCTCGACACCGGGCGCGAGTCGTACTACCTGATCTGGGTCGCCACGGTCGGCGCGCTGCTCGCGGCGCGCAACCTGCTCGATTCCCGCACCGGCCGGGCGATCCGGGCGCTGCGCTTCCGGGGCGTGATGGCCGAGAGCTTCGGCGTCGATACCGCCGCGCTCAAGCTGCTGGTGTTCCTGTACGCGGCCCTGCTCGCCGGCCTGTCCGGTTGGCTGTACGCGCACTTCCTGCGCTTCGTGAGCCCGCATGCGTTCGGCGTCAACGCCGGGATCGACTACCTGTTCATGGCGGTGATCGGCGGCGCGAGCCAGGTCTGGGGCGCGCTGATCGGCGCGTCGGTGCTGACCGTCCTCAAGGAATGGCTGAAGGACATCCTGCCGGCGCTGTTCCAGAAGACCGGCAACTACGAGATCGTCGTCTTCGGCGTCCTGATGATGCTGCTGCTGCATCGCACCCGGGACGGCCTGGTCCCGGCGCTCGCCCGGCTGCTGCCGGCCGGACCCGCGCCGGCGCGCCCGCCCGATGCGCCGCCGCTGCCGAAGCGCGCACAGCCCGCGCCCGGGCAGGAGCTGCTCCGACTGCAGGGGGTGCAGAAGCGCTTCGGAGGGCTGCTCGCGGTCGATGCCATGTCGTTCTCGATGCGCAGCGGCGAGATCCTCGGCCTGATCGGGCCGAACGGCGCGGGCAAGAGCACGCTGTTCAACCTGGTGACCGGCGTGCTGGTGGCCGATGCCGGCGAGATCCGCTTCCTCGGCGAACCGATCGAGCGCGCCGCGCAGCGCGAGATCGCGCGGCGCGGCGTCGCGCGCACCTTCCAGCACGTGAACCTGGTCAGCACGATGTCGGTGATCGAGAACGTCGCCATCGGCACGCACCTGCGCGGCACCAAGGGCAGCCTCGCCGCGATGCTGCACGCCGACCGCGACGAGGAACGCCTGCTGCTGGCCGAGGCCGCGCGCCAGCTCGATCGGGTCGGCCTGGGCGGGCACCTGCACGAACCCGCCGGCAGCCTGCCGCTCGGGCAGCAGCGCATCGTCGAGATCGCCCGCGCGCTGTGCGCCGATCCGGTGCTGCTGCTGATGGACGAGCCCGCCGCCGGCCTGCGCTACGGCGAGAAACAGGCGCTCGCCGCCCTGCTGCGCAAGCTGCGCGACGAGGGGATGAGCATCCTGCTGGTCGAGCACGACATGGAGTTCGTCATGGGGCTGGTCGACCGGCTGGTGGTGATGGACTTCGGCGAGAAGCTCGCCGAAGGCTTGCCCGCCGAGATCCAGTCGAATCCGGCGGTGCTCGAGGCTTATCTCGGAGGCATCGAATGAGCGCCGTGCTCGAGGTCGACGACCTGCGCGTGTGCTATCGCAAGGTCGAGGCCTTGCATCGCATCTCGCTGCGGGTCGAGGAAGGCTCGATCGTCACCGTGATCGGGCCCAACGGCGCCGGAAAGACCACGCTGCTGGGCGCGATCATGGGCCTGCTGCCAGCCAGCGGCACGATCCGCTACCTGGGCGCCGACGTCGGCGCGCTTCCGGTCGAGGCACGCGTCGCGCGCGGACTGTGCCTGGTGCCCGAACGGCGCGAGCTGTTCGGCGAGCTGTCGGTGGAGGACAACCTGAGGCTGGGCGCGTTCCAGCGCGTGCGTCACGGCGAGCGCGGCGCCGATTCCGACCTCGGCGAGGTCTACCGGCGATTCCCGCGCCTCGCCGAGCGCCGCACGCAGCTGGCGGCGACGCTGTCGGGCGGCGAACGGCAGATGCTCGCGCTCGGGCGTGCGCTGATGGGCAAGCCGCGGCTGCTGATGCTCGACGAACCCAGCCTGGGGCTGGCGCCGCGAATCGTGCGCGAGATCATGCATATCGTGGCCGACCTCGGGGAAACGGGCGTGTCGATCCTGCTGGTCGAGCAGAACGCCCGCGCCGCGCTGCAGGTCGCCGATTACGGCTACGTGCTCGAAACCGGCGAGATCGCGCTCGAAGGCTCGTCGTCCTCGCTGGCCGGGAATGCGCGAGTGGTCGAGTCGTACCTGGGTTTCGCGAGCAAGTCATGAACCGCATCCGGCCGAGCGCGACCGCGTCACCGGGCCTGCCGAAGGAGTATCCGACGGTGGTCGCGATGCTCGCCGAGGCCGCCGCCCGGGACCCGCGCGCCGAAGCGCTGGTCTGCGGCGAGCTGCGCCTGGACTACGCCCGCTACCTCGACTGCGTGGCGGGTTTCGCCGCGGAACTGGCGTCGCTCGGGGCGCGCGGACAGCGCGTCGCGACGCTGCTGCCGAACTCGGTCGACGCCTGTGTCGCCGCGTTCGGCGCGCTCGCCGCCGGCGCCCAGCAGGTGCCGCTGAACCCGCTGCTCGCGCCGCGCGAGCTCGACTTCATTCTTCGCGACGCTGCCCCGGTTGTGCTGGTGGTCGACGAGACGCTCGCCGGGGCGCTGGCGCCGGTCGCCGCCGAAGCGGGCATCCGGCAGACCATCGTCGTCGGCCCCCGGGCGCGCCGACTCCACCGCGATTGCACCCGGGCCGAGACGCTGCCCGCGCCCCCCGCCCCCGATGCGCTCGCGCTGCTGCAATACACCGGCGGCACCACCGGCCGACCCAAGGGCGTCGACCTCACGCACCGCTCGATCTCGGTCAACGTCTCGCAGCGCGAGGCGCTGCTGCCGAGCCGCGCCGGCGACCGGATCGTCTGCATGATGCCGATCTCGCACGCGTACGGGATGGCCATGGGGCTCTTCCTGGCGGCGTATTGCGGCGGCACGCTGGTGATCCTGCCCCGCTACCAGCCCGCCGAGGTGCTCGAGACCGTCGCGCGCGAGCGAATCACCGTCTTCCCGGGCAGCCCGACCGTCTTCGTCGGCCTGATGGCGCATCCCGACTTCCCGCGCACCGACTGGTCGTCGCTGCGCATCTGCTATTCGGGCGCGGCGCCGCTGTCGGCGCAGACCCTGACCCGGTGGCGCGACGCGGTCGGCGCACCGGTCCACGAGGGCTACGGGCAGACCGAGGCCGGTCCGGTCCTGTCCTTCAATCCGGCCGGCGCGACGATCAAGCCCGGTTCGGTCGGGGTGCCGGTGCCGCTCACCGACATCGAGATCGTCGATACCGAGACCGGTCGCCGCGCCCTGGCGCCGGGAGAGCGCGGCGAGATCCGCGCGCGCGGGCCGCAATGCATGGCGGGTTATCGCAACCTGCCCGCCGAGACCGCCGAAGCGCTGCGCGACGGCTGGCTGTACACCGGCGACATCGGCGAGTTCGACGCCAACGGCTACCTGTACATCCGCGATCGCAAGAAGGACATGGCGATCGTCGGCGGCTACAACGTCTACCCGCGCGAGGTCGAGGAAGCGCTGTTCCTGCACCCGGAGGTCGCCGAAGCGGCCGTGGTGGCCATCCCCGACGACTATCGCGGCGAGGCGCTGACGGCCTTCGTCGTGCTGCGCAGCGACGCGCAGACGCGCGCGGAGGCGCTCGCCGCGCACTGTGCGGCCACCCTCGCGCGATACAAGGTCCCGGCGCGCATCGAGATCGTCGGCGCGCTGCCGCGCACCCCGGCGAACAAGACCGACAAGAGCGCCTTGCGCTCGATCGCCTCGGCCGGCACGGCCCGGCCGTCAACCCAGCCCGAACCGGCCCGAGCCGGGAGGAATCCGTGAACACGACCTTCTCCAACCCTCTACTGCAACCGCCCGCGCGCCCGATGCCGAAGCACGTGGCGATCATCGGTGCCGGATCGATCGGCCCGGATATCGGCTACTACCTGAAAAGCGCGCTGCCGTCGCTGTCGCTCACGCTGGTCGACCTGAAGCAGCCGGCGATCGACGCGGCGCTGGCGCGGCTGCGCGGGTACGCGGAAAAGGCGGTCGCGCGCGGCAAGATGAATCCCGCCGACCGGGATGCCGTGCTGGCCGGCATCACCGGGACGACCGACTATGACGCGATCGCCGGCTGCGACTGGGTCCTCGAGGCGGCCACCGAGAACCTCGCGCTCAAGCGCCGGATCTTCGCCGAGGTCGAGGCGCGCGTGACGCCCGAGGCGATCATCACGTCGAACACGAGCTCGCTGCCGGCCGCGCGCATCTTCTCTGAGCTGCGCGAGAAGCGGCGCGCCACCGTCACGCACTTCTTCGCGCCGGCTTGGCGCAACCCCGCGGTCGAGGTGATCGACTGGCCGGGTGCCGATCCCGCGCTCGTCGCGCACCTGCGGCGCTTCTTCTGCGAAACCGGGAAGCTGCCGCTGGTCACCGCCGACGCGCCCTGCTTCATGCTCGACCGGATCTTCGACAACTGGTGCAACGAGTCGGCGCTGCTGCTCGAGCACGCCAGCGCCGGCGAGATCGACAGCGTCGCGGCCGACTACGTGCATGCCGGGCCGTTCTTCGTGCTCAACCTGGCGCAGGGCAACCCGATCATCGTCGAGACCAATACGCTTCAGGCCGACGAGGAAGGCGAGCACTACCGGCCGGCGTCGATCTTCCGGTCGGTGGACAAGTGGGTCACGGTCGGGCCGAACCAGCGGCTCGAGGTCGCGCCCGACACCGCGGCGACGATTCGCGACCGCCTGCTCGGCGTGCTGTTCTCGCAGTCGGTCGACATCCTCGATCGCTCGATCGGCGCGGCGGCCGACCTCGACCTGGGCTGCCGCGTCGCGCTCGGGTTCCGCAATGGCCCGCTCGAGCTGATGCGCACGCTCGGCGAGCAGGAGAGCGCGCGCGTGCTCGAGCGCTTCGCGCGCGAACGCCCCGGCATGCCGATGCCGAAGCGCGGGCTCGCCGACTACCAGCGCTTCGAGCGCCACGTGCTGGTCGATGACCTCGATGGAGTCAAGGTCATCACCCTTCGGCGGCCCGAGGCGCTGAACGCGCTGCACGACGAGATGACCGACGAGATCCTCGAGGTGATCCGCCGCTACGAGGACGACGATGCGGTGGCCGGCTTCGTGATCACCGGCTACGGCACGCGCGCGTTCTGCGCGGGCGCCGACATCGGGCGCTTCCCGTCGATGCTCGGCGACGCCGACGCATCGGCGCAGTACGCGCGCGATTGCTCGCGCCTGCTCGTGCACCTGGACGCGATGGACAAGCCGGTGGTCGCCGCGCTCAACGGCATGGCGCTGGGCGGCGGCTTCGAGCTGGCGATGCGATGCCATGCGCTGGTGGCCACGCGCGATGCCTGGATGCAATTGCCCGAAGTGACGCTGGGCATCCTGCCGGGAATCGGTGCGATGGTGGTGCCGTACCGGCGCTGGCCCGCCGCGGCCGCCGTGTTCCATCGGATGCTGCGCCGCGGCGAGCGCTTGAAGGCGGCGCACGCACACGAGCTCGGCGTCGTCGACGAACTGGTCGACGATCCGGCCTCGGTCGTGCACCGGGCGGTGCAACGGGTCCGCGCGCTCGCGGGGCGGCGCGCGCCGATTCCCGATGGCCCGGTCGAGGTTCCGCCGTTCCCGGACGAGGCGCCGGTCGCCGCCGGCGGGATGGCGCTCAGTCGCGGCACGGTGGCGCTGATCGAGCGCGCGGTGCGCGAGGCGGCTGTTGCGCCCACGTTCGCGGCGGCGCTCGAGATCGGCTACCGCGCCTTCGGCGCGAGCGCCTGCACCGCGGCCGCGCGCGAGGGCATCGACGCGTTCCACGCGCGCCGCGCACCCGATTTCACGACGACGGGCTGACACGCCGGACGACACGACCACCGCGAAGAACGGCATGAACCTGCAAATCACCATGCTCCTGGCCCAGGACGGGGTCACCAACGGCGCGATCTACGCACTGCTGGCGCTGGCGCTGGTACTGGTGTTCGCGGTCACGCGGGTGATCTTCATCCCGCAGGGCGAATACGTCGCGCTGGGCGCGCTCACGCTGGCGAGCCTGCAGGCGGGCCGCATGCCCGGCACCGTCTGGCTGCTGCTGGGCGCGGGGGTGCTGGTGACCGCGGTCGAGGCGGCGATCGCCGTGCGCAGCGGCAGGCACCGCCGCCTCGCCTCCGTCGTCGGCTGGAACCTCGCGTATCCGGCCGTCGCCGCGCTCGCGGTGGCGATCCTCGATGTGCGCAGCCTGCCGCTGGCGGCGCAGGTCGGGCTGGCGCTGATCCTGGTGGTGCCGCTGGGGCCGATGGTCTACCGGCTTGCCTTCCAGCCGCTGGCGCACGCATCGGTGCTGGTCCTCCTGATCGTGGCGGTGGCGGTGCACTTCGCGCTGGTCGGGCTGGGGCTGCTCATTTTCGGCGCCGAAGGCTCGCGCACGCAGCCCTTCACCGATGCGCGCTTCGATCTCGGCATCATGTCCGTCAACGGGCAGGCCCTGTGGGTGGTGGGCGCCTCGGTCGCGCTGATCGTGCTGCTCTACCTGTTCTTCGAGCGCACCATCTACGGCAAGGCGTTGCGCGCCACCGCGATGAACCGCACCGGCGCCCGCCTGATGGGGATCCCCACGGTGCTGGCGGGCAAGCTCTCCTTCCTGCTGGTGGCGCTGATCGGCGCGCTGTCGGGGATCCTGGTCGCGCCGCTCACCACGATCTACTACGACACCGGTTTCCTGATCGGCCTGAAGGGCTTCGTCGGAGCGATCGTGGGCGGCCTGGCCAGCTACCCGGCCGCGGCGGCCGGCGCGCTGCTGGTGGGCCTGCTCGAGTCCTTCTCGTCGTTCTGGGCCTCGGCGTTCAAGGAAGTGATCGTCTTCACGCTGATCATCCCGGTCCTGCTGTGGCGCTCGCTCGCCACGCGCCGCGTCGACGAGGACGAATGATGCCGCGCGCGCCGCTGCTCGCATTCCTCGTCCTGCTCGCCGCCGGGCCGTTCGTGCTGCCCGATTTCCATGTCACCCTGCTCAACTACATCGGGCTGTACGCCCTGGTCGCGCTGGGCCTGGTCCTGCTCACGGGGGTCGCGGGACTCACCTCCTTCGGCCAGGCGGCCTTCGTCGGCCTGGGCGCCTACGCGAGCGCATGGCTGAGCACCACTTCCGCCCTGCCCGGCTGGCTCGCGTGGGCCGGCGGCTCGCCATGGATCGGCCTGGCGCTGGGGCTGGCCCTGACCGCGATGGTGGCCTGGATGCTGGGCGCGCTGACCTTGAAGCTGTCGGGCCACTACCTGCCGCTGGGCACCATCGCCTGGGGCATCAGCCTGTATTTCCTGTTCGGCAACCTCGGCTTCCTGGGCGGGCACACCGGCATCACCGGGATCCCGGCGCTGCACCTGGCCGGCCTCGAGATCCGCGAATCGCGCAGCTTCTACTACCTGATCTGGCTGGTCCTGCTCGCGGCGATGTGGTTCACGCGCAACCTGCTCGATTCGCGCGAAGGGCGCGCCATCCGCGCGCTCAAGGGCGGCGTCCCGATGGCCGAAGCGATGGGCGTGGATGCGGCGCGCGCGAAGATGATCGCATTCCTCGTCGCCGCGATCTTCGCCGCCATATCGGGCTGGCTCTACGCGCACATGCAGCGCTTCATCAACCCGAACCCCTTCGGCCTGAACCTGGGCATCGAGTACCTGTTCATGGCCGTGGTCGGGGGCGCCGTCAGCGTCTGGGGCGCGCTGCTCGGCGCCGGCCTGATCACGCTCCTGAAGCAATGGCTGCAGGACCTGCTTCCGGCGATCTTCGGCGCCTCGGGGAACTTCGAGGTGATCGTGTTCGGCATCATGATGGTGCTGCTGCTGCAGCGCGCGCCCGACGGCCTGTGGCCGATCCTCGTGCGCTGGGTGCCGGGCAACCGCAACCGCGCGCGCCCGCGCCCGGCGCCGCCGCAGGGCGCGCCGCTGGCGCGGCGCCGGCCCCCCGCGCACGGCAGCGATCTGCTGGTCCTGAGCAAGGTCACCAAGCGCTACGGCGGCCTGACGGCGAACCACGACATGAGCTTCACCGTGCGCGCCGGCGAGGTGATGGCCCTGATCGGCCCCAACGGCGCCGGCAAGAGCACCCTGTTCAACTGCATTTCGGGAGCGAATCCGCTCAGTGACGGCGAGATCCGCTTCCTGGGCCAGCGCATCGACCGGCTCGACCCCCGCAAGATCGCGCGCCTCGGCATGAGCCGCACCTTCCAGCACGTGCGCCTGCTGCCGGCCATGAGCGTGCTCGAGAACGTCGCGATCGGCGCGCACCTGCGCGGCGAGCGCGGCGTGCTTGCCGCCGGCCTGCGACTCGAGCGCGACGAGGAACGGCGGCTGCTCGCCGAGGCGGCGCGCCAGATCGAACGCGTCGGCCTGGCCGCCAGCATGTTCGAGCCGGCAGGCAATCTGGCCCTCGGCCAGCAGCGCGTCGTCGAGATCGCGCGCGCGCTGGCTGCCGACCCGTGCCTGCTGCTGCTCGACGAGCCGGCAGCCGGCCTGCGCTTTCGCGAGAAGAAGGCGCTGGCCGAACTGCTCGACAAGCTGCGCGGCGAATCGATCGGGATTCTGCTGGTCGAGCACGACATGGACTTCGTCATGGGCCTGGCCGACCGGGTGGTGGTGATGGAGTTCGGCGAGAAGATCGCCGAGGGCCTTCCCGAGCAGATCCAGAACGACCCGGCGGTGCTGGAAGCCTACCTGGGCGGAGTGGCGGCATGAACGCGCCGCGCCTCGTCGCCGCCGACCCCCTGCTCGCCGTCGAGGGGCTGTGCGTGTCATACGGCCAGGTCGAGGCGCTGCACGAGGCGCGCCTGCGCGTCGAGACGGGCACCATCGTCACCGTCATCGGTCCCAACGGCGCCGGCAAGACGACCATGCTCTCGGCCATCATGGGACTGCTCGCGCGCAGCCGCGGCGAGGTGCGTTTCCTGGGCGAGGACACGCCCGGACTCGACGTCGAGCAGATGGTCGCCCGCGGCATGGGGCTGGTGCCCGAGTCGCGCGCGCTGTTCGGCGACATGAGCGTCGCCGACAACCTGTTGCTGGGCGCGTTCGCGCGCCACCGCGCCGGTGCGCGCGATCATGCCGAGTCGATGGAGCGCGTGTTCGAGATCTTTCCGCGCCTGCGGGAGCGGCGCGAACAGCAGGCCGGCACGCTCTCGGGCGGCGAGCGCCAGATGCTCGCGCTCGGGCGCGCGCTGATGGCCAGGCCGCGCCTGCTGCTGCTCGACGAGCCCAGCCTGGGGCTGGCGCCGCTGATCGTCAGGGAAATCTTCCGGGTCATCATCGAGCTCAAGCGCAGCGGCGTCTCGATCCTGCTGGTCGAGCAGAATGCGCGCGCGGCGCTGCAGGTGGCCGACTACGGCTATGTGCTCGAGAACGGCGAGATCGTGCTCGAAGGACCTGCCGCCGAGCTCGCTCACGACCCGCGGGTCATCGAATCGTACCTGGGCCTGGGGCGCGAGCAATGAGAATCCGCGCCGCCGATCCCGGAACGACGCCAGAACCCTCGCGGCAGCCGGGGGCTTGCCAGCCGGCCGCGGCGAGACACCGCAGGATCGACCCACCACACTGAAGGAGCAAGACGATGAGAAGGAGATCGACAACCGCCCTGCTGGCCCTGTCCGGGCTGGCGCTGGCCGCGAGCCTGTCGGCGCAGGCGCAGGTGAAGATCGGAGTGATCACGTCGGCCACCGGGCCCACCGCCTTCGTCGGCATCCCGCAGAAGAACACCGCCTCGCTGCTGCCCACCAGGATCGGGGACCTCACCGTCGAGTACATCAGCTACGACGACGCCAGCGACTCCACCCAGAGCGTCCAGCACACCAGGAAGCTGCTCTCCGAGTTCTCGATCGACGCGATGATCGGGCCTTCGGGATCGCCCAACGCCATGGGCGTGCTGCAGTTCATCGCCGAAGCCAAGACGCCGATGCTCGCGCCGGTCGGCACGGGCGCGGTGGTGTTGCCGATGGACGACCAGAAGCGCTGGGCGTTCAAGACGCACCCGAACGACGACGTGATCAGCGACGGCCTCATCGCCGCCATGACCAAGCGCGGCGTCAAGACCGTCGGCTTCATCGGCTACAACGACCCCTACGGCGAGGTCTGGTACAAGACCTTCGCGCCGATGGCCGAGAAAGCCGGCCTGAAGATCGTCGCCAACGAGCGCTACAGCCGGCAGGACACCAGCGTCACCGGACAGGCGCTCAAGCTGATCGCCGCCAACCCCGACGCGGTGCTGGTCGCGGGCGTGGCCGCGGGCGCCGCGCTGCCGCACACGCAGCTCGTCGACGCGGGCTACAAGGGCACGATCTACCACACCCACGGATCGGCGACGGGCGCGTTCACCCAGATCGGCGGCAAGAAGGTCGAGGGCGCGATGGTGGTCGGGCCGCTGCTGCTGGTGATCGACGAGATCCCCGACAGCGTCCCGACGAAGAAAGTGGCGCTCGAGTACCTGACCCGGTACGAGAAGCAGTTCGGCTCGCGCCCGCCGATCTTCGGCGCCGGAGTGTGGGACGCGGGCATGCTGCTGCAGCACGCGATCCCGGCGGCGGCGAAGAAGGCCAAGCCGGGCACCGCCGAGTTCCGCGCGGCGCTGCGCGATGCGCTGGAGGCGACCAACGATCTCGTCACCTCGCAGGGCGTGGTCAACATGACGCCGAAGGATCACTCGGGCTACGACAACCGCGGCCGCGTGCTGATGACGGTGAAGAACGGCAAGTTCACGCTGGTCCGCGACTGAACCGGCAACGATTGAGCCGGCAACCCCGGCGGGGGCGACATGACCCTTGCAAGCGTTTCGCTCGATGACAAGTACCGCGCCGAGCACGGGCGCGTGTTCCTCACCGGGGTACAGGCGCTGGCGCGGCTGCCGATGCTGCAGCGCCAGCGCGACGCGGCCGCCGGCCTGAACACCGCCGGCTACGTCTCGGGATACCGCGGCTCGCCGCTGGCCGGGCTCGACACCGCGCTGCACGGCGCGAAGGCTTTCCTCGACGCTCAGCACATCACCTTTCGTCCGGGGGTGAACGAGGAGCTCGCCGCCACCGCGATCTGGGGCACGCAACAGCTGCACCTGTTCCCCGATCCGAAGTTCGACGGCGTCTTCGCCATGTGGTACGGCAAGGGTCCGGGCGTCGACCGTTCGATCGACGTCTTCAAGAACGCCAACTATGCCGGCACCGCGAAGCACGGCGGGGTACTGGTGGTGGCCGGCGACGACCCGGGCGCGCGTTCGTCGTCGGTCGCCCACCAGAGCGACCACGCGTTCTCGGCCTGCGGCATCCCGATGCTCGCGCCGGCCGGCATCCAGGAGTATCTGGACCTCGGCCTGCACGGCTGGGCGATGTCACGCTACTCCGGCTGCTGGGTGGCGCTCAAGACCACCACCGATACCGTCGAAAGCTCGGGCCCGGTGATCATCGACGCCGATCGCATCCGGATACGCCTGCCCGGCGATTTCCGGCTTCCACCCGATGGCCTGCACCTGCGCTGGCCCGATCCGCAGCTGGCGCAGGAGCGCCGGATGCTCGAATACAAGGTGTACGCGGCGCTCGCGTACGCCCGCGCCAACCAGCTCGACCACGTCGTGTTCGATTCGCCGCGCCCGCGACTGGGCATCATCGCCAGCGGCAAGGCGTACCTCGACACGCGCCAGGCGCTCGACGACCTCGGCATCGACGCGCGCACTGCCGCCGACATCGGGCTGCGGCTGTACAAGGTGGCCATGCCATGGCCGCTGGAGGCCGACGGCGTGCGCCGGTTCGCCGAAGGGCTCGAGGAGATCCTCGTCATCGAGGAAAAGCGCCAGCTCATCGAATACCAGATCAAGGAACAGCTCTACAACTGGCGCGAGGGCGTGCGCCCGCGCGTGGTCGGCAAGTTCCCGGACGTCGACGAATGGATGCCGGGAACCGCCGCCGACGCGCAAGGCCCGCGCGACCGCGGCGCGACCCCGGACGGCCGGTTCGGCCGCTGGCTGGTGCCGCCCACCGGCGAGCTCACGCCGGCGATCGTGGCGCGCGCGATCGCCGCGCGCCTGGAGCGCTTCCACCGCTCGCCCGCGATCCGCGAGCGGCTGGCGATTCTCGACGCCATCGATGTCGCGCTGGCGCGCCCGAACCCGTCGACCGCGCGCGCACCGTGGTTCTGTTCGGGCTGCCCGCACAACCGCTCGACCGTGGTGCCCGAGGGCTCGGCGGCGCTGGCCGGGGTGGGCTGCCACCTGATGGCGGTCTGGATGGGTCGCAATACCTCGACCATCGCCCAGATGGGCGGCGAAGGCGTGAGCTGGCTCGGCATCGCCGGGCACTCGGGCACGCGCCACGTCTTCGCGAACATGGGCGACGGCACCTACTACCACTCGGGGCTGCTCGCGATCCGCGCGGCGGTGGCCGCGGGCATCGACATCACCTACAAGATCCTCTACAACGATGCGGTGGCCATGACCGGCGGCCAGCCGGTCGACGGCCCGCTCACGGTGCCGCAGATCACGCGCCAGCTGGCGGCCGAAGGCGTCGAGCACATCGAGGTGCTCGCGGAAGACCCGGGCGCCTATCCGCGCGACGCCGGATTCGCGCCCGGCGTGCAGGTGCGCTCGCGCGACGAGCTCGACGCGGTGCAACGGCGGCTGCGCGAAGTGCGCGGCGTCACCGCCATCGTCTATGACCAGACCTGCGCCGCCGAGAAGCGCCGGCGGCGCAAGCGCGGCAGCTATCCGGACCCGGCGCGGCGCGTGTTCATCAACGAGCTGGTATGCGAAGGCTGCGGCGACTGCAGCGCCAAGTCGAACTGCCTGTCGGTCGTGCCGGTGGAAACCGAGTTCGGCCGCAAGCGCGCGATCGACCAGTTCTCGTGCAACAAGGACTATTCCTGCGTCGACGGCTTCTGCCCCAGCTTCGTCACCGTCGAGGGCGGCGCGCTGCGCAAGCGCCGGCCGGTGGGCACCGACGCCGGCGCGTTCGCCGCGCTGCCGGAGCCCGCGCTGCCCGGCCTCGCGCGGCCCTGGAGCATCGTGATCGCCGGCATCGGCGGCACCGGCGTGGTCACCATCGGCGCGCTGCTCGGCATGGCGGCGCACCTCGAGGGCAAGGCCGTCTCGGTGCTCGACATGACGGGCCTCGCGCAGAAGGGCGGCGCGGTGATGTCGCACGTGCGCATGGCCGACGACCACGAGGTCCTGCACGCGGCGCGCGTGGCCACCGGCGAGGCCAACCTCGTGCTCGGCTGCGACCTCATCGTGACGACGGCCGAAGACGCGCTCTCGAAGATGCGCGCCGGCCTCACGCGCGTCGTCGTCAATACCGGACAGGCGATCACCGGCGACTTCGTCCGCAACCCCGACTACCCGTTCCCGCTGGCGGCGATGCAGCGCCAGGTGCGCGATGCGGTGGGCGACGAGGCCGTGGCCTTCGTCGACTCCGCGCGCCTGGCCACGCTGCTGATGGGGCACTCGATCTCGGCCAACATCTTCATGCTCGGCTTCGCCTGGCAGCAGGGACTGGTGCCGGTGTCGGCCGAGGCGATCATGCGCGCGATCGAGCTCAACGGCGCGGCCGCGGCCGACAACCGCGACGCCTTCCTGTGGGGCCGGCGCGCGGCCTTCGATCCCGAGGGCGTCGAACGCATCGCCGCCGCCGCCGAGCCGACGATGCCGACGCACCGTCTCTCCGAGACCCTGGACGAGACCATCGAGCGGCGCCGCACCTGGCTGGTGGCCTACCACGACGAGGCCTACGCGCGTCGCTACACCGACCTCGTCGGCCGCGTGCAGCGCGCCGAGCACGAGGCGCTGCCCGGCAGCACGCAACTCGCCGATGCCGTGGCACGCGGCTGGTTCCGGCTGCTCGCGCGCAAGGATCCCTACGAGGTGGCGCGCCTGTTCACCGATGCCGAGTTCGAACGCGCGCTGCATGCCACCTTCGAAGGCGACTTCAGCCTGCACTTCCACCTCGGCTATCCGCAATGGGGCGCCGTCGACCCGGGTACCGGCGAGACGAAGAAGCGCCGCTACGGGCCGTGGATGATGCCCGTGCTCCGGGCCCTGGCGCGCCTGAGGCGCCTGCGCGACACGCCCTTCGACCCCTTCGGCCGCAGCGCCGAGCGCCGTCTCGAACGCGCGCTGATGGCGCGCTACGAGTCCGCCGTGGAGGCGCTGATCGCCGGCCTCGGCGCCGATACGCTCGCGCTCGCGCTGCAGATCGCGCGCCTGCCGGAGAGCATCCGCGGCTACGGCCCGATCCGGCAACGCGCCGCCGAGGCGGCTGCCCGCCAGGAGGCGCAGTTGCTCGAAGCGATGCGCGAACGGATCGCCGGGCGGGCGCGCCGCCGCGTTCCGTCGGAGCTCGCCTAGGCCGCCCGGGAGTCACCGCGCCTTGGACGGCCTGCGCCAGCGTCTCGCCTCGTTCCTGGCCAGCGCGTTCCGGCCGTTCTACCTGCTCGGCATCGGCTACGGGCTGGGGCTGATGACCGCGTGGACGGGCGCCTGGCTGGGGATCTGGCCGGTACCCCTCGCCGGGTTGTCGCTGCGCCAGTTGCACGGGCACGAGATGCTGTTCGGTTTCGCCGCCGCGGTCGTGATCGGCATCGTGCTGACCGCCCTGCCGAGCTGGGCGCACATCCCGGAAGTGCGCGGGGCCCCGCTCGCCCTGCTGGTGCTGGCCTGGCTGGCCGGTCGCGTCGCCGTCTGGGCCGGCCCCTGGCCGGCCGCGTCGTGGCGCGCGGCGATCGACCTGGCGTTCTTTCCCGCGGTATTCGTCGTCGTCGCCCCCGGCCTGCTGCGCGCCGCCAACCGGCTGTACCTGCTCCTGCTGCCGATCCTGCTCGCCCTGCTCGGCGCCCATTTCGCCTGGTATTGCGGCGTGCAGGCCGGCAGCGATGGCCTTGCCACCGCCGGCCTGCGCGCCGGCGTCTATGGCCTGGTGCTCATCTACGTGCTCATGGGCGGACTGCTCACGCCGGTGTTCACCGGCAACGCGCTGCGCGAGGCGCGGCGCGGCGACCAGGTGCCCTTCGTCATGGCGCTGGACGCGGCGGCGGTGACGGCCGTCGTTGCACTGGCCGGCCTCGATCTCGCAGGCGCTCCCGCGGGCTGGATCGGCGCGGCCGCAGTCGCCTGCACGCTGACGCACGCGTGGCGGATGGCACGCTGGCAAGGCTGGCGCGTCGCCGATGCGCCGCTGGTGTCGGGAATGCATCTGGGCTTCGCCTGGCTGCTGTGCGCGTTCGCGCTGAAGGCAGCGGCCGAGCTCGGGCCAGCCGTGCCCGAATCGGCCTGGGTGCACGCCTTCACCGTGGGCAGCCTCGGCCTCATGATGCTCGCGCTGATGACGCGCGTGGCGCTGCGCCATACCGGACGAGCGTTGAGCATGCCGCGCGCCCTGCGCATCGGCATGACGGCGATGTTCCTCGCCGCCCTGGTACGCCTGGCCGCTCCCCACATGGGCGCCGCGGCCCACGGCCTGATGGCGCTGGCCGCGCTGCTGTGGCTGGCCCCCTTCGCCGCCTGGTTCGCGCTGTACGCCGCGATGCTGGTGTCCCCCAGCCTGCGACGCGAGGGGCGCGCGCCGCCGCCCTAGCATTTGCCGGCGCCGGATCGAGCCCGCGCCGGTGAAACCCACCTGCGGGTTTCAGCGTGCGTAGCGCGCCTGGATCACCTGGGCGAGGATGGACACCGCGATCTCCGCGGGAGCGCGCCCGCCCAGGTCGAGGCCCACCGGGGCGCGAATCCGCGCCGCCGCATCACCCAGGCCGGCCTCGGTCAGGCGCGCGACGCGCTTCGCATGCGTGCGCGTGCTGCCGAGGGCGCCGACGTAGAACGCCCGGCTGCGCAACGCGGCCACGAGCGCGGGATCGTCGAGCTTCGGATCGTGAGACAGCGTCACCACGGCGGTCTGGGCATCGATGCCGAGGTCCGACATGGCTTCGTCCGGCCACTGCGACAGCATGCGCACCCCGGGCAGCCGCGCAGGCGCGGCGAAAGCGCGGCGCGGATCGACGACGATGACCTCGAAGCCCGCCATCGCGGCCATCGGCGCCAGCGCCTGCGCGATGTGCACCGCGCCGACCAGCACCATCCGCGGGGCCGAAACGTGGCAGCGGACGAACAGCCCGCTCTCGGCCGGCTCCAGGCTGCCGCTGCGATTGCCGCGCAGGCGCTCGCGCACCTGGGAAACCTGTTCGTCCGTCAGCGACAGGTCGCCCGACACGTCGGCGTCGTGCACCAGCGCCTGCACGCCATCGGACAGCCGCGTCACCACCCCGACCGCGCGCTTGCCCGCCCGGTCCTGCAGCACCTGCTGGAACAGTGCCGCCTTCATTCGACCCGCTCCACGTAGACCTGGACCTTGCCGCCGCAGGCCAGCCCGACTTCCCAGGCCTGTTCGTCACTGACGCCGAAATCGAGCAGCTTCGGCGTACCCGCCCCGATCACCGCCATGGCCTCGGCGATCACCGCGCCCTCGACGCAGCCGCCCGACACCGAGCCGACGAAGGTTCCGCCTTCCTCGACCGCGAGGTGGCTGCCCTCGGCACGGGGCGACGAGCCCCAGGTCCTGACCACGGTCGCCAGCGCCACGCCCTTGCCCGACGCGCGCCACGCGCGAATGCGCTCGAACAGTTCGTCGTCGCTCGCCTGCGGCGCCGGCTGCGGACCCGCACCTGCCTCCGCGCCCGCAGCGGCGCGACGCCGCCCGTTCCCGACCTGCCGCGCATGCGCGTCGATGCGCTCGCACAGCTCATCGACGCCTTCGCCGGTCGTCGCCACGGTGCGCATCACCGGCACCCGCCAGTCGGGCCGGTGGCGGATCCCCGGGGAGGTCTGCAGGTCATGGACCGTGCGCGCCGCCGTCGGCAGGTCGCCCTTGTTCACCACCAGCAGGTCGGCGATCTCGAGCACCCCGCCCTTGATCGCCTGGACCTCGTCGCCCAGGCCCGGCGGGCAAACGACGATCTTGGTGTCCGCGAAGCGCGCGATCTCGATCTCCGACTGCCCGATACCGACCGTCTCGACCACGATCGTGTCGAAGCCGGCCGCATCGAACAGGTCGATGATCCGCCCCGCCATCAGCGACAGTCCGCCGAGATGACCGCGCGACGACACCGAACGGATGAACACTCCCTCGGGATCGCCGCCCTCGCCCATGCGCACGCGATCGCCGAGCAGTGCGCCGCCGCTCACCGGGCTCGACGGATCGACCGCCAGCACGGCCACGCGCCGGCCCCGGCGCACCAGGGCGGCGAGCAGCGCGTTGATCAGCGTCGACTTGCCGGCTCCCGGCGCGCCGGTGATGCCGACGACGTGGGCACGACCGCCCCGGGCCAGGAGTCGGGCATGCAGTGCCCGGGCCCCGGGCCGGTCGTTCTCGAGCAGGGTCGCGGCGCGCGCCAATGCGCCGCGACCGCCCGCCAGAATCGCATCGAGATCCGCCACATCCGGGTTCATCGGTCGGTCACCGCAGGCATCGGGAATGCGCCGATTGTTGCAGAAAAAAAAAGCCCGCGAAGCTCGCGGGCCGAATCCACTTATGCAGTGGAGGAGGAGACACGGTACGGGCGGTGGCCAGGCCACCCCCCAGAATCAGTTCAACGCCATTCCTGTCGCGCCGCCGCGGCTTGCACCTCGGCGTAGACCCGCGGATCCTGGTGCATCAGTTCCTCGAAGAGACGATTCTGGCGGCGCTCGCGCGCCCGCTCGAGGAACCGGGCGATCCAGCCGGGCAGCGCCCGTGCGCTCGCCTCCGGCGCGCCGGCAGCACGTGCCTCGGGGCGCAGGACCGGAGCGCGGCCCAGCATCTCTGCGAAGGCCTGTCCGCCGCGGATGAACCGTTCAAGGCCATCGTGGGTGGTGACAAGCGTGCTCATCGGAAACTCCATCTCGAATGTTGCGCTGCAATGTCTTGATTATCGGTCTTCCACGGCATATTTCAAATTGATGTTTCGGATGAGTACAATTCCAGAACTGTATAGTTGACCCGGGTTAGCCCCATGAACTTCCGTACGCTCGACCTGAACCTGCTCCGGATCTTCGACGCCGTGATGACGGAGCGAAACCTGACCCGGGCGGCGGAGAAGCTGGCGATGACCCAGCCGGCCGTCAGCAACGCCCTGAAGCGGCTGCGGGACGCCCTGGGCGACCCGATCGTCGTGCGGTCCGGATACGGTGTGCAGCCCACGCCGACCGCGCTATCGCTCTGGCCGGCGGTGCGCGACGCCCTGGACCGGCTGCGCTCGGCGCTCACCCCGTCGAACTTCGTCCCGGCCGAGGCCCGCGCGCAGTTCACCCTCGCGATGGCCGACGCCACGGCTTCGCTCCTGATCCCGCCGCTGGTGGCGATCGTGGAGCACGAGGCGCCGGGCGTCAGCCTGAGGGTCGTCCCGTTGAGCACCCGCGATCCGCGCCGGATGCTGATGACCCAGGACGTCGACGTGGCGATCGGCCACTTCCCCGGGGTCATGACCGCAGTCTCGGTCGAGGAGCTGCAGCCGGACGCGGTGACCGGATTCGGCCACCGGCGGCTCTACAGCAGCCATTACGCCTGCGTCATGCGGCGCGACCATCCGCTCGCGCAGAGCGAGCTGACGCTCGACGCCTACTGCGCCGCTCACCACCTGCTGGTCAGCGTCTCGGGGCGATCCTACGGCAACGTCGACGAGACGCTCGCGGCACTGGGCCGGTCACGCCGCATCGTCCTGACCGTCAACCAGTTCTTCACCGCCGGGATCGTGGTCGCGAACTCGGACCTGCTGACCGCCCTGCCCCGCCACTTCCTCGCCTCCACCGGCACGACCAACAAGGTCGCGGTGCGCCCGCTGCCGATGGACCTTCCCCGGGTGGACGTCGAGGCGCTGTGGCTGCGCCAGCGCGCTGCCCGGCCCGGGCACGAATGGCTGCGCGCCTCGATCGCGCGCGCCGCGATGAGCCCGCTGCGCGACCGTCTGCCCGGCGCCATTCCTGCCCCCGCCGAGCCGGCCGCGCCGGAACCGCGCGCATCCGAGCCCGAGGCGCGGGACGCCTCCGGAGAGGCCGGCGCCCCCGCACGGAACTGAGCCCGCGCCGGAGCCCGAAAACAAAAAAGCCACCCCGAAGGGTGGCTTTTCTGCGTCGGAGGTTTGCCTGACGATGTCCTACTTTCGCAAGCGAGAAGCTCACTATCATCGGCGCTACAGCGTTTCACGGTCCTGTTCGGGATGGGAAGGGGTGGTTCCACTGCGCTATGGTCATCAGGCATGACTTGTTACCCGCCCGCCGCCCGGTTTCCCGGCCGGCGAACGAGCCAATTCGGATCGAAGATATCGCAACAGCTCTTGACCTGCATTCGTGTCCGGGTAGACACGGGGTTTGTGAGGCATCCACAACCTTGCGGCATAGCGCTGAGCTTTTCGCAAAGTTATAGGGTCAAGCCTCACGGGCAATTAGTACCGGTTAGCTTAACGCATTACTGCGCTTCCACACCC
>JBDHRX010000113.1:0-9544 GCA_039807785.1 Burkholderiaceae bacterium
GCGACGCCGCGGGGGGCCGCATGCCTGAGGAGGCTGCGCGCGGCCGGCGCCGGCTGCTGAGCCTCGCCGCGCACTCGGGCGCCGGCCTCGTCGCGGAACGGGCCGCGCGCGCCGGCCTGGCGGGGGCGCTGCTGGCGCTGGACATCCCCCTCGCGCGCGCCGCCTCGATCGTCGCGGTACGCGTGTGGCCGGCGCAGGACTACACCCGGGTGACGCTCGAGCTCGACGAGCCGCTGAACTCGACCCAGCTCCAGCTCTCCGATCCGCCGCGCCTGGTGGTCGATCTCGAGGGGCTGGAGATCGACCCGGCGCTGCGCGAGCTGGTCGCGAAGGTCCGCCCCGAGGATCCGTACATCCTGCAGGTCCGCGTCGGCCAGCATCGTCCCGGCGTGGCGCGGCTGGTGTTCGACCTCAAGTCCGAGGTGGTCCCGCAGCTGTTCACGCTGGCGCCCGTGGGCCAGTACCGGCACCGGCTGGTGCTGGACCTGCATCCGGCGGTCCCGGTGGACCCGCTCCGCACCCTGCTCGACGAAGCGCGCCGCCGCGACCCGCGCGCCGCCCCCGCTGCCGAGGACCCGATCGCGGCGCTGCTGCGCGACCGGCCCGCGGACCCCGCGCCGCCCCGTCTCGAGGCCGCCGTGCCGTCCGACCCGGGCCCCGCGGCAGGCGGCAAGCGGCGGCCGGCCGCGCCGGTCGCCCGGATGATCACGATCGCGATCGACGCCGGCCACGGCGGCGAGGACCCTGGCGCGATCGGGCGCCGCGGCACACGCGAGAAGGACGTCGTCCTGCAGATCGCACACCGGCTGCGGGAACGCGTGAGCGCGGAGCCGGGGATGCGCGCCTTCATGACCCGCGACGGCGACTATTTCGTGCCGCTGGCCACCCGAGTGACGAAGGCGCGCCGCGTGCAGGCCGACCTCTTCGTGTCGATCCACGCCGACGCGGTGGTGCGCGCGCAGGCCAGCGGCGCCTCGGTCTACGTCCTGTCCGAGCGCGGCGCCTCGAGCACGACCGCGCGCTGGCTGGCCGACCGCGAGAACGCCTCGGACCGGATCGGCGGCGTGTTCCTCGGCAACGGCAGCCGGGAGGTCCGGCGGCTGCTGCTCGACCTCTCGACCACCGCCCAGATCCAGGACTCGAGCCGGCTCGGCCACCTCGTGCTCTCGGAGCTCGGCGGCGTCGGAGACCTGCACAAGCCGCGCATCGAGCAGGCCGGCTTCGCGGTGCTCAAGGCGCCGGACATCCCGTCGATCCTGGTCGAAACCGCCTTCATCAGCAACCCGCGCGAGGAACGCCGGCTCGCCGATCCGCGCCACCAGGCGCGCGTCGCCGATGCGATCTTCCGGGGCCTGCGCGCCTACCTGCAGCGGCATCCCCCGGCGCCCGGGCGGCGCAGCACCTGAGCGTCGTCCGAGCGCGTCGTCCGAGCGCACCGCCCGCGCGCGGCGCGCCGTGCGCGCACGGCGCGGCTCACCAGGCGGGCGACTCGGCGCCTTCCTCGGGCTGCTCGAGCCGGTAGCCGACGCCGCGCAGCGTGCTGATGCGCGTGCCGGTGCCGGCGAGCTTGGCGCGCAGGCGCGACACGTAGACCTCGATCGCATTGGGCGCGAGCTGCTCGTCGAAGCCGGTGATCGCGCGCAGCAGCCGGTCCTTCGTGACCGCGGTGCCGGCGTTGAGGGCCAGGTATTCCAGGATCGACCATTCGCGCGGCGTGAGGTCGATCGGCACCGATCCGTGCCGCACCTCGCGCTTGCGGCTGTCGATGACCAGCTCGCCGCAGGCGACGACGTCGGCGCGCGAGGCATTGCCGTTGCGCCGTACCAGCGCACCGCAGCGCGCGACCAGCTCGCGCGGATCGAACGGGGCCTCGAGATGGTCGTCGGCGCCCGCGTCGATCGCGGCGATCCGGGCGTCGGCGGCCTCGGCGTCGGTCACGATGAGGACCGGCAACCGCACCCGCCGCTGGCGCAGGCCGCGCAGCCACTCGAGCCCGGCGCCCGCTGCGCGGCGCAGGTCGAGCACGATGTCGTCGAAGTGGCCGCCGCGCAGCACGCCGTCCACCTCGTCGGGTCGCTCGACGATATCGACGGCATTGCCGGCCTCGCGCAGCGGGCCGAGCAGGCCCTCCGAGGCGGCCGCGTCGTCGCAGACGATCAGGATCTTCATGGTTGGCGTACGGCCGTCGCCGGCCGGCATGGGGCTGCCACGCTGCGATCGGGACATTCTAGGCCGCGCCCCGCCTCCGAGCATAGCCCCCGCCGGCGGCCACCCCGGGCCGCCGGCGGGCCCCGGAACCGGCCTGCGCGATGCACCTTCCGGACCTATGCGCGCGATCGGCGGCTGCGCAGCCAGTGGCGCAGCACCTCGATCACCGCCGGCAGCCCCGGGATCACGATCATCGCCAGGGTCACCCACTCGAAATGCGCTTTCACCCACGCGGTGTTGCCGAACAGGTAGCCGATGCCGGACAGGCCGACCACCCACAGCGTCGCGCCGACCACGTTGTACAGCGCGAACTTCGGATAACGCATCTGGGCGACCCCCGCCACGAAGGGCGCGAAGGTGCGCACGAACGGCAGGAAGCGCGCGACGACGATCGTGATCCCGCCGTGACGCTCGTAGAACGCGTGCGTGCGCTCGAAGGCCGCCTTGTTGAAGAAGCGCGACTGCTCCCAGCCGAACACCTTCGGCCCGAAATGGCTGCCGACCGCGTAGTTGACCGCGTCGCCGAGCGTCGCCGCGGCGACCAGCAGCACCATCAGCAACGGGAGGTCCATCCCGCCCACGGCTGCGATGGCGCCGGCGACGAACAGCAGCGAGTCGCCGGGCAGGAACGGCATCACCACCAGGCCGGTCTCGACGAAGATGATCGCGAACAGGATCCCGTAGACCCACGGGCCGGCCTGCTCGACCACCGCGGCGAGGTGCTTGTCGAGATGCAGGAAGATGTCGATCAGTTGTCCGAAATCCATGGCCGCGGATGTTACACGCGCCTCCCTATAATCTCCCCCGATGCCCGCCCCACCCGCTCCCCCACGCCCGATCGCGCTGCTGTCCGACCGGCTGATCAGCCAGATCGCCGCCGGCGAGGTCGTCGAGCGCCCCGCCTCGGTGGTGCGCGAGCTGCTCGAGAACGCCATCGACGCCGGCGCCGGCCGCATCGCGCTGCGCATCGAGGACGGCGGCGTGCGCCGGATCGTGGTCGCCGACGACGGCCGCGGCATCGCGCCCGGCGAGCTCGCGCTCGCGCTGGCCCGGCACGCCACCAGCAAGATCGCCACGCTCGAGGAGCTCGAGCGCGTGGGCACGCTGGGGTTCCGGGGCGAGGCGCTCGCCTCGATCGCATCGGTCGCGCAGGTTCGCATCACCAGCCGGGTGGCCGGCGCGGCCTCGGCCGCCCGCATCGACAGCGCCACCGGCGAAGTCACCCCGGCGCCGGGATCGACCGGCACGACGGTCGAGGTGCTCGACCTCTATGCCCAGACGCCGGCGCGGCGCAAGTTCCTGAAGACGCCCGCGACGGAGGCGGCGCACTGCGTCGAGGCGCTGCGTCGCGTGAGCCTGGCGCACGCATCGATCGAGTTCGAGCTGCAGGTCGACGGACGCCGCGTCGAGCGGCTCGCGGCGACCGACCGACGTGCCCGGGCGCTGGACGCGCTCGGCGACGAGTACGCCGCGGCGCATCGCATCGTGCAGGCCCAGGCGGGCCCGCTGCGCCTGTGGGGCGTGCTGGGATTGCCGACCGTGAACCGCGCCCGCGGCGACCGGCAGTTCCTGTACGTGAACGGCCGCTTCGTGCGCGACCGCCTGCTCGGCTACGCGCTCAAGCAGGCCTACGCCGACATGATGCACGGCGACCGGCACGCGGCATGGGTGCTGTTCGTCGAAATCGACCCGTCGCTGGTCGACGTCAACGTCCATCCGGCGAAGATCGAGGTGCGCTTCCGCGATCCGGCGGCGCTGCGCTCGTTCGTGTTCCACGCGGTGGCCGATGCGCTGCGCGCGACCGGCGGCGCGGAGGCCTGCGGCGAAACCGGTACGCCGCGCCCGGAGGCCGGGCCGGCCGGCCGGCCCGGCGCCGCCCGCGGCCCGACCCCGGAGGCATCGACCCGCAGCCTGGCGTTCTATGCGCCGGGCGAGATCGGCGCATCGCTCGCCCGCGACGCGCCCGACCGTCCGGAGCCCTGGGCGCGGGACGAAGCGTCGTGGCCGGCGCGCGCGCCGGCAGCCGGTCCCGCCGCCGGATCCCTGCCGGGCCCGGGCGGCATCGGCGCGAGCCCGGGGCCGGAAGCCCCGGACGACCCGGACGACCCGCCGCTGGGCCATGCGCTCGCCCAGTTGCACGGCACCTGGGTGCTGGCCCAGAACCGCCGCGGGCTGGTGCTGGTCGACATGCACGCCGCGCACGAGCGGGTCGTCTACGAGCGGATGAAGGCCGCGCTGTCGCGCGCGCCGATCCCGATGCAGCCGCTGCTGGTGCCGGCAACCTTCCGCGTCGAGCCGCTCGAAGTCCGCATCGTCGAGGACGAAGCCGAGGCGCTGCGCATGCTCGGCCTGGAGCTCACGCTGCTCTCGCCGGGCGCGGTCGCGGTGCGGGCGGTGCCTGCCGCCCTCGCCCACGGCGACGTCGTGGCGCTCGCGCGCTCGGTGCTCGCCGAGCTGCAGGAGCACGGCGCGTCCCGGGCGCTGCTCGAGCGGCGCGACGCGCTGCTCGCGACGATGGCGTGCCATGCCGCGGTGCGCGCCAACCGGCGGCTCTCGATC
Source organism: Burkholderiaceae bacterium (assembly GCA_039807785.1). Lineage (GTDB taxonomy): Bacteria > Pseudomonadota > Gammaproteobacteria > Burkholderiales > Burkholderiaceae_E > Zeimonas. Next base: position 4,768 of record JBDHRX010000113.1, read on the forward strand.
GACGAGATGAACGCGCTGCTGCGCGACATGGAGCGCACGCCCGGCGCCGACCAGTGCAACCACGGACGCCCGACCTGGGTCCAGCTGTCGTTCGCCGAACTCGACCGCTGGTTCCTGCGCGGACGCTGAACCATGCGCAGACCCGCCACCGACGCCTCGACGACCCTGCTGTTCCTGCTCACCGGCTTCCTCGCGCTGCAGCCGCTCTCGACCGACCTCTACCTCGCGTCGCTGCCGGCGCTGCGCGGGCATTTCTCCGGATCGGTGTCCTCGGTCCAGCTGACGCTGTCGGCGTTCCTCGCCGGCTTCGCGGTCAGCCAGCTGGTCGCCGGCCCGCTGTCGGACCGGTTCGGCCGGCGGCCGGTGGCGGTCGGCGGCTGCGTGCTCTATGTCGCCGCGTCGCTGCTCGGCATGCTGGCTCCTTCGCTGCCGGTCCTGATCGGCGCACGCGTGCTCCAGGCGATCGCGGTGTGCTGCACCGTGGTCTGCGCGCGCGCGATCGTCCGCGACCGCTACGAAGCCGAGGCCGGCACCCGGGTGCTCGCTCAGGCTTCCACCTGGATGGGCATCGCGCCGATCGCCGGGCCGGTGCTCGGCGGCCTGCTGGAGGCCGGCCTGGGCTGGCGCGCCAACTTCGCCGCGCTGACGCTGCTCGGCGCGATCCTGCTCGCCGCCGCCCTGCGCACGCTGGCCGAAAGCAACCGGCATCCCGATCCGTCGGCCACCGACCTGCGCGCGCTGGCGCGCAACTACGCGCAGATCGCGACCTCGCGCCGCTTCTGGGCCTACACCCTGCCGGTGACCGGCAGCTACAGCGCGCTGTTCTGCTTCATCTCGGGCTCGTCGTTCGTGCTGATCGAGATCTTCGGCCTCTCGGCGCGGCATTTCGGCCTCGCCTACGCCGTGGTCACGCTCGGGTACCTGCTCGGCACGATCCTGCTGCGCCTGACGCTCGGCCGGCTCGGGCTGACGCGCGCGATCCGCCTCGGCGCCACTGTCGCGTTCGCGGCCGGCGCGGCGTTGGTCGCGCTCGCCCTCGCCGACCTGCGCACGCTGCCCGCGGTGCTGGTCCCGATGTTCCTGGTCCTGATGGCACACGGCTTCATCCAGCCGGCATGCCAGATCGGCGCGGTCGACCCGTTCCCGCGGCAGGCCGGCGCCGCCGCGGCGCTGATGGGCTTCACGACGCTCAGCATCGCCGCCTTCGCGGGATGGGCGGTCGGGGCGATGCACGACGGCAGCACGCGCCCGCTCGCCTTCGGCGTGATCGCCTGCACCGGCCTGTGCATCCTCTCGGTTCTCGCGCTGCAGCGGCCGGCCGCGCCGGCGCCCGGCGTCGCGGCCGGCGCCGGAGAGCGGGGATGAGCGATCCCGACGCGGCCCGCGCGACGCCGGTGCCGATGCTGCTCGGGCCCACCGCCTCGGGCAAGAGCGCGGCCGCGCTCGCGATCGCCCGGACGCTGCCGGTCGAGATCGTCACCGTCGACTCCGCCCAGGTCTATCGCGGCATGGACATCGGCACCGCGAAGCCGACCGCGGACGAACGGGCGGCGGTTCCGCACCACCTGATCGACCTGCTCGAGCCCACGCAGAGCTACTCCGCGGCCCGCTTCGCCGCGGATGCGCGCGCCGCGATCGCGGGGATCCGCGCGCGGGGACGGCTGCCGCTGCTGGTCGGCGGCACCATGCTCTACGCGCGCGCGCTGGCCGAGGGGCTGCATCCGCTGCCGGGCGCCGACACCGGTCTCCGGCGCCGCCTCGAGGACGAGGCGCGCGCGCTCGGATGGCCGGCCCTGCATGCGCGGCTCGCCCGGATCGATCCGGAGACCGCGGCGCGGCTCGAGCCGGGCGACGCGCAGCGCATCCAGCGCGCGCTCGAGGTGTTCGAGCTCAGCGGCCGGCCGCTGTCGGACTGGCTGTCGCGGCCGCCGCCCGGCGCCGGGGACGACGCGGCCGGCCGGCCGGAGCCGCTGCGCTTCGTGCGCATCGCGCTCGAACCTTCCGACCGGGCGGCGCTGCACGCGCGCATCGCGGCGCGCTTTCACGCCATGGTCCGCGCCGGACTCGTCGACGAGGTGCGCGCGCTGCGCGCGCGCGGCGACCTGCACGCGGCGCTGCCCTCGATGCGATGCGTCGGCTATCGCCAGGTCTGGGCCTGGCTCGAGGCGGGCGGCGGGCCGCCCGAACCGATGATCGAGGCCGGCATCGCCGCCACCCGCCAGCTGGCCAAGCGCCAGCTGACCTGGCTGCGCGCGATGCCCGGGCGGCGCGTGGTCGACTGCCTGCGGCCCGACGCCGCGCAACGGGTCGCCGACGCCGTGCGCGAAGCCCTGGCGGCCCGTCCGGCCCCGGTTCAATCGAAGGAATAGAAGTACAGCATGTCCACCGCGCTGTCGGTCCCCGCCTGGGCGCGGATCGACAGGCGGTGGCTGATGTCGTACTGGATCCGCAGCAGGTTCCAGACTCCGCGCAGGCCCTGCTCGTAGGTGACGAGCACGCGCGAGCTCAGGCGCTTGCCGATCGCGACCACGTTCTGCGTGGCCGAGCCGATCGGCGCGCCGCCGGTGGTGGCCTGGCCGGGGAAACTCGCGCCGAAGTTCGGATCGAAGATGCCGCCGGCCCCGGCGCCGCGCACCGTCAGCACGTCCAGGCCGAGCGCGCCGGCCAGCCCGGCGGACAGTCCGCCGTCGTTGCTGCCGAACAGCGTCGCGGCCGCCGCCTGCAGGGCGGCCCCCTGCCCGGCGGTGCTCACGTCGTCCAGCCCGACGCCCAGCACCAGCCACGACAGTTTCTGCGAGTCCGGCACCTCGGGCCGGGACACCAGCCGCAGCCGCGGCGAGAGCACCGTGCCGGTCAGCGCCACGCCGGCCTCGACCGTCTGGTCGCGCCGCATGGCGACGATGTCGAGGACCGGGTTGTCGAGCGGACCGTTGAAGACCACCTGGCCGCGCTCGATCTCCAGCTTCTGGCCGTACGCGCTGTAGGTGCCCGAGCGCACGCTCACAGTGCCGAACGCGCGCGGCGCGCTCGGCAGCGCGCCGCGCAGGTTCAGTGCGCCCGCCAGCACCACGTCCACGCCGCTGCCGCGCACGCGCAGCTTGTCGCCCATGTCGAGGGTCAGGTCGGCGGCGATGCGGAAGCCCGCCGGCACGGCCTCGCCCTGCGGCTGTGCGCGCACGCCCGGTGCCCGGGCGTCGACGATCACCACGTCGTCGGGCAGGCTCGGCGCCTCGCCGCCGCGCAGCTCGATCAGGCCCTCGTCGGCGCGGATGTCGCCCTTCCATTCGAACTGCGTGCCCTGGCTGGCGATGCCGGTGTTGCCGGAGACGATCACCCGCTGCCCCGGCCCGATCGGCACCGGCAGGCGCTCGGCGCGCAGCGTGAAGCCGCCGTGCAGGCCGTCGAGCAGCAATTGCCCGCTCATCGCGACCGAGCCGCCGCCGGATTCCAGCCGCAGCGACTCGAGCGCCAGGCGGTCGCCGTCGAAGCGCGCCGCCAGCGTGCCGTTGGCGAAACGCCAGCCGAGCGCGCGCTGCACCAGCCCGAGCTCGCGTCCCTGCAGCGCGCCCTGCAGGCGCGGCTGCGTCACCGTGCCCCCGACGCTGCCCGTGAAGCGCAGGCGTCCCGCGACCGCCCATTCCGGCCCGATGATCCGGTTCGCGAACGCCAGCGTCGGCACGCGCAGGTCGACCGTGCCGGCGATCCGGCCGGCGTCGAGGCGCAGGTCGGCCTGCCCCCGGCCATCGATCGCGTCGCCGCCGTCGATCCGCAGCGTCAACCGGCCGCTCGGCGCCTGCGGCGAGGCGCCGCTGAGCGCCCAGTCGCCCTGCAGGCTCAGGTCCTCGAGCCGGGCGCCGGCGGGCAAGGCCTGCGCGCCCGCGAAGCGCTCGGCCCAGCGCGCCACCGGCAACCCGGCGACCTCGCCCCGCGTGACGAAGCCGCCCGCGCGCCAGGCCAGCTCCCCGATGCGCACGACGCCGCCGTCCGCCTCGAGTGTCGCCTCGCCGAGCGCGAACGTGCGGGAATCGAGCGCGAGCGACGCGGCCGACCGCAGCCGCACCGGCACCGGCGCGTCGGCGACCAGTTCCTCGACGCTGCCGCTCCAGCGCCAGTCTCCGGTGTCGACGCCCTGCAGCGCGCCCCGCGCGACCGCGCGCGCGACGAGCTGCGGCCCCGAGACCTCCACGCGCAGCGCGTGCGCGCCCACCTCGCCGTCGATGCGGACGCCCGCGTGCCCGACGCTGCGCTCCCCCAGCCGCAGCCCCTCGGCCTCCAGGCGCAGCGCGAGCCGCCCGGCCCGCAGGTCGGGCCATTCGAGGCGCCCGGCCAGCGTCGCGGCGCCGGCCGCCGCGCCGTCCCAGCTCAGCCGGCTCGCGTCGAGGTCGGCCGCCACGCCGAGCCCGCTCGATCCGGTCCAGCCGCCGCTCAGCTCTCCGCGCGCCCGCACCGATCCCGCGGCGCGTGCGTCGAGGCGCGCGAGCGACCCGGCGCGCAGCGAGAAGCGCAGCCGGTCGCCCGGTCGCCCCAGGCTGCCCCGCGCCTCGACCTGCAGGTCGCCCGAGGACAGCGTCAGCATCGCGTTCGTGATCCGCTCGCGCGAGACCTCGCCCTGCCAGCCGGCGCGCAGCGGCACGCCATCGAGGACAGCGTCGTCGATGGCCAGCCGGGTGGCCAGCGCGGGCTCCGGCCAGGCCCGGCCGCGCACCGCCCACTGGCCGGTCAGGCGGCCGCGCAGCCGCGGCAGCCAGGCCGGCGCCGCGTCGCCGCCGAGACGCGC
>JBDHRX010000114.1:0-9467 GCA_039807785.1 Burkholderiaceae bacterium
GGTCGGGCCTGGCTGGCGGGGCACGCGCTGGAAGTGCGCTCGCCGCCTGCCGCGGCCCGGCTGCGGCCCGGGCCCGGGGGCGTGCGCCGGACCCTGAAGAACCTCTACCAGGAGCGCGGCGTCCCGCCCTGGCTGCGTCCGGCGCTGCCGGCGGTGTTCGCGCAAGGGCGCCTGATCTACGCGGCGGGGCTCGGCATGGACGCCTCGGGCGCGCTCGCGGACGAGGCGGGCGGCGTGCGCCTGCACTGGCAGCCGGACGATCCGGAGGATCCGCGCGCGGCGGTCTTCGAGACGGACGCTCCCGTATAATTACGGGTTTTTCGCGGCCCGCCCGACGGCCGCGCCAACCTTCGGCAGCCATGGCACTGATCGTTCACAAGTACGGCGGCACGTCGATGGGCTCGGTCGAGCGCATCCAGAACGTGGCGCGTCGCGTCGCCAAGTGGCGCGCCGCCGGGCATCGGATGGTGGTCGTCCCTTCGGCGATGTCGGGCGAGACCAACCGCCTGATCGGGCTGGCGCGCGAGATCCAGCCGCAGCCCGATCCGCGCGAGCTCGACATGATGGCGTCGACCGGCGAGCAGGTGTCGGTCGCGCTGCTGGCGATGGCGCTCAAGGCGCAGGGCACCGACGCCATCAGCTACACCGGCTGGCAGGTGCCGGTGCGCACCGACAGCGCCTATACGAAGGCGCGCATCCTGTCGATCGACGACGTGCGCGTGCGCGCCGACCTCGATGCCGGCCGGGTGGTCATCGTCACCGGCTTCCAGGGAATCGACGAGCAGGGCCACGTGACCACGCTGGGCCGCGGCGGCTCGGATACCTCCGCCGTGGCGATCGCCGCCGCGCTGGACGCCGACGAGTGCCTGATCTATACCGACGTCGACGGCGTCTACACCACCGACCCGCGGGTCGTGCCCGAAGCGCGTCGCCTCGAGCGCATCACCTTCGAGGAGATGCTCGAGATGGCGAGCCTCGGCTCGAAGGTGCTGCAGATTCGCTCGGTCGAGTTCGCCGGCAAGTACAAGGTCAAGACGCGCGTGCTCTCCAGCCTCACGCCGCCGGAGATTCCGCTGCAGGTCGAGGCGAACTCGGGCACCCTGATCACCTTCGAGGAAGACGCAAACATGGAACAGGCGGTCATCTCCGGGATCGCATTCAGCCGCGACGAGGCCAAGATCACCGTGATGAACGTGCCGGACCGGCCCGGCATCGCGTACCAGATCCTCGGGCCGATCGCCGACGCCAACGTCGACGTCGACATGATCATCCAGAACCAGAGCGTCGGCGGGATGACCGACTTCTCGTTCACCGTGCATCGCAACGAATACCAGCGCGCGCTCGACGTGCTCAACGGCAAGGTGCGCGAGACGATCAAGGCCGGCGACATCGTGGGCGACCCGAAGATCTGCAAGGTCTCGGCGGTGGGCATCGGCATGCGTTCGCACGTCGGCATCGCCAGCCAGATGTTCCGCACGCTGTCCGAGGAAGGCATCAACATCCAGATGATCTCGACCAGCGAGATCAAGATCTCGGTGGTGATCGAGGACAAGTACATGGAGCTGGCGGTCCGGGCGCTGCACAAGGCGTTCGGGCTCGACCAGCCGGCCTCGGCCGGCGCCTGAGCCGGGCCGGCGCGCGCCGGCCGCGGCGCGCGGCCGATGTCGGGGCAGCCGCCTGGGGTACAATCGCCCCCGAGCCGGCATCGAGCGAGCGTTATCTCAATCGAAGCCCGGAGACGTGGCCGAGAGGTCGAAGGCACTCCCCTGCTAAGGGAGCATGCGGCCAAAAACTGCATCGAGGGTTCGAATCCCTCCGTCTCCGCCATCGGGCCATCCAGGACCACCTGCCGCAACCCTCGGGCGTCCGTCGATGCGGGGAAGGCGAGGACGTGACGCCGACCGACCTGGCGGCTGTCAGCAGGGTCTACCGCGGCCCTTCCGCGAATGCGAACTGCGCTCCGATCTCCCGCATGCGGGCGACGACTCGATCCATCTCTGCGGGTGAGAGAGTCAGGTGTGCGGCAAGCATGAACATCGACGGCGCGCTCAGTTCGAGCGGAGAAAACCGGCGAATACCGTCAACCTTTTCGGCACGATGGGCGGCCGGATTTCGCGGAACGCGTCGGGTTCACCGGCTCCACGCCGGCTGTCCCCGCGTGGATTCCGTCACGTCACCGCCGTTGGCATGCCGTCGATCGCCGTTCGTCGGCCTCGACGGTGATCGATTTCCTCGGTGGGTGCCGCAATGCGTCAAACAATGACGCATCCGGGCAATGCCATCCGGCTCGACGACACTGTCGTCCGGCCTCTGGCCCGGGCGGAACACCGAAGGAGGTCGTCATGGTTCGCTGGTCGCAGATTCTGTACTACGGGGCGCGTGTCGCCTATCTCGAATCCGTGCATCGGCGGGTGCTGGAGACGGCGCCGCACCACCGCGAGGTCAGCACGACCTGGTTGGAGCTGCAGCGTGCGCGCGGGGCGTTCGATGCCGCCTGGGGGCGCGACGACGGCCTGCGCGGTCGCAGGGCCGCCTGAGCATGGAACCGGCTCCGGGGACGGCCGGTGCGGCCGGGGCGAACCGGTCCTGAAGCGGCCGCGCCTCAGCCGGGCGTGCCGAGGATGACGCTGGATGCCTTGAAGATCGCCGCGACCGGCGTGCCGGCCTGAAGCCCGAGACGGGCGGCGCTCTCGACGGTGACGATCGCCGTCACCGTCTCCCCGCCGGGGAGCTCGACCACCACTTCCGAGTTGACTGCGCCGGGCGCGACCCGGCGCACCTTGCCGGCGAGGCGGTTGCGGGCCGATACCCGGGTGCCGTCGCCGTCGGTCATTAGGATCACCGATGACGCCTTCACCAGCGCGAAGGCCTCGCGCCCGATCTCCAGCCCGAGGTGGGCAGTGCTCTCGCACGTGATGATGCCGACGATGCGCAGGCCGCCGGCGGTGACGAGCTCGATCTCGTCGTTGACCGCGCCGCGCTTGAGCGCGGCGACCTTCCCGACGAACTGGTTGCGTGCGCTGGTCTTCATGGGTTCCGGGCCGGGGTTGGCGTCGGGCCGGCGAAGCCGGCCGCAGGTCTGCAAAGTGTCACCAAAGCGTCACGAATCTGCGAGGCCATTCTACCCGTCGCCGCCTCCAATGAGCTGGTCGCGGTGCCCGAAGCGCACCGAGTTGTCGACGAAGTACAGGCGCTCCGGGGTGATCCGGTACCAGCGGATCTTCGCGAGCGCCGCGACGATCGCCGCCGGCGCCCCGGCGAGCCGGCCGACGACCGGGAACTTTTCGCCGTAGAGCCGGCGGGCCCGTTCGGCGTCGTCGCCTCGAAGTTCGTGGGCGATGCCCTCGAGCTGGATGCCCCGGATCGCCGCCCAGTCGGCGTAGTCTTCCTGGATCGTCGCGGCGACCCGGGCATGGGCGGCGATGTCGCCGCCGTGGCGGGTGGAGGAGGCCGACAGGAAGTACAGGTCGAATCCGTCGTTGACGTAGAACACGGCGGCCGCCCAGGGGCCGCCGGCGCCGTGCGTGGCCAGCGTCATCACGTGATGCTCGCGCAGGTAGGCGAGCCCGCGATCCTCCGGCGAGCCGCTCATCGGCCGGCGAGCGTCGGCCGCGTCGGGTCGGCCGGCGGTTCCGCCGCGTCGGCCATCGCCGGGGCGGCCTTCCTGGCGGTCGCCGGTTGCGCCGGGGCGGTGCCCGCCGCCGTCGCGGCACCGGCATCGGCCCGGGATTCGTCGCCCTCGTGCAGCCGCTTGAGACGGTATGCGAGCTGCGGCCGGGTGATCCCGAGCATGCGCGCGGCCGACGACAGGTTTCCGCGCGCCTTGTCCACCGCGGTCTCGAGCAACATCGCCTCGACCTGGTCGAGCGTCATCACGCCGTTGAACACCGCCTCGCACAGCTCGCGGCCGGTCTCCCAGCGGTGTGCGTCGAGGCTGCCGTGGACATCGAGGCCGAACTCGCGCGCGCGCTCGTCGGCGTACGGCGGGAACAGGTGGCTGACCTCGACCCGCGTGCCGCTCGGCGCGAGGATCACGCCGCGCTCGACCATGTTCTGGAGCTCGCGGATGTTGCCGGGCCACGCGTAGTTGAGCAGCGCGCGCTTGGCCTTGTCGGTGAAGCCGCGCAGCTTCTTGCCGTGGATCGCGCTTTGCTTGCCGAGGAAATGCTTCGCGAGCAGCCCGATGTCCTCCTTGCGCTCGCGCAGCGGCGGAATATCGATCTGCCAGGCGTTCAGGCGGTAGTAGAGGTCGGAGCGGAACCGGCCTTCGCGGACCAGGCGCGGCAGATCGCTGTTGGTGGCCGCCACCAGGCGCACGTCGATGCGGCGCGTCTTCTGGTCGCCCAGCCGCTCGACCTCGCCTTCCTGCAGCACGCGCAGCAGCTTGCTCTGCGCCGGCAGCGGCAGGTCGCCGATCTCGTCGAGGAACAGCGTGCCGCCGTCGGCGCGCTCGAAGCGGCCCGGGCGCGACAGCTGCGCGCCGGTATAGGCGCCTTTCTCGACGCCGAACAGTTCGGATTCGACCAGGTCGTGCGGGATCGCGCCGCAGTTGACCGCGACGAACGGTCGCCCGGCGCGCGGCCCCATCTCGTGCAGCGCGCGCGCGAAGAGTTCCTTGCCCACGCCGGTCTCGCCGAGCAGCAGTACGGTGATCCGGGTGCCGGCCGCCTGCCGGAGCAGTTCGTAGGCCGCGCGGAACCCCGGCGAATTGCCGGTCATGTCGGCCGGCGGCCGCTCCTTGTCGCCGATCGACGAGCGCAGTTGCGTGACCTGGGTCTGCAGGTCGAACAGTTGCTCGGCGATCGATTCGCGATTGAAGAAGTGCTTGTGCTCGTCGGCGTCGGGCCATTCCTCGATCGGCTTGCCGACGATCCGGCAGTTGTTGTCGCCCATGCCGACGCACTCGACCTCCTTGTAGAGGATCGGGCGCCCCATGAACGCCGAGGTGTAGCCGCAGGCGTAGCCGATCTGCGTCCAGCACACCGGCTCGGAGTGGGTCCCGTAGAAGTGCCGGTGCCACTGCCCTTCCCAGGAATTCTCCCAGATGAACTCGCCGTAGAAGCGGCCGGCGGCGCGGTCCATCTCGACCCGCACCGGCACGACGCGCACGATGCCTTCCAGCGTGTGCAGGCGAGGCCCGGTCATGAACGCGTCGAAGTCGTCGCGGCTCTCGGCCCGAGCGCGCGCCAGCTCGGCATCGCGCACGCCGGACGCGTAGCCCATCCGCGTGAGCAGGCCCTGCGCGCGCTCCATCCCGAGCGTGTCGATCAACTCCTTGCGCAGGCTGGCCTGGGCCTCGGCATGGACCAGCAGCATCCGGTGCTCGTGCAGCCAGATCTGGCCGGTTTCGGCACAGAAGTGAACCTGCGCGCGCAGATCGTCGTTGTCGGCGTGGTCGTAGCCACGAAGCCTGGTCATCGCCTTGCTGCGGCCTGGCGGAGCGGAAGCCACACTTCTAGGCGTCGCGCGGTGCCGGCGCCTTGATCGGCGTCAATCGAACCGGGTCGGCCCGCGGCGGCAGCCCGCGGGCCGGGCGCGACGGGCGTTCACCAAATGATCAAACCGCGGCGACGGCGCAGTGGTGAAGTGATCAAACGATCAACCATCGATCCGCGGCCGGAGCGGCCCGAACGAGCGCGCCGGGCCGCGGTGCGGCTGCGGTTGCGCGGCTGCACCAAGCGCCGCGGATCCGCGCTGCAGGCGGCGCGCGCGACGATCGGCGCGCTCGAGGCGGGCCCGGGTGTTGCTGCGCAGCATCGGGCGATGGCACGCCGATTGCATTGATGTCGCTACCGAACCCGGGCGCAAAGCACGTCCGGCCGCCCCGGACGGGGCATCCACGATTCAGGGGAGCAGGCAAGCGATGAAATTTCCCGTGCCGCACGACGTCAAGGCGAAAGCGATTCCCGGTACCGAGGGCTGGGAGCGGATGTATCCGTACCAGTACCAGTTCGTCACCGACGACGCCCAGCGCAACCAGTACGAGAAGGAGACGTTCTGGTTCTACGACGGACTGCACTATCCGGAGCCGCTCTATCCGTTCGACACGATCTGGGACGAGGCCTGGTACCTGGCGCTGTCGCAGTTCAACAACCGCATCTTCATGGTGCCGCCGGTGCGCGGCGTCGACCACCGGATCATCAACGGCTACGTCTACATCTCGCCGGTGCCGGTGAAGGATCCGGAGGAGATCGGCAAGCGGGTGCCGAACTTCATGGAGCGCGCCGGCTACTACTACAAGAACTGGGACGCGCTCGAGGCGAAATGGAAAGTGAAGATGGAGGCCACGATCCGCGAGCTCGAGGCGCTGAGGATCCCGCGCCTGGCCGAGATGGAGGACATGTCGGTGGTGACCGACGCGCTCGGCGAGTCGCAGGGCTACCACCTGCTGAAGAACTACGATGACCTGATCAACCTCGGGATCAAGTGCTGGCAGTACCACTTCGAGTTCCTGAACCTGGGCTACGCGGCCTACGTGTTCTTCCTGGACTTCGTGCAGAAGCTGTTCCCGAGCATCCCGACCCAGCGCGTCACGCAGATGATCTCGGGCATCGACGTGGTGATGTACCAGCCCGACGAGGAGTTGAAGAAGCTGGCGCGCCGCGCGATCGAGCTGGGCGTGGACGAAGTGGTGACCTTCAGCCCCGAGTGGACCGACGTCGAGGCGGCGCTGAAGAAGCTGCCGAAGGGCGTCGAGTGGCTGACTTCGCTGAACCTGGCGCGCGAGCCGTGGTTCAACATCTCGACCGGCACCGGCTGGTTCCACCACGACCGCTCGTGGAACGACCAGATGAACGTGCCGCTGTCGGGCATCGCCACCTACATCGGCAAGCTCAAGCAGGGTGCGTCGATCGACCGGCCCACCGAGAAGGTGCGCGCCGAGCGTGACCGCATCACCAAGGAGTACCGCGACCTGATCCAGAAGGAGGAGGACCGCAAGCAGTTCGACGAGCTGCTCGGCTGCGCCAAGACGGTGTTCCCGTACGTCGAGAACCACCTGTTCTACGTCGAGCACTGGTTCCACTCGGTGTTCTGGAACAAGATGCGCGAGGTCGGCGCGATCCTGAAGGAGCACGGCATCATCGAGGACGTCGAGGATCTGTGGCTGCTGCGGCGCGACGAGATCAAGTCGGCGTTGTGGGACGTGGTCACGGCGTGGGCTACCGGCGTGACGCCGCGCGGCACCGCCACCTGGCCGAAGGAGATCGACTGGCGCAAGGGCGTGATGGCGAAGTTCCGGGAGTGGAACGCGCCGCCGGCGATCGGCACCGCGCCGGAAGTGATCCAGGAGCCGTTCACGATCGTGCTCTGGGGCGTGACCAACAAGTCGCTGGCCGACTGGGCTGCGGTCCAGGAAGTGGCCGACCCCGACAGCATCACCGAGCTGAAGGGGTTCGCCGGCAGTCCCGGCGTGATCGAGGGCAGGGCCCGCGTGTGCAGGACGGTGGGGGAGGTCGGCCAGCTCCAGGAGGGGGAGATCCTGGTCGCGCCGACGACCTCGCCGTCCTGGGCACCGGCCTTCGCCAAGATCGGCGCCTGCATCACCGACGTCGGCGGCGTGATGAGCCACGCGGCGATCGTCTGCCGCGAGTACGGGATGCCGGCAGTGGTCGGCACGGGGCACGCCTCGAAGATCATCAAGACCGGCATGCGCGTGCGCGTCGACGGCTCGACCGGCGCGGTCACGATCGCGCGCTGAGGAGCGGCGATGGGTAGCCTGGCGGAGACCCTCGGCGGGCTCGCGGCGAACGGCCCGCGTGCGGGCCTGCCGAAGGTCTGCTGGTTCGAGGAGTGCCTGAAGGACTCGGTGCCCCTGGTGGGCGGCAAATGCGCGTCGCTGGGCGAGCTGATCCACGCCGGCGTGCGCGTGCCGCCGGGCTTCGCGCTCACCACCGAAGGGTTCCGCGGCTTCATGGCGCAGTCCGGGCTCGATCGCGAGGTGGCGGCGCTGCTGTCCGGCGCCGATCCGTCCGACCTCGACGCGCTCGAGCGCACGAGCGCGTCGATCCGCGCGGCGATCGAGGCGCAGCCGTTCCCGGTCGAGCTCGAAGACCTGATCGCCGAGTGCTATCGCAAGCTCGGCCTGCGCTGCGGCCTTCCGGCGACGCCGGTCGCCGTGCGCTCGAGCGCGACCGCCGAGGACCTTCCGGACGCGAGCTTCGCCGGCCAGCAGGACACCTTCCTGTGGATCCGGGGCATCGACGAGGTGCTCGGGCACGTGCGGCGCTGCATCTCGAGCCTGTACACGGCGCGCGCGATCGCCTACCGGGCCAACAAGGGGTTCTCGGAGCAGGAGGTCGCGATCAGCGTCGGCGTACAGAAGATGGCGAACTCGTACACGGCCGGCGTCATGTTCACGATCCACCCGGCCAACGGCGATCGTTCGGTGATCGTCATCGACTCGAACTTCGGCTTCGGCGAGTCGGTGGTCTCGGGCGAGGTCACGCCCGACCATTTCGTGGTCAACAAGATCACGCTCGACATCATCGACCGGACGGTTTCCTGCAAGGAGCTCTGCTACACCGTCGACCCGAAGACCCAGACCTCGCATGCCGTCGAGGTGCCGTTCGAGCGCCAGCGGGTGCAGTCGCTGATCGACGACGAGATCACCGAGCTCGCCTGGATGGGCAAGCAGATCGAGAAGCACTACGGCCGCCCGATGGACATCGAGTGGGCGGTCGACAAGGACCTGCCCGCCGGCGGGAACATCTTCATCCTCCAGGCCCGGCCCGAAACGGTGTGGAGCAGCCGCAGCCGGCCGGCGGTGACCGCCGCCGGGTCGGCCATGGACTACATCCTTTCGAGCCTCCTGCAGGGCAAGAAGGTCGGCTAGGCAATCGTTCAACCAACGGAGTGGACATGAACGCAAGGACGGAAGTGGGACTGATCGACGACCTGCGCAGCTACATCGCGGCGCTCGAGGCCAACGGCCAGCTGCATCGCGTGAAGGCCGAGGTCGACTGGAAGTACGAGCTGTGCCACGTCTCGAAAGTCAACGAGGAAAAGCAGGGTCCGGCGCTGCTCTACGAGAACGTCAAGGGTCATTCGATTCCGGTGTTCACCAGCGCCTTCACGACGCCGGAGCGCATCTCGATCGCCCTCGAGCAGGACCCGGGGCTGTCGATGTGCCAGCTCTCGCGCAAGTGGATGGAGCTCACCACCAAGCAGATGATCAAGCCGACCTACGTCGACAACCCGCCGGTGATGGAGAACGTGATCGAGGGCGACGCGGTCGACCTCGAGCAGTTCCCGGTGCCCTGGTTCTACCCCGACGACGGCGGGCGCTTCTTCGTGACCGCCGGCTACCTGGTGACGCAGGACCCGGATACCGGCTGGACCAACCTCGGCACCTACCGCTCGCAGGTGCTCGGCCGCAACATCCTGGGCTCGCAGATCATCAAGGGCAAGCATGGCGACATGCACATGAAGAAGTACCAGGAGCGCGGCGAGCTGATGCCGGCGGCGGC
>JBDHRX010000115.1:0-9162 GCA_039807785.1 Burkholderiaceae bacterium
GGACTGCCAACAAGGCCCTAGCGCAGGAGTATCACGATCAGCTGAAGGCCCAGATGTGGCGGCTCGCAAAGCTCGGCGAGCGCCCACGCCACACCTGGAACGATGCGGTGGTGCGCTGGCTGAAGGAGTCCTCGCACAAGGCAACGATTGAGTCCGACAAGGCGCACTTGCGCTGGCTCGACAAGTACTTGGGCGGCAAGGACCTGGACTTCATCAGTCGGGCGGTCATTGACCGGATCACGGATGCGAAACTGCGCGAGGGGGTAAGCAATGCCACGGTGAATCGGACCCTGGAGATCCTGCGGGCCATTCTCAGACGATGCGTCAACGAATGGGAGTGGCTCGACAAGGCGCCCAGGGTACGGATGCTGCGGGAGCCAACGCGCCGGATTCGATTCCTGAACCGGGACGAGGCCCAGCGGCTTCTGGCCGAGTTGCCGGAGCATCTGGCGGACATGGCGGCGTTCTCACTTGCCACGGGGCTGCGGCGAGCGAACGTCACCGGTCTGCAGTGGTCGCAAGTGGATTTGGTTCGCAGGCAGGCTTGGATTCATCCCGATCAGGCCAAGGCGAGGAAGGCGATTGCGGTGCCGCTCAACGCGGAGTCTGTGACGCTGATTCGCAAGCAGCTCGGGCGGCATCCAACCCATGTGTTCAGCTTTCGGGGACGGCCGATCCGGCAGGTCAGCACGAAGGCCTGGTACCAGGCGCAGCAACGCGCCGGGATCGAGGACTTTCGCTGGCACGACCTTCGGCACACCTGGGCGAGCTGGCACGTGCAGGGCGGCACGCCGCTCTATGCGCTGCAGGAGTTGGGTGGCTGGGAAAGTCCCGAGATGGTCAGGCGCTACGCGCACCTGTCCGTGGAACACCTGGCGCCCTATGCGGATCGCCTGTGCGCCTTGCGGGTGGTGGGAAACGAGGCGGGCGACGTGATAGAGGCGGCCAATGGCACAAATCTGTCACAGGGCCAGAAACGACAAGGGCCTACCCGAAGGTAAGCCCTTGATCTGACTGGCGCGCCCGGCAGGATTCGAACCCACGACCCCCTGGTTCGTAGCCAGGTACTCTATCCAACTGAGCTACGGGCGCTGAGCCGCGCAGTATAGCATGGCCATTTTGCGGCCCGGCGGCCCGGCGGCTCCGGTTCCGGCTCGCGCGTCAGTCCGCGCGCGAGGCGCCCGCCTTGAGGGCGATCCGCATCAGGTCGGCCATCGTCCGGGCGCCGAGCTTGTCCATGATGTTCGCGCGGTGCGCCTCGACGGTCTTGATGCTGATGCCGAGGTCGTCGGCGATCTGCTTGTTCAGCCGTCCGGCGACGATCAGCTCGAGCACCTGGCGCTCGCGACCGGTGAGGCGCTCGATGCGCTCGCTGGCGTCGCGCCCGTCGCGCAGGTCGCGCTGCGCCGCCGCGGCGCGCGCGAGGCAGTCGGTGACCAGTTGGCGCAGATGGACGTCGCTGAAGGGCTTCTCGAGGAAGTCGTGCGCCCCCTTCTTCATCCGCGAGACGGCCATCGGCACGTCGCCGTGGCCGGTGATGAAGATCAGCGGCAGCGCCGAACCGCGCCGCGCCAGCTCCTCGTGCAGCTCGAGCCCCGACATGCCGGGCATGCGCACGTCGAGCAGCAGGCAGGCCACCGGTTCGGGATCGGGCAGGCGCGCGAGGAATTCCTCGGCGCTCGCGAAGCTGCTGACGCGAAAGCCGTTGGCCTCGAGGAGCCAGCGCATCGAATCGCGCACCGCCTCGTCGTCGTCGACCACGTAGACCAGGCCGGCGGAGCCGGCCGAGGGGGTGTCGGATGCCTTCGGGTCGGAGGCTTTCGGCTCGGGCGGGAAACTGGGGTTCATGGCGTCGCGTCGGTGGCGGAATCGATGAAGGGGGCGGTCAGGCGGAATCGGCGGCGACGGCGGCCTCGGCCATCGCCGGGAGCGTGAAGCGGAAGCTGCAACCGCCGCCGGCGGCGGTTTCGGCCCACAGGCGGCCCTTGTGCGACTCGACGATCGAGCGGCAGATGTTCAGCCCGATGCCCATGCCTTCGGCCTTGGTGGTGAAGAACGGCTCGAACAGCCGCTGCTGGGCGTCGCGCGCCAGGCCGTTGCCGTGGTCGGTGACGGTGAACTCGGCATGGCCTTCGTCCAGCTCGACCGACAGCCGCACTTCGCGCGGGCGGCCGGGCGGCGCGTCGCGCGTGGCCTCGATGCCGTTCTTCAGCAGGTTCAGCAGCACCTGCTCGATCAGGATCGGGTCGACGTAGAGCGGCGACAGCTCGTCCGGCAGCTCGGTGACGATCTGGATGCCCAGCCGGCGTCCGTCGATCTCGGCCAGGCCGACCGCGTCGGCGACGATCGCGCCGAGATCGCAGCGCCGGCGCTCCGGCTCGCTGCGCTTGACGAAGTTGCGGATGCGGCGGATCACCTCGCCGGCGCGGGCGGCCTGCGCGGCGGTCTTGGCCAGCGGCTCGAGCAGTTCCTCGGGCTCCATCGACTTGCCGGTCGCCGTCCGCGCGCGGATGCGCGCCGACAGGCCCATGCAGTAGTTCGCGATCGCGGTGAGCGGTTGGTTCAGCTCGTGCGCCAGCGACGACGCCATCTCGCCCATGGTCACCAGCCGCGAGGTGCGCTGCAGCTTGCGGTCCTGTTCGCGCTGCTGGTCCTCGATCTCGTTGCGGCGGGTGACGTCGGTCGCCACCAGCATCTCGACCGCGCTGCCGTCGACCCAGCGGATCTGGCGGCTGCGCACCTCGAACCAGCGCCCGAGGGTGGCGTCGAAGACCTCGCTCGGCGTCCCGGCCGCGCCCACGTCGCGGGCCGTGAGCAGCGATTCGTGGCGGCGGCTGTCGGCGCCGAACAGGCTGCGGTACATGCGGTTCGCGAACAGCAGTTCGGCCCGGTCGGTCGATCCGTCGAGCGGACGGGCGACCACCGACACCGCGGCGTCGAGCTCGTCGAGCACCGTGGTGAAGCGCTCCTGCGCGGCGGCGAGTTGCTCGCGGATGCGCTTGGGCTCGGTGACGTCGGTCATCGAGGTCATCCAGCCGGTCTGGCGGCCGTGCCGGTCGATCAGCGGCGAGACGTACATCCGCGCGTCGAACAGCGAGCCATCCTTGCGCTTGACCTTGACCTCGAAGCCGCTGGCCGGGGTGTCGCCGCGCAGCACGCGCGCGAGGTTCTCGCGGTTCACCTCGGAGCTGCCGGTCGGCCAGTAGGGATAGGGCGGCGGCGAGCCGACCAGCTCGCGGGCCTCGAAGCCGACCATCCGGCAGAAGGCCCGGTTGACGTAGGTGATCCGCCCCGACATGTCGAACGCGCGCATGCCGGTGAGCATCGAGTCCTCCATCGCCTGGCGGAAGGCGGTTTCGGCGGCCAGCGCGAGCTCGGCGTTGCGGCGCTCGGTGACGTCGCGCGCCACCGCGTACAGCAGCGGCCGAGGGGCATCGATGTCGCGGCGCAGCGACCAGTGCAGCCAGCGCCACGGCGTGCCGGCCCCGACCGCCGCCGGCTCGGCGTCCGCGGGTGGCGGCTCGTGGGCAAGGGGAGTGCTCGGGTCCGGCGCCGTCTGCACCGGGTCGCGGGCCCGGAAGCGCGCCTCGAAGCTGGCCGAGGACACGCCGGGCCGGCCGATCTGCGCCAGCGCGGTGACGACCTGGTCGCGATCGTCGGGGTGGACCCAGCGATCGATGCGCCGCCGCCGCTCGCCGGCGCCGAGCACGGTCTCGAAGGCCGGGTTGCCGCGGGCCAGCGTCCCGTCGATCTCGAACACGCACAGCGGATCGGGCGAGAGCGTGAACAGGCGGTCGCGCTCGTACTCGGCGAACAGGCGCCGGCGCGTGTGTCCCCAGAGGGTGGCGAGCGCCACGAGGATGGCCAGCGACAGGCCGATCACCGCCGCCACCAGCGAGCGGTCGATCAGGCGCGGCTGCATGTCGTAGGCGAAGGCGCGCAGGCGCACGCCGTGGCCCGGCGGGTCGAGCGGAAGCTCGTAGCTCACGTGGGCGAGGTCGATCTCGAACAGCGAGGAGCTCACCAGGCTGTTGCCGTCGCGGTCGACGATCGAGAGCTGGTAGCGGTCGCGGATCGTCTGCAGCAGCGTGCCTCCGAGCACGCGGTTCAGCGAATAGCCGACGATCGCCGCGCCGGTGAAGCCGGCTTCGTCGAAGACCGGCGCCTGGAGCTCGACCAGCACGTCGCTGGCGGCGATCGAGAACGGGCGGGTGAACACCGGGCGCTGCCGGCCGCGGATCTCGTCGAAGGCCGCGCGGCCGGCGGGGTCGGAGAGGGTCGCGCCGCGCGCGCGCAGCGGCACCGGCACGACGCCTCGCGCATGCATCGACTGGATCACCCGGCCGTCGGCGTCGACCAGGGCGACGTAGACCGCCGGGCCGCGTCGGGCGAGGAAGTCGTCGATCGCCTTGTCGATCAGGACGGAGCCGTGGCGACCGCGCTCGAGCCATGCCCCGGCGACCAGGACGAGCTCGTCCTGGTCGTCGCGCAGCTCGCGGCGCAACGCGGTCTGCGCGCTGGCGAGGTCGCGATACAGCGTCTGCTTCTGCTGGTCGGCCTCGAGGGTGCGCAGGTACCAGAAGAAGGCGCCCATCAGCAGCACGAACAGCCCGATGCCGAACGCATGCGACAGCGACAGCCAGCGGATGGCGCGCATCTCGGCACGGCGGGTCGAAGGGTCGTTGAGCAGCTTCATGGCGGATCCGGGCAGTGTAGCGAGTGTAGGCAGCGCGCCCCGGCGCGGTCCATGCGCATCGACCCGACTGCGCCGGATCGGCCGGTATGTCGGGCCGGAATGTTGTTTTCGTAATACGAAATTGCATTCCTTGATATAAAAATTTACCTTGTCATTTGGGGTGGGGCTTCCTAGAATCCAGCGGTAAACGATCCACCATGGAAGAAGGAGATCCCATGTCAGCGCTCCCGACGCGGCTGCCGGCCACCGACCCGAACGACCCGGACGTCGTCGAGACGCGCGAATGGATCGATGCGCTCGAGACCGTCATCGACCGCGAGGGCCCGGAGCGCGCGCACTTCCTGCTCGAGCGGATGATCGAGAAGGCGCGCCGCTCGGGGGCGTTCATCCCGTTCTCGGCGAACACGGCCTACGTCAACACGATTCCCGCGCATCTCGAGGCGCGCTCGCCGGGCAACGCCGAGTACGAGGAGCGCATCCGCTCGTACATCCGCTGGAACGCGATGGCGATGGTGGTGCGGGCCAACAAGCACAACCCGCCGGACGGCGGCGACCTCGGCGGGCACCTCGCCTCGTTCGCCTCGCTGGCGACGATGATCGGCGCCGGGATGAACCACTTCTGGCATGCCCCGGGCGAGGGGCACGGGGGCGACCTGGTGTATTTCCAGGGACACTCGGCCCCCGGCCTGTACGGGCGCGCTTTCCTGGAGGGGCGGCTCACCGAGGAGCAGCTGGACCACTTCCGCCAGGAGGTCGGCGGCGCGGGGCTGCCGTCGTATCCGCACCCGAACCTGATGCCCGAGTTCTGGCAGTTCCCGACGGTGTCGATGGGGCTTGGCCCGCTGATGGCGATCTACCAGGCGCGGTTCCTGAAGTACCTGCACGCGCGCGGCATCGCCGACACGAGCAACCGGAAGGTCTGGGTGTTCTGCGGCGACGGCGAGATGGACGAGCCGGAATCGCTCGGCGCGATCAGCCTCGCCTCGCGCGAGAAGCTGGACAACCTGATCTTCGTCATCAACTGCAACCTGCAGCGGCTCGACGGACCGGTGCGCGGCAACGGCAAGATCATCCAGGAGCTCGAGGGCGATTTCCGGGGCTCCGGCTGGAACGTGATCAAGCTCATCTGGGGCTCGTACTGGGATCCGCTGTTCGCGCGCGACAAGGACGGCATCCTGCAGCGGGTGATGGAGGAGACCGTCGACGGGGAGTACCAGGCGTACAAGGCGAACGACGGCGCCTTCGTGCGCAAGCACTTCTTCGGCAAGCATCCGACGCTGCTCGAGATGGTCTCGAGGATGACCGACGAGGACATCTGGCGCCTGAACCGCGGCGGCCACGATCCGCACAAGGTCTACGCCGCCTTCCACGCCGCCTACCAGCACCGGGGACAACCCACGGTGATCCTCGCCAAGACGGTGAAGGGCTACGGGCTCGGGCGCGCCGGCGAGGCGAAGAACCCGACCCACCAGCTGAAGAAGCTCGATGCGGGCTCGATCCGCGAGTTCCGCGACCGCTTCAACATCCCGATCCCCGACGACCGGCTCGAGGAGATCCCGTTCTACCGGCCGCCAGTCGATGCGCCCGAGATGAAGTACATGCTCGAGCGGCGCCGGGCGCTGGGCGGGTCGCTGCCGCAGCGCCGCCGGCGTGCCGCCGAGTCGCTGCCGGTACCGGGGCTGGAGGTGCTCCAGGCGGTGCTGGAGCCGACCGCCGAGGGGCGCGAGGTCTCCACGACGCAGGCCTTCGTGCGCGTGCTCACCGCGCTCACGCGGGACAAGACGCTCGGGCCGCGCGTGGTGCCGATCGTTCCCGACGAGGCGCGCACCTTCGGCCTGGAGGGCATGTTCCGGCAGCTCGGCATCTACGCGCCGGAAGGGCAGAAGTACACCCCGGTCGACAAGGACCAGGTGATGTACTACCGCGAGGACGCGGCCGGCCAGATCCTCCAGGAGGGGATCAACGAGGCGGGAGCGTTCTGCTCGTGGCTCGCGGCGGCGACGTCCTACGCGACGAACGACCGCATCATGATCCCGTTCTTCGTCTACTACTCGATGTTCGGGTTCCAGCGGTTCGGCGACCTCGCCTGGGCGGCCGGCGACATGCAGGCCCGGGGCTTCGTGCTGGGCGGCACCGCGGGGCGCACCACGCTCAACGGAGAGGGGCTGCAGCACCAGGACGGGCACAGCCACATCCTGTCCTCGACGATCCCGAACTGCGTCTCGTACGACCCGACCTTCGCGCACGAGGTGGCGGTGATCATCCACCACGGGCTCGAGCGCATGGTGCGGGACCAGGAGAACGTGTACTTCTACCTGACCCTGATGAACGAGAACTACGCCCACCCGGGCCTGCGCAAGGGCGACGAGGAGGGCATCGTCCGGGGCGGCTACCTGCTGCGCCCGGGCCTGAAGAAGGCCGATCACCGGGTCCAGCTGCTGGGGTCGGGGACGATCCTGCGCGAGGTCATCGCAGCCGCCGAGCTGCTCGAGCGCGACTGGAACGTCGCCGGCGACGTCTGGAGCATCACCAGCTTCACCGAGCTGCGCCGCGAAGGTCTCGACTGCGAGCGCTGGAACCTGTTGCACCCGACCGACAAGCCGAAGCAGTCGTACGTCGCCAGGCTGTTCGAGAAGACGCACGGCCCGCTGGTGGCCTCCACCGACTACGTGAAGCTGTTCGCCGAACAGATCCGGCCCTTCCTGCCGAAGGGCCGCGGCTACCACGTGCTGGGCACCGACGGGTTCGGGCGCTCCGACTTCCGCGCGAAGCTGCGCGAGCACTTCGAGGTGGATCGCCATTTCGTCGTGGTCGCGGCGCTGAAGTCGCTGGCCGAGGAGGGCGCGATCCCGGCGAAGAAAGTGGCCGAGGCGATCCGGAAGTACGGAATCGATCCGGCCAAGACCAATCCGCACCACGCCTGACCGGCACCTTCGCGAGGCAACGTCGAGATGGCAACCATCGAAGTGCAGGTTCCCGACATCGGGGATTTCAAGGAAGTGGAGGTGATCGAGGTTCTGGTGAAGCCCGGGGACCGGGTGGAGGTGGAGCAGTCGCTGATCACGGTGGAGTCGGACAAGGCGTCGATGGAGATTCCGTCGTCGTCGTCGGGGTTGGTGAAGGCGCTGAAGGTGAAGCTTGGGGACAAGGTCTCGAAGGGTTCGCCGGTGCTGGAGCTGGAGGTTCAGGAGGGTCTGGGAGCGGGGAGCGGGGAAGGTGCGGCGCCGGCGGCGGGGGTGCCGGCGGCTGCGGCGCCGGTTTCGGCGGTGGCCTCGGCTGAGGCGGCCGGGCCGGCCTCCGCGCCGGCTGCTGCGGAGCCGCCCTCCCTGTCTGCCTCGAGCGGCTCGGCCGCCTCGGCCGCGTCGCCGCCGGCCGGCGCCGCGGCGCGCCCGGCTTCGCCGACCGCCGGCCTGGCCGGCGGCGGCGATGCGGTGGTCAAGCCGCACGCCTCGCCGTCGGTGCGCCGCTTCGCGCGCGAGCTGGGCGTCGACCTGGCGCTGGTGCGAGGCACCGGACCGAAGCAGCGGATCCTGCAGGAAGACGTGCGCGAATGGGTCAAGGCGACGGTGAGCCAGGCCGGCACGCCGGGCGCCGCGGCGCCGGCGGGCGGCGACGGGGCCGGGCTCGGGCTGATTCCCTGGCCGAAGGTGGACTTCGCGAAGTTCGGCCCGATCGAGACCCGGCCGCTGGCACGCATCCGCAAGATCTCGGCGGCGAACCTGCATCGCAACTGGGTGATGATCCCGCACGTCACCAACCACGAAGACGCGGACGTCACCGAGCTCGAGGCGTTCCGCGTGCAGCTGAACCGCGAGCACGAGAAGCAGGGCACCAAGGTGACGATGCTGGCCTTCCTGATCAAGGCCTGCGTGGCGGCGCTCCAGCGCTTCCCCGAGTTCAACGCGTCGCTCGACGGCGAGTCGCTGGTGCTCAAGGGCTACTACCACATCGGTTTCGCGGCGGATACGGCGAACGGGCTGGTGGTGCCGGTGGTCCGGGACGCCGATCGCAAGGGGGTGCTGGAGCTGGCCCGCGAGACCGCGGAACTCGCCGGGAAGGCCCGGGAAGGCAAGCTCGCGCCGGCGCAGATGCAGGGCGGCACGTTCACGATCACCAGCCTCGGCGGGATCGGCGGAACGTACTTCACGCCGATCATCAACGCCCCCGAGGTGGCGATCCTCGGGGTGTGCCGTTCCGCGATGCGCCCGACCTGGGACGGCAAGGCGTTCCAGCCGCGCCTGACCCTGCCGCTATCGCTTTCCTACGATCATCGCGTGATCGACGGCGCCGCCGCGGCCCGCTTCAACGCGTACCTGTCGCAGCTGCTCGCCGATTTCCGGCGCGCGATGCTCTAGCCCCCGTCCCGACGACGAGCGCCCCATGAGTCAGACCATCGAAGTGCAGGTTCCCGACATCGGGGATTTCAAGGAAGTGGAGGTGATCGAGGTTCTGGTGAAGCCCGGGGA
>JBDHRX010000116.1:0-9081 GCA_039807785.1 Burkholderiaceae bacterium
CCTTCACACGGCAGGGGTCGCAGGTTCGAACCCTGCGCCGCCCACCAAGATCCGGCCGATCCGCCGCCGGATCGATTCCAGCGGTTCGACGCCCCCACCGGGGCGATCAACGCCCCGATCGCGCCGGCTTCGCCGCCCGTCCGGGGCTCGCTCGCTTCCCGGCGGCCTTCGCGGGCCGCGCGGCCGGCCGCGCACCGGGCCCCGCGGCCTCGACCGTGGCCAGCGATTTCCAGTGCTGCCATCCCGAGGGCGTCAACAGGTCGTTCAGGAACGAATTCAGGCCGTCCTCAATGTAGCCGCCAAGCGAGATGATCCCGGCGAAGTGCCAGTGCTTGAGCGCCCACCCGTGCGCGAGGAACACCAGCCTGAACGTGAGCAGGTCGACGTTCACCGAGCGGAAGTACCCGGCCCTGATGCACGCCTCGATGGGCCCGGAAATGAGCCTGTTGGTCTCGAGCTCCATCTTCTGGATCGCCCTGCGCAGCTCGGAGCGCAGCGAGGCGCTCTCCCGGTATCCCACCACGGTAGCGCCGATGTTCCGGTCGACCGCCTCGCAGTAGGCGCGCACCGCGGTGCGGAAGCGCTGCAGCGGATCGGTCACGCCTTCGAGCCGGCGCGGGATCTCGCGCTGGTAGGTGCCGAACAGCGACATGAAGACCAGGAACAGCACGTCCTCCTTGTCCTTCACGTAGGAGTAGATCAGCCCCGAGCTGAACCCGGCGGCGTCCGCGATGTCCTTGATCGTGGTCCGATAGTAGCCGTTGATCGCGAAGCGCTGGACCGCCGCCTTGACGATCTGTTCGCGCCGCCGCTCGATCCGCTCGGGGTCCTCGATGCTGCTTTCGATGATGATGTCCACGCGCTTCCCTGTCCGGGCGACGCCGCCGGCGCGGCCGCCGCCAATCTGAATGACCAGTCATTCCGATGATCTGCCGACGGGGCATAGGGTGTCAATTCGCCTCCGGTCACCCGCTCGCGCGCATAGGCGTACGCCGCATCGAGCGCTGCCCGGGCGATCCCGACCGCCTGGGCAGCGATGCCGATGCGCCCGCCTTCGAGGTTCGACAGCGCGAGCCGGTATCCGGCGCCCTCGTCGCCCAGGCGCAGGCCCGCCGGGATGCGCAGGTCCTCGAAGTGGATCTGGCATGTGTCCGACGCACGCTGCCCCGGCGTCGGAGCCGCCCTGCGGTTCGGTCAGGCAGAACGCCGAGAGCATCTCGCCCTTGGCCATCGGCGCGAGGAACCGTTCCTTCTGCGCATCGGTGCCGAAGACGCTGATCGGCATGCACCCGACCGAATTGTGTCCGCTCATGATCGTGGCGCAAGCCGCATCGCCGGCGTCGATCGATTGGCGCGCAATCACGACTTGTCCGACGGAGCCAACGTCGTGCTGCTGGTGCCGTCCCGGGCACACCGATGAACGCGTGCCGGCATGACGGCCGCCTACAGCGCCGCGCCACTCAGCGGCAAACGCAACGTCGGGATCATGCTGGTGGTCACGGCCGGCACACCGCCACGGAAGCCTTCCCGCCGCATGCGGGCATCGCCCAGATCCCGGTGCTTCGCCGCCGCCGCCGCTGCTGATGCCACTGCTTCGGCGCAGCCCTCGCACCCGGGACGGCAGGGTTCGGAGCGGGTGAGGTATCGTGGAAACCCGGCTTTCAGTTCCGTGCGCCCGTCATGACGCGATCGATCCCTTCGTCCGTTTCCTCTCCCGTGTCCTCTCCCGTTTCCCCGCCCCCCTGCCCACCGTCGGCGCCTTCCGCTTCCCGGCGCGGCGCGCACGGGTTGCCCGGATCACCCGCCGGATGCCTGCTGCGCGCGGCGCTGCTGGTCGCCGTGCTCTCGTCCGGCACCCTGTCGTCCGGCGCCCCGGCCGCGGCGCTCGAGCTGCCGCGGCACCGGAGCGTGCCGGGCGGCGTGGCGCTGATCGACCTCGGCCCTGCGGCCGAGCCGCCCCTCGCCTCGCTCGACGGCGTGCCCGTCCTGGTGGTGGGCGACGCGGCGCGCTGGACGGCCGTGGTCGGCATCGGGCTCGACGCCGCGCCGGGCATGCGACACCTCGGCGTGCGCCGTGCCGGCGCCGGCGAAAGCCGGCTGCCGTTCGCGATCGAACCGGTCCGGTACGCCGAGCAGCGGCTTCGGGTGGCGCCCGGCAAGGTCGACCTCAGCCCCGAGGACCTGGCGCGCTTCGAGCGCGAACGTGACCATCTCGCCGGGATTCGCGCCACGCGCAGCGATGCGCTGCCGGGCTCGCTGCGCCTGCTCCAGCCCACCCCCGGACGCCGCTCGAGCAGCTTCGGCCTGCGCCGCGTCTTCAACGACCAGCCGCGCAATCCCCACAGCGGAATGGACATCGCGGCGCCCACCGGAACGCCCGTCGTCGCCGCGGCCCCGGGCCGCGTGATCGATACCGGAGACTACTTCTTCAACGGCAACTCCGTGTGGATCGACCACGGCGGCGGCCTGCTCACCCTGTACTGCCACCTCGACGCGATCGACGTGAAGACCGGCGACGACGTGTCCGCCGGGCAGCGCATCGGCGCGGTCGGCGCCACCGGCCGCGCGACCGGGCCGCACCTGCACTGGTCGGTGAGCCTGAACCGGATGATGGTCGACCCGGCGCTGTTCCTCGACGATCCGGAGCGCGGGCGCCGCCCCTAGCCGGAGGCACGGCGGAATCCCCGTCGCCATGCCGCACCGAACCATGCGATCCATCGCCGGAGCCAGCCGGGGCCCGCCTCCGCTTCCCCGGCCTCCGGCACCGCCCGTTCGGGCTCGTCCGCCATGGCCGCCGCAGTCCCGGTCGGCGCCACCGCCCCGAAGCGCTGCTCCAGTTGCGCGGCGAACTGCGCGGTACGCTCGTCCGCGCGCCGCTCGAACAGCCGGTCGACGATCGGCCTGAGCGGTCCCTCGCCCTTCACGCCGATCAGGCCGCGCATCTCGGTTCCCCTGCCCTGCGCCTGCAGGACCACGTCGATCTCCATGACCAGGTGCTCGGCGGTCGCGACCGCATGGAGCCGGTGTGGCGGATCCTCCGAATCGATCCGGGCGATGAGATCGACGATCAGCGGCACCACGCCGACCTTCTCCTTCACCGTCAGCTGCGCGGTCCGGTCGTCCACCAGCCTGACCTGCTCGACGCCGGGGATGCACGAGCACAGCGCGTGCACGTCGCGCACGAACCCCCATACTTCCATCGGCGCCGCGTTGACGGTGAACCGGGTCTCGCGCTGCGGCATCAGTCCCACCACCGGCTCAGCTTCAGGTCCTCCGCGATCACGCCGGCGGCGTTGTGCCCGGCCCCCGCGTGCACGCCGCCGCCCGGATGGCAGTAGCCGCCGCACATGTAGAGCCCCTCGACCGGCGTCCGGTAGTCGGACCAGCCGGCGAACGGCCTGAAGTAGCCCATCTGGTCGGGCGTCATGTCGCCGACGACGTCGACGCCGTTGACGAGGTTGTCGTTGTGGCGCTCGGTATCGGTCGGGTCCTGGATCGTCATCGCGAGGATCTTGTCGCGCGTCATGTTCGGCGCGTACGACTGCCAGAGGTCGAGCACGTGCTCGGCATACTCGGCGCGCACCTTGCCCCAGCCCGCCGGGCCCTCGGGCCCGACGCGGTACGGCGCGTACTGCCAGACGACGGCCGTGTGCCGGCCCGCGGGCGCCTGCGACGGGTCGAACAGCGTGGGCAGCGTCACCTGCAGCATCTCCATGCGCGGCGGCCGGCCCAGCGCGATCTCCTGGTAGGCGAGCACCTGGTCCTGGACGCTGCCGCCGAACATCTCCTGGCTGAACGCCGTATTCACCGCTGCGTTGCCCGCCGCC
This sequence comes from Burkholderiaceae bacterium, assembly GCA_039807785.1. Lineage (GTDB taxonomy): Bacteria > Pseudomonadota > Gammaproteobacteria > Burkholderiales > Burkholderiaceae_E > Zeimonas. The sequence continues at coordinate 3,828 of JBDHRX010000116.1, forward strand.
GCACGGTAGTCGGGCGGTTCGGAGAGGGCGAGGTGCAGCACGAACAGCGAGCGCCCGTTCGAGTGATAGTTCTTCACTCGCGTGGCGAACGGCGCCGGCAGATGCTCCTCGCCGACCATCCCGAGGAAGCTCTTCTTCGGCTCGACGTTGGTCACGACGGCGCGCGCCGCGTCGATCCGCGTGCCGTCGGCAAGCTCCACGCCGGTGGCCCGGTTGCCGTGCACCACGATCCGCTTCACCGGCGCGCCGGTGCGCACCACCCCGCCGTGCGCCTCGACCGCGCGGCGCAGCCCGGTGGCCAGTTGCCCCGAGCCGCCGACGCAGATCGGCGCCTCGGCCTTCAGGATCCGGAACAGGCAGATCCACCCCTGTCCGAACTGGTCCGGCGGGAAGCCGAGCACCGTCATCCGGGCGAGGAAGTGCACCTTGACCGCCTCGTTCTCGAACAGCTCATCGAGCAGTTGCACCGGCGTGCTCGCCTGCCACTGCAACAGCGTCCGGCCCTCCGGAGACCGCTCGAGCTGGGCGCTCTGCACCGAAGGCGGCACCGGCGGCGAGTACATCAGCGGCAGATAGGTCGAATCGATGAACTCGCCGTAGTCCTCGACCAGCTGCCGGAAGGTCCGCGCGTCGCGCGCGGAGAAGCGCGCCAGCTCCGCGGCCATCCGCTCGACATCACGGTACATCACGATGCTCTCGTGGCCCGGGAAGATGGTGCCGCGCAGGTGCTGCGGATAGACGTACCGGACGCCGTGCCGCTCGAGCTCCAGGTCGCGATAGACCGGGCTGGTGGGAATGTGCGTGTGCACGACCGAGCAGATGTTGTGCCCGAACCCGGGCAGCGTCGCTTCCGAGGTGCTGCACGAGCCGCCCACGCGCGCGCTGCGCTCGAGCACCAGCACGCTCGCCCCCGTCTTCGCGAGATAGGCGGCGCACGCCAGGCCGTTGTGGCCGGAGCCGACGACGATGAAATCCCAGGACATGGTGCATTCCTCCAGTCAGTCGTGCAGTCGATGCGAGAGCTGGTCGGCCGCCGCGCGAACGCGGCGCACCAGCGCCTCGAGTCCGCGCGCATCGGCCAGGTTGGTCGGGCAGGCGACGCCCAGCGCCGCCACGGCCCGGCCCGCGCGGCGCACCGGCGCGGCCAGCGCGAGCAGGCCGACGGCCGATTCCTCGCGCCCCCAGCCGATGCCGTCGCGACGCACGCGCGCGAGCTCCTTCGCGAGCGCCGCGCGCGAGACGATGCTTTTCGGGGTCAGCCGCGGCATCCCCTGCCGGCGCAGCAAGGCATCGGCCTCGGCGGCCGGCAGGTCCGCGACCAGCACCTTTCCGGCCGCGCTCACCGAAACCGGCAGGCGGTCGCCGGCCTTCATCGCGGCCGCCCGCACCGGGAGCGTCGCCTCCTCGACGAGCACGAACAGGGCCTGCCCGTCGTCGAGGACCGCCAGCGACACCATGTGCCCGCAGGCATCGCGCAGCGCCGCGGCTGCCGGGCGCCCTTCGCGCAACAGCGGGTCCTGCTCGACGAAGCCGGCAGCGACGCGATACAGGCTCTCGCCGAGGCTGTAGCGCCCGGTATCGGGATCCTGCCGCAGGAACCCCTCGCCGGCGAGCGTCGCGGCCAGGCGGTACGCGGTCGACTTGTGCAGGCCGACCCTGGCGGCGAGCTCGGTGATGCCGAGGGCCGGCGTCGCGCGATCGAACACCTTCAATAGCGACAGCGCTCGCTGGACGGACTGGGTGCTGTTTTGCATCGTGAGACAACGGTCCGCGAATCGAACCGCAAGCACACTACGCCGCCGGGCCCGCAGGGTCAACGAACCTGGATCAAGCAAATCGCAAGCACGGGCCCCGGCGCGTCGCCCGTCGAGGCGCCCGGCGCCCGGGCGGCGGCGGCGGCCCGCCGGGCGCCGGCCGGCCCAGGCCTAGGCCGAGCCCAGCTCCAGCCGGGCGATGACGGTGTCGTCGTCCGGACCGCGCCCGATGTCGAAGCCCAGGCGGCGCGCGAGGCCGATCATGGCCTCGTTGGAGGCGAGCACCAGCCCCTTGATCTCCGCGGTCCCCCGGCGCCGGCAGTCCTCGACGATGCGCTCCATCAGCAGGCGACCCAGCCCCTGCCCCTTCAGGTCGGAGCGCACCAGCACCGCGAACTCGGCCGACTGGTTGTCCGGATCGGTCACGGTGCGCACCACGCCGAGCGTCTCGGGCGCGCCGTGCTCGTCGGGCGCTGTGGCGATGAACGCCATCTCGCGGTCGTAGTCCACCTGGGTGAGCCGGGCCATCTGGGTGTGGCGCAGCTCGCGCACGTAGCTGAAGAAGCGCAGCCGGAGGTCCTCCGGGGACATGCGCGCGATCAGCGCATGATGCGCCGGCTCGTCCTCGGGGCGGATCGGGCGGATCAGGATCGCGCGGCCGTCGCGCAACTGCGCCGTGCGTTCCAGCCCCTTCGGATACGGCCGGATCGCGAGCCGGCTCTCGCTCCCCGCGGGCCGCACGCGCATGTGGGCGTCGATGCAGACCACGCCGCGCTCGTCGGCGAACAGCGGATTGATGTCGAGCTCGACCAGCTCGGGCAGGTCCACCACCAGCTGCGAGACCTTGACCAGGGTCAGGCACAGCGCGTCGATGTCCGCCGCGGGACGGTCGCGATGCGAGCGCAGCAGCCGGTCGACCCGCGTGCGCGAGATCAACTCGCGCGCGAGCGGCAGGTTCAGCGGCGGGAAGCCCACCGCGCGATCGCCCAGCGCATCGACCGCGCGGCCGCCGGCGCCGAACACGATCACCGGGCCGAACAGCGGATCGTCCGAAACGCCGACGAAGAGCTGGCGCGCGTTGGTGCGCGGGACCATCCGCTGCAGCGTGAACCCGGTGATCCGGGCGCCCGGGAGGCCGTCGCCGATCCGCTTGATCATGCCGGCCGCCGCCGCGCGCACCTCGTCGGCGCTCTCCAGGTGCAGCGCTACGCCGCCCACGTCCCAGCGGTGGGCGATGTCGGGCGACAGCACCGCCAGCGCCAGCGGGAACCCGACCTCGGTCGCGGCCGCGACGGCCTCGCGCGCCGAGCCAGCGATGCGGGTCTCGACCACCGGCACGCCATAGGCGGCGAGCACCGCCTTCGCGTCGGGCTCGGTCATGAGGCCGTCGCCGCGCGCCAGCGTGCGCTCGACGATCGCGCGCGCCGCGGCGACGTCGGGCTGGAACTCGCTGGGCAGCGACGGCGGCGTCTGCATCAGCATTTCCTGGTTGCGATGGAAGTTCATCACGTGCAGGAACGCCTTGACCGCACTCGACGGCGTGTCGTAGGTGGGCAGGCCCGCGCCGGCGAAGCGCTGCCGCGCCTGCTCCATGGCGCCCGCGCCGACCCAGCTGGTCAGGATGCGCGCGCCGCTCAACTCGCGCGCGACGCCGATCACCGCCTCGGCGATCTCGGCGCTCGGCGTGGTCGCGGTCGGCGCGTGCACCACCAGCGCCGCGTTGACGCCGGGGTCGGCCAGCACCGTCCGGAGGCACTGGGCATAGCGCTGCGCCGGCGCGTTGACGCCGAGGTCGAGCGGATTGCCGGCCTCGGCGCCCTCGGGCAACGCGGACGCGAGCTTGCCGAGGGTCTCGGGCGAGAACCCGGCGCAGCGCCCGCCGCCCAGGCGCAGCTCGTCGACTGCCATCGTCCCGGTGCCGCCGCCGTTGTGCAGGATCGCCAGCTGCTCGCCGCGGAAAGTCCGGGCGCGCCCCAGGGTCTCGACCGCGGCGAACAGCTCGTCGATGTCGTAGACGCGCAGGATCCCGGCGCGCCGCAGCGCGGCGTCGAACACCTCGTCGGCCCCGGGCAGCGCGCTGCGCCCCGGCGCGGGATCGTCGCCGGGCAGGTCGCCGGCGCGGCCCGACTTGACCGCCAGCACCGGCTTGTTGCGGGCGGCGGCCCGGGCGGCCGCCATGAAGTTGCGACGTTCCCGGATCTCGTCGATGTAGAGCAGGATCGCCCCGGTATCGGGATCGGTGCCGAGGTAGTCGAGCACGTCGCCGAAATCGATGTCGGCGCAGTCGCCGAGCGCGACGAAGTGCGAGAAGCCGATGCCCTTGGCGCGCGCCCAGTCGAGGACCGCGGTGCAGATCGCCCCCGACTGCGAAACGAACGCGAGCCGCCCGGGCAGCGCCCCGACGTGACTCAGGCTCGCGTTCAGCCCGGTCTGCGGCACCAGCACCCCGAGGCTGCCGGGGCCGAGCAGCCGCATGCCGTGGCGCCGGGCCGCCTCGACCGCGACGTCGCGCAGCAGGCGCCCGCGGTCGTCGCGCCGGCGCCCCAGGCCGTCGTTGACGATGACGGCGACCGCGGTGCCGCGTGCGCCGAGCGCCTCGATCACCGCCGGCACCGAGGCATCGGGGCTGCAGATCACCGCGAGCTCGGGCGTCTCGGGCAGGCTGGAGACGTCGGGATACGCCAGCACGCCGGCCACCGCGTGGTACTTCGGGTTCACCGGCATGATCGGGCCGGCCAGGCCGCCCTCGAGCAGGTTGCGCATCAGCACGCTGCCGACGTGGCGCGGCGCGTTCGAGGCGCCGATCACCGCGACCGAGCGCGGCTCGAACAACTGGACCAGGTTGCGCATGCTCATCCGGGCATGATACGGGCGCCCGGGGCGATCGACCTATACTTGCGCCGATGAAGCTCCAGATGGCCCCCAACTCCCTGTTCGCGATCCTGCTGCGCTCGCGCTGGTGGATCAGTTTCGCGGTCGCGGCCGCTTTCGTGGCCGGCGCGCGCGCGCTGCTGCCCCCCGACTACTTCATCGTCGGAGCGTTCGGTGCCTTCCCGTTCCTGGTGATCGGGTCGATCGCTGCCTGGCGCCAGTGGCGCGCCCCGAACCCCCGGCGCGTCGCCGAATCGATCGAGGCGATCCGCGCCATGCCGTGGCAGGCGTTCTCGGGCGCGATCGAGGACGCGTTCCGGCGCCAAGGCTACGCGGTGAGCGACGGTCCGCGCGCCCCCGCGGACTACGAGCTGGCCCGCAACGGCCGCGTCAGCCTGGTCGCCTGCAAGCGCTGGAAGGTGGCGCGCGTCGGCATCGAGCCGCTGCGCGAGCTGCGCGAGGCCAAGGACCGGCACGATGCCGACGAATGCATCTACGTGACCACCGGCGAGCTGACCGACGGCGCGCAGGCGTTCGCCGCCAGTCACGGCGTGCGGCTGCTGCGCGACGCCGATCTGGCGGCGCTGCTGCCGCTCAGGTCCCCTTCGGGACGCCCCGCGCGCGCTGCG
>JBDHRX010000117.1:0-9004 GCA_039807785.1 Burkholderiaceae bacterium
CGGGTCGACCGCCACCCCGTCCGGCACCGAGGCCGCGGCGACGCCGGCCCCGGCCGCGACGGCCGAGGCGCCCGCCTCCACGACGGGCAGCGCTCCCCAGGCGCCCGCGTCGACGCCGGCGCCCGCACCCGCGCCGGAACCGGAGAGCTTCGTCGACCAGCTGATGGCGAACCCGCTGACGCTTCCCGGCCTGGGGGCGATCGTGCTCGCACTGGGCGCCTACGGGCTGTACTCGGTGCGCCGGCGCAAGAAGTCCGAGAAGTTCGAGGACGACAGCCTGATTCCGGCCGACGCCTTCACCGCGAACTCGCTGTTCGGCTCGACCGGCGGCCAGGCGGTCGATACCAACAACAGCCTGTTCGCGACCAGCACTCGCGACAGCGGCGTCGACGTCCACTCGACCGAGGTCGATCCGATCGCCGAGGCGGAGGTCTACATCGCCTACGGCCGCGAGGCGCAGGCCGAAGAGATCCTGAAGGAGGCGCTGAAGAAACAGTCCGAGCGGCAGGCGATCCGGCTGAAGCTGCTCGAGATCTACGCGGGTCGCAAGGATCCGGTGGCCTTCGGCGCGCTGGCCCAGGACATGTACGACATGACCGGCGGCCAGAACGAGGAGTGGCCGAAAGTGGTCACGCTCGGCCTGTCGATCGATCCGGCCAATCCGCTGTACACCGGCCACGGCGACGGGGCGTCGCCGGCACCGGCGACCGACGCGGCAGCCGATGCGGTCGCGCCCGCGGTTCCGGCGGCAGGCGGCGCGGCGGAGCTCGCGGCGGCGGCCAGCGCCGCGGCGACGATGCTGGGCGGCGCGATGCTGCCGGGCGACGAAGCCGCAGCGCGCCCGGTCGACGCCACCGGCTCGTTCGCCGAGACCGTCCCGATGGACGGCGAGGCCGCGGCCGGCGAGATGCCGTCGCTGGACTTCGACCTCGACCTGGATACCACCATCGGCCGTGCCGCGAGCCTGCGCGAAGCCGCCGGCGCGCAGCCCGAGTCGACCGGGCTGTCCGACTCCGACCTGGCGCGCGCCATCGACGGGCGGTTCGAGCTGCCTTCGCTCGACCTCGAGCCGGGCGACGCGCAACCCGCGATCGAGGCCGAGGAGCCGTCCGCGCTCGCCGACCTCGGCGACTTCAAGATCGACCTGCCGTCGCTCGAGGGGCTCGATACGCATCCGGCGATCGACGCCGGACCGGCGATCGGCGAGATCGAGTCCGGCGACGTGGGCCTGGCCGCGGCCGAGACTGCGGTCGCGCCGGCGGTGGATTCGTCGCGCTGGCAGGAGATGGCGACCAAGCTCGATCTCGCCTCGGCCTACGAGGAGATCGGCGACAAGGAAGGCGCCCGCGAACTGCTCGAGGAAGTGCTCAAGGGCGGCGACGCCGGCCAGCAGCAGAAGGCCCGCTCGATGCTCGCCAAGCTCGGATGACCGACGGCGCCGGCAACGCCAGGGGAAGCTTCGGCTTCCCCTTTTTCATTCACCCCGACCCATGCAGCGGTTCGCGCTGACGCTCGCCTACGACGGCAGTCACTTCAACGGCTGGCAGACCCAGCCGGGCGGGACGGCCGCGCAGGACGTGCTCGAGCGGGCGCTGGAGACGATCGCCGGCCACCCGGTGAGCACCGTCTGCGCCGGCCGCACCGATGCCGGCGTCCATGCGCTGCGCCAGGTGGTGCATTTCGACAGCGATGCCGAGCGGCCGCATTCGGCCTGGGTGCGGGGCGTGAACGCGCACCTGCCCGAGGCGATCGCGGTGCGCAGCGCGACGCTGGTCGACGAAGGCTTCCATGCCCGCTACGGCGCACTGCGGCGTCGCTACCGCTACCTGCTGTACCGGTCGCCGGTCCGGCATCCGCTGGTCGCGCGGCGCGCCGGCTGGACCTTCCACGAACCCGACCTCGGGCGGATGCGCGAGGCGGCCGCGCTGCTGGTCGGCGAGCACGATTTCTCCGCCTTCCGCTCCGCCCAGTGCCAGGCCGCTTCGCCGGTCCGCCGGCTCGAGGCGCTGACCCTGCAGGAGCAGGGCGCGTTCGTCGTCGCCACGTTCACCGGCAACGCGTTCCTGCACCACATGATCCGCAACCTGATGGGCGCGCTGCTCGCCGTGGGCGAGGGCCGTCATGCGCCGGAATGGGTGGCGGAGCTGCTGGCCGGACGGGACCGGCGCCGTGCGCCCGCCACGTTCGCGCCCGACGGCCTGTACCTCGACGGCGCCCAGTACGAAGCGCGCTTCGGCCTGCCGTCCTGGGGCGGCGACCCGCTCGGCGGGCTCGCCTGAGGAGACCGGGATGGCCGGCCCGCTCGACCGCGTACGCCTGCGCTTCGCCGACCGGGCGGAGGAGACGGCGTTCCGCAACTTCTACTGCCTGCGCTTCCGCCATCACACGGGCATCGCCTTGGTCGCGGGCGCGCTGCTGATCGTGCTCTTCGCGGCATCGGACTGGATGCTGGATCCGGCGGGCGCGCGCACGACGGTGGCCCTGCGGCTGTTCGTCATCGTGCCGGTGATGCTGCTGTTCGCCTGGGCGGTGTGGCAGCCCTGGGTGGACCGGATCTACGAGCTCGGGGCGACGGTGGTCGCCTGCCTGGTCGCGACGATGCTCGCGGTGATCTACGTGCGCATCGAGGCCGGCATGGCCCGCGCCGGCCTCGGGATCGTGCTGCTGATGCTGTCGACGGTCTTCATCATCCGCCTGCGGTTCCGGCATTTCGCGGTGTTCTCGCTGGTGGCCTGGGCGGCGTTCCTGGCGGTGGTCGCCGCGACCGGCCGGGCCGAGCCGGGGCTGTCGGTGGCCAGCACGATCGCGGTCAGCGCCGCCCTGGTGCTGGGGCTGTACGGCGCCTGGACGCGCGAGAGCGAGAACCGCCGGGAGTTCCGGCTGTTCAACGAGGTCGCGGCCGCGAAGGCCAGGATCGAGGACCTGCTGTACAGCATGCTGCCGGGGGAGATCGTCGACCGGATCCATCGCGGCGAGTCGCCGATCGCCGACGCGCACCGCGAGGTGAGCATCGTCTTCGCGGACCTGGTCGGCTTCACCGCGCTGTCGAACCGGCTGCCGGCGCCGCAGCTGGTGCAGTTGCTCGACCGGCTCTTCTCGGATTTCGACCGGATGGCGGCCACCCACGGCGTCGAGCGGATCAAGACGATCGGCGATGCCTACATGGCGGTGTGCGGGATCGCCTCGACCGCGTCGCAGGCCGCGGGCGCGCCGACCGCTCCGGACGCGCCGGCCGGCGACCATGCGGAGCGTGCCGCGCGCTTCGCGCTCGCGCTCGAGGCGCGCGTCGCCGAGGTGTCGCGCGAGACCGGGCTGGCGCTGAACGTGCGCATCGGCCTGCATGTCGGGCCGGTGATCGCCGGCGTGATCGGCACGCGCAAGCCGGCCTTCGACTGCTGGGGCGAGACGGTCAACCTCGCCAGCCGGCTCGAGTCGAGCGGCAGTCCGTCGGGCGTCCATATCTCGGAGGCGGCATGGCAGCGCCTGTGCGGGCGCTTCGTGACGCGCGAGCTGCCGCCGGTCCGGATGAAGGGGCTGGGCGAAGTCAGGACCTATCTGCTGGAGGCGCTGCGCTGAGCCGCGCGCGCCCCGCTCGAGCCGCTACACTGCCGCCGATGCGTACCCGGATCAAGTTCTGCGGACTGGTTCGCGCCGAGGATGTCCGCGCCGCGGCGGCCCTCGGCGTCGATGCCGTGGGTTTCGTGTTCTACCCGAAGAGCCCGCGCGCGCTCGACGCCGCGCAGGCGGCGGACTTGCGTCGCCTGCTGCCTTCCTGGGTGGCCGCGGTAGGGCTGTTCGTCAATGCGCCGGAGGGTGCGGTCCGCCGGACGGTCGATGCGGTCGGCCTGGACGTGATCCAGTTCCATGGCGACGAGAACCCGGCCGGCTGCGCGCGCGAGTGCCCGGCCGGCCTGGCCTACTGGCGCGCGCTGCGCATCGGGGCGCAGACCGATTTGCTAGAATCCTTCGCGCAGTACGGCGGCGCCGAAGCGCTGCTGCTGGACTCCGACAGCCCGGGCTACGGCGGCAGCGGCGCGGGTTTCGACTGGTCGCGGGTGCCGCCCGAGCGGCCGCTGCCGATCGTGCTGTCGGGCGGCCTCGCGCCCGAGAACGTCGGGGCCGCGATCGCCCGGGTACGACCGGCGATGGTCGACGTGTCCTCCGGGATCCAGGCCGGGGCGCCGCGGCCGGATCCGCGCGCGAAGTCCCGCGAACGCATGGAACGGTTCGTCGCCGAGGTGCTGCGGGCCGATTCGGCACGACAGGATTCACGATGAAGCCGTACGATCTTCCGGATGCAGGGGGCCATTTCGGCCCGTATGGCGGCGTCTTCGTCGCCGAGACCCTCGTCTCCGCGCTCGAGGCGCTGCGTCTCGCCTACGAGCGCTACCGGGACGATCCGGCGTTCGTCGCCGAGTTCGAGGACGAGCTCACGCATTTCGTCGGGCGTCCGAGCCCGGTCTACCATGCCAGGCGCTGGTCGGAACGGCTCGGCGGCGCGCAGATCTGGCTCAAGCGCGAGGACCTGAACCACACCGGCGCCCACAAGATCAACAACACCATCGGCCAGGCGCTGCTTGCGAAGCGGATGGGCAAGCCGCGCGTGATCGCCGAGACCGGCGCCGGGCAGCATGGCGTCGCGACCGCGACGGTGGCGGCGCGCTACGGGATGCGGTGCGTGGTCTACATGGGCGCCGAGGATGTCGCGCGGCAGGCGCAGAACGTCTACCGGATGAAGCTCCTCGGAGCCGAGGTGGTCCCGGTCGATTCGGGATCGCGGACGCTGAAGGATGCGCTGAACGAGGCGATGCGCGACTGGGTCACCAACGTCGAGGACACGTTCTACATCATCGGCACGGTGGCCGGGCCGCATCCGTACCCGATGATGGTGCGTGATTTCCAGTCGGTGATCGGCAACGAGTGCCGGCGGCAGATGCCCGCGGAGACCGGTCGCCAGCCCGACGTCGTCGTCGCCTGCGTCGGAGGCGGCTCGAATGCGATCGGCATCTTCCACCCCTACATCGACCTGCCCGAGGTGCAGCTGGTCGGCGTCGAGGCGGGCGGCGAGGGGCTCGCCACCGGCCGGCATGCCGCATCGCTGACCGCGGGGACGCCCGGCGTGCTGCACGGCAACCGCACCTACCTGCTGCAGGACGAGGACGGGCAGATCATCGACACGCACTCGATCTCGGCCGGCCTCGACTACCCCGGCGTCGGGCCCGAGCACGCCTGGCTGAAGGACAACGGGCGCGCCCGCTACGAGGTGGTCGACGACGCGGAGGCGCTGCGGGCCTTTCACGACTGCTGCCGCATCGAGGGCATCATTCCGGCGCTCGAGTCGAGCCACGCGCTCGCCTACGCGGCGCGCCTGGCGCCGACGCTGCCGGGAGACCGGATCATCCTGGTGAACCTCTCGGGGCGCGGCGACAAGGACATGCACACGGTCGCGCAGCGCGCAGGGATCCGCGTCTGATGTCGCGCCTCGCATCGACCTTCGAGGCGCTCCGGGCGCGGCGCCGCACGGCGCTGATTCCCTACGTCACCGCGGGCTGCCCGGCGCCGGCGTCGAGCGTGCCGGTGATGCACGCACTGGTGGCGGGCGGCGCGGACGTGATCGAGATCGGGGTGCCGTTCTCCGACCCGATGGCCGACGGGCCGGTGATCCAGCGCGCCAACGAGCGCGCGCTGGCGGCCGGCGTCGGGTTGCGCGGCGTGCTCGGCTTCGTGCGCGAGTTCCGGCGCGACGACCCGGCGACGCCGGTGGTGCTGATGGGCTACGCGAACCCGGTCGAGCGCATGGGCGTCGAGCGCTTCCTCGACGAGGCGGCCGCGGCCGGCGTCGACGGGGCGCTGGTCGTCGACTATCCGCCCGAGGAGTCCGGCGCGTTCGCGGCGGCGGCGCGCGCCCGGGGCATCGACCCGATCTTCCTGCTCGCGCCGACCACCACCGACGAACGCATCGGGCGCGTCGTGGCTGCCGCGAGCGGCTACGTCTACTACGTCTCGCTCAAGGGCATCACCGGCGGCCGGATCGACGTGGACGACGTCGTGCGCCGCGTCGGCGCGCTGCGCGCGCGGACCGCGCTGCCGGTCGGCGTGGGTTTCGGCATCCGCGACGGCGCGACCGCGCGCGCGGTCGCCGCGGCGGCCGATGCCGTCATCATCGGCACCCGTACCATCCAGCTGCTCGAGGATGGCCCCGTGGACGAGGCCCCGGCGCGCGCGCGCGCGTTCATGGCCGAGATCCGTGCCGCGCTCGACGACGCGGCGATCACCGAGGCGACTCCATGACCTGGCTCGACAAGCTGCTGCCCCCGCGCATCAAGCGATCCCCCGCCGGCGGCAAGAAGGTGCCCGAGGGGGTCTGGGTCAAGTGCCCGTCGTGCGATGCGGTGCTGTACTCGGCCGACCTCGAGGCCAACCAGAACGTCTGCCCGAAGTGCTCGCATCACATGCGGCTGTCGGCGCGCAAGCGGCTCGACCTGCTGCTCGATGCGGAGGGGCGCTACGAGATCGGTCACGAGGTGCTGCCGGTCGATGCGCTGAAGTTCAAGGACAGCCGCAAGTATCCCGATCGTCTCCAGGAGGCGATCGACGACACCGGCGAGACCGACGCGCTGGTGGTCATGGGCGGGGCGATCCGTACGATCCCGGTGGTCGCGGCCTGCTTCGAGTTCGACTTCATGGGCGGCTCGATGGGCTCGGTGGTCGGCGAGCGCTTCGCCCGCGGGGTGCAGGGCGCGATCGAGCAGAAGGTGCCTTTCGTCTCGATCGCCGCCTCGGGCGGCGCGCGGATGCAGGAGGGCCTGCTGTCGCTGATGCAGATGGCCAAGACCACCGCGATGCTCACGAAGCTGTCGGAGAAGCGCCTGCCGTACCTCTCGGTGCTCACCGACCCGACGATGGGTGGGGTGTCGGCCAGCTTCTGCTTTCTCGGCGACGTGGTGATCGCCGAGCCGAAGGCGCTGATCGGCTTCGCCGGCCCGCGCGTGATCGAGCAGACCGTGCGCGAGAAGCTGCCGGAGGGCTTCCAGCGTTCCGAGTTCCTGCTCGAGAAGGGAGCGATCGACATGATCGTCGACCGGCGCGTGATGCGCGACGAGCTCGCGCGGCTGCTCGCGCTGCTGCTCCGGCAATCGAGCGAGGTGCTTTCCTGAGCCGGGCATGAGCGGTACCGATTCGCGGGACCTGCAGGACTGGCTGGGCCGCATCGAGCAGCTGCATCCGAAGACCATCGACCTGGGGCTCGAGCGGCTGCGCGCGGTGGCGGTGCGGCTGGCGCTGTCGCCCGGCTGCCCGGTGATCACGGTGGGCGGCACCAACGGCAAGGGCTCGACCTGCGCGATGCTCGAGTCGATCCTGCTGGCGGCCGGATACCGGGTCGGGCTCTACACCTCGCCGCACCTGGTGCGATTCGCCGAGCGGGTGCGGATCGATGGCAGGCCGGTCGACGACGCGGCGCTGGTCGAGCAGTTCGAGGCGGTCGAGGCGGCCCGCGCCGGGACGCCGCTGACCTACTTCGAGTTCACCACGCTGGCGGCGGTGCGCCTGTTCCAGAGCCGCAAGCTCGACGCGGTCATCCTGGAGGTCGGCCTGGGGGGCCGGCTCGACGCGGTCAACCTGTTCGACGCCGATTGCGCGATCGTCACCAGCATCGACATCGACCATGCCGAGTATCTCGGCGGCACGCGCGAGCGCGTCGCCTGGGAAAAGGCGCACATCTTCCGGCCGGGGCGCCCGGCGATCTGCAGCGATCCGCTGCCGCCCGCCACGCTGGTCGAGCATGCGCGCTCGATCGGCGCCGACCTCTGGCTCCACGGCCGCGACTTCAACCATACCGGCGATCGCCAGCAGTGGGCCTACGGGGGGCGGGGGCAGCGTCGCAGCGGGCTGGCGTTCCCGGCGCTGCGCGGCGCGAACCAGTTGCAGAACGCCGCCGGGGCGCTGGCGGCGCTGGAAGCGTTGCGCGAGCGGCTGCCGGTTCCGCAGCAGGCGGTGCGCCAGGGCCTGGCGGCGGTGACGCTGCCCGGACGGTTCCAGGTCCTGCCCGGCCAGCCGGTCGTGATTCTCGACGTGGCCCACAACCCGCATGCGGCGGCGCACCTGGCGGTGAATCTCGACGCGATGGGCGCGTTCAGGCAGACCTTCGCCGTCTTCGGCGTGATGCGCGACAAGGACGTCGACGGCGTGATCGCCGCGCTCAGGCATCGCGTCGACCACTGGCTGGTTGTCGACCTGCCCGGGCCGCGCGCCGCCCGGGCCGACTGGATCGCCGGACGCCTGGAGGCGGCGGGCGTGGCGCGCGCGGGGCCGGACGCCCGCATCGAGTGCCATGCCACCCCGTCCGCGGCGCTCGCCGCGGCGCAGGGACGCGCGGGCGTCAATGATAGAATCATCGTCTTCGGATCCTTCCTCACCGTCGCCGACATCCTTGCTGCCCGTGCCGCGTAGCGTCCGTTCTCCAGCCCGGTCCGTCGACGCGCGCCGCGGCGCATCCGTGCCCGGAGCGGCGACTGCGGGTGGCCATGGCCAGGCGTGACGCCGGCGACGGCGCGCTCGACCCGGCGCTGACCCAGAAGAAGCGGGCGCGCCGGCGCCTGGTGGGCGCGCTGGTGCTGGGGCTCGCGGCGGCGATCGTGCTGCCGCTGGTGCTCGACTCCGAGCCCCGCCAGACCATCACCGACGTCCAGATCGAGATCCCGCCGCGCGATACGCCGCTGCCCGCGAAGGCCGACGACGCGCCGGGCCGGAGCGCCGAGCTGGCGCTGGTCCCCCCCGCGGAGCCGGCGCCGCCGGCGAGCGCTCCGGCCGTGCCTGCCGCCGCCGAGCCCGCGAAGGTCGACGCACCGAAAGCGGAAGCCCCGAAGGGTGCGGCGGCCAAGGCGGGGACCGGGAGCGAAGCGGGCGCCGAGGCCGGGCGCCGGCCCGAAGCCGAGGCTGCACGCCGGCCTGAAGCCGAGATTGGACGCCGGCCCGAAGCCGAGATTGGACGCCGGCCTGAAGC
>JBDHRX010000118.1:0-8952 GCA_039807785.1 Burkholderiaceae bacterium
GGGCGACGTCGAGCCCGAGTCGACGCACTTCCACTGAGCGCCGCCCCTTCGGCGGCGCGCCGTTCCCGCTCGGTCGTCTCGCTCGGTCGTCTCGCTCAGTCGTCTCGATATGGCCGCCGGTCTCGGCGCGCCGTCAGGCGGTGTCGCGCCGCGTCGATCCGCTGCTCGAGATAGGCGCCATAGAAGTCCGGCGAGGCGTATCCGACCAGCGGCTCGGCCAGCGCGCGCCCGTCGGGGCCGATGAACGCGACGGTCGGGGTGAAGTCGATCCGCAGCGATGCCGCCAGCGCGGCGGGCGAATCGGGCGACGAACCGGAAGCGGTGCATCATCGGCGTGTCGGGGCGTGCGGATCGGTGTCGTGGATCGATGCCATGCGAGTTTCGCATAAGCGAATAACGGCGTCCCCGACCGCGTGCCCTCGCTGCAGCGTTTTGATATCGTTGATCGAATCGAGGTCCGCCGCGGCGGGCCGAACGCCGGATTCCAGGGAGAGAGGGTATGGATCGCTCACGACGCAGCACCTTGCAGGCCGCCGGTGGCGCGGGCCTGTACGGCGTGCTGGTCTCGATCGGGTTGCTGCGGCCGGGGACCGCCGCGGCGCAGGCCTTCGATCAGGGGGCGTTCAAGGTGGCCGGCGTCGCGGCGACCCTGAAGGCGCTCGGTGCGGCCGACGCCACCGAGTCCCGGGAGGTGACGATCGTCGCGCCCGACATCGCGGAGAACGGCGCGGTGGTGCCGATCGTGATCCGGAGCGCCGTTCCCAAGACGCGGACGATGGCGTTGCTGGTCGAGAAGAACCCGAACGCGCTGGCGGGCGTCTACGAGCTCCTCGACGGCGCGGAGCCCGAGGTCAGCATGCGGATCAAGATGGGCCAGAGCTCCGACGTGGTCGCCCTGGTGAAGGCCGATGGCCGCTTCTACCTGGCCAGGAAGGAAGTCAAGGTGACGCTGGGTGGTTGCGGCGGCTGAGCCGCCGCGATCACGGCATCCGGAGAGAGAGGACATGGCAGATCCGATGAAGATCCGCGCCACCGCCAAGGACGGCGGGATCGACGTGCGCGTGCTGATGGCGCACGAGATGGAGTCGGGACAGCGCAAGGATGCGACCGGCACGCTGGTTCCGGCCTGGTACATCAGCGAGGTGACGGCGACGCTGAACGGTGCGCCGGTGTTCAAGGCGTACTGGGGGCCGGCGATTTCCAAGAATCCGTACCTCCAGTTCCGGCTCAGGGGCGGCAAGCCGGGCGACCGGATCGTCGTGAGCTGGGTCGACAACAAGGGCGACAAGCGCACCGACGAGGCGACCGTCGCCGGTTGAGCCGCGCATCGCGGCGCGGTTCGCCGCGCGGGCGGCGAGCATCACGAGAAGCGAAGCAGGCGCGCCGGTTGCGAACGCGGCCGGCCGTGGGCCGCGTTCGGCCCGCCTGTTCGGAGACGCATCGGATCGACGGAGTCGGCAGACATGGGCGAATGGGGATACATCCGGCGCAGGGGCGTGGCGGGCGCGGTGCTGGCGGCGGGGCTGTGGCTGGCCGGCGGCGTCGCGCCGGCGCAGGAGCGCGACGTCACCGCGGAGCAGTTCGAGAAGTTCCGCGCGATGATGGAGGAGGCCAATACCGCCGAGCTGTTCGAGGCTCGAGGCGAGGCGCTGTGGAAGGCCCGGCGCGGGCCGAACGGCGTCTCGCTCGAGGGCTGCGACCTCGGCCTGGGGCCGGGCGTGCTCGCCGGCGCCTACGCGCAGGCGCCGCGCTATTTCGCCGACGTCGGCAAGGTGATGGACATCGAGCGGCGGATCGTCCATTGCATGGTCACGCTGCAGGGTTTCCGGTTCGAGGACCTCGCGAAGGAGCCGTTCAGCAATGCCCGGCGGACGCCCGACGTGGTGGCGCTCGTGACCTACGTGGCGGGGCAGTCGCGCGACCTGCCGATCGCGGTGCCGCAATCCCGCCCCGAGGAGGTCGAGACCTACCGGCTCGGCGAGGCGATCTTCTTTCACCGGGCCGGTCCGTGGGATTTCTCCTGCGCGAGCTGCCACGGCCAGGACGGCAAGCGCATCCGGACGCAGAACCTGCCGAACCTGACCCGGCCCGGCACCGCCGACCGCGGCTTCATCGGCTGGCCGGGGTACCGGATGACCGGCGGGCTGATGCACACCCTGCAATGGCGGATGAACGACTGCTTCCGGCAGCAGCGGTTCCCCGAGCCGGGATACGTGTCGGACACGGTGACGGCGCTGCTGACCTACATGGGCGTCAACGCGAACGGCGCGATCTATCGCGGACCGGGAATCAAGCGCTGAGCACGATGCGACGGGAGAACGAACCATGAAACGGGCGATCATCTGGTCGGGCGTCTTCGCGACGCTGGCCGTCGGCGGGTGCACCACGACCTTCGACCGGGCGCGATACGACGCCGCGGCCGAGGCGACCCTGAAGCGCGATTTCCATGCGCGCGGCATCGCGGCGATGGACCGGCTCGACCAGGACGCGCTGCAGCGCCTGTGCACCCAGTATCGCGACCAGCCTCCGGCCGGAATCGAGGCGAGCGCCTCGGAGCGGGAGCGCGCGGCGATCAGGCTGCCGGCCGATGGCGTGCTGACGGGTGACTGGAAACGCGGGCAGGCGATCGCCGAGAGCGGGCGGGGGATGACCTGGAGCGACCGGGCGAACGCCGCCAACGGCGGCAGCTGCTACAACTGCCACGAGCTGGCGCCCCAGCAGACCTCGTTCGGCACGCTGGGCCCGAGCCTGAGGCGCTTCGGCAAGCTGCGCGGCAACACGCCGGAGACGCAGCGCTACGCATACCAGCGCATCTACGATGCGAAGGCGTTCTCGGCATGTTCGACGATGCCGCGCTTCGGGCCGTCGGGGACGCTGACCGAGGCGCAGATCAAGGATCTGGTCGCCTACCTGGTGGACCCCGAATCGCCGGTCAACCAGTGATCGCGGCGCTCGCACGCCGGGCGAACGGCCGCGCCGCCCGGGCCGGCGTCGCGCGCGCCTGCCGATGAGCCGCAGGGACTTCCTGCAGGCGCTCGCGACGGCCGCCGCCGCGGGGTTGCCGCTGCAGGGCTGCGTGACGGCCGGGCCCCGCGCGGAAGCGATGTACGACCTTCCGCGCTTCGGCAACGTGAGCCTGCTGCATTTCACCGATTGCCACGCGCAACTGCTGCCGGTGCACTTCCGGGAGCCGAGCGTGAACATCGGCGTCGGCGCGGCCGCCGGCCGCGCGCCGCACCTGGTGGGCGAGCACCTGCTGAAGGCGTTCGGCATCCGGCCCGGCACGCCGGAGGCGCACGCCTTCACCTGCCTCGACTTCGAGGCGGCCGCGCTCACCTACGGCAAGCTCGGCGGCTTCGCCCACCTCGCCACGCTGGTGAAGCGGATCCGGGCATCGCGGCCGGGCGCGCTGCTGCTCGACGGCGGGGACACTTGGCAGGGGTCGGCGACCGCGCTGTGGTCCGACGGCCAGGACATGGTCGAGGCCTGCAAGCTGCTCGGCGTCGACGTGATGACCGGCCACTGGGAGTTCACGCTGGGGGCGCGGCGTGTCCGGGAGGTCCTGGAGAAGGACTTCGCCGGCCGCGTCGACTTCGTCGCGCAGAACGTCCGGACGATCGATTTCGAGGATCCGGTGTTTCCTTCCCACGTGGTGCGCGAGATCGGCGGCGTGCCGGTCGCGATCATCGGGCAGGCGTTTCCGTATGTCCCGATCGCCCATCCGCGCCACCTGGTCCCCGAGTGGACCTTCGGCATCCAGGAGGAGCGCCTGCAGGCGCTGGTCGATTCGGTGCGCGGGAGCGGGGCGCAAGTGGTGGTGCTGCTGTCGCACAACGGCATGGACGTCGATCTGAAGCTCGCTGCGCGCGTGACCGGGCTCGACGCGATCCTCGGCGGGCATACGCACGACGGCGTGCCGCAGCCGGTGGCGGTACGCAACGCGAAGGGCGCCACGCTGGTGACCAACGCCGGTTCCAACGGCAAGTTCCTCGCCGTTCTCGATCTCGATGTGCGCGACGGCAGGGCCGTCGATTTCCGCTACCGGCTCCTGCCGGTGTTCTCGAACCTGCTTCCCGCCGACGCCGCGATGCAGGCGCTGATCGACCGGGTGCGCGCCCCGCATCGCGCGCGGCTCGAGGCGCCGCTCGCGGTGACCGAGGGCCTGCTCTACCGGCGCGGCAACTTCAACGGCAGCTTCGACCAGCTCATCCTCGACGCGCTGATGGAGGTCGAGGGCGCGCAGATCGCGTTCTCCCCGGGCTTCCGGTGGGGGACCAGCCTGCTGCCGGGGCAGACGATCACGCGCGAGCACCTGATGGACCAGACCGCCATCAGCTATCCGTACACGACCGTGAACGATCTCCCGGGCGAGACGATCAAGGCGATTCTCGAGGACGTCGCCGACAACCTGTTCAACCCCGATCCGTACTACCAGCAGGGCGGCGACATGGTGAGGGTTGGTGGGCTGACCTATGCCTGCGACCCCGGGGCGAGGATGGGCAGGCGCATTTCGGACCTGCGGCTCGACGGGCGGCCGATCGAGGCGAGCCGCCGCTATCGCGTGGCCGGCTGGGCGCCGGTCGCCGAGGGCGCGAGCGGCGAGCCGGTCTGGGCCGTGGTCGAACGCTGGCTCCGCGCCAGGCGCACCGTCGGCGTGCGACGGTTGAACCAACCCCGCCTGATCGGGGTGGCGGACAACCCGGGCCTGGCCTGAGACAATGGCGGACACCGACCGTTCGCCGGGAGCCGTTCCCTCGATGCCGTCACCGACCGTTCTCCGTGCCGCGGCGTCGCGCCGCAGCTTGCTGCGCCGAGCGGCGGGGCTGGCCGTCGCGGGGTGCGCCGGAGGCGCGTTCGGCCGGGCAGGTCCGGCGCCGGCTGCCGCGCCGCCGATCGGCGCCCGGGTCGCGTTGCCGGCGGTACGCCTGCTCGATGGCCGCGAGATCGCCCCCGACTACTGGCGCGGCAAGGTCCTGGTGATCGAGCTCTGGGCGAGCTGGTGCCCGTTCTGCAAGCGGCAGAACCCGTACCTGGATCGCCTGCACCGCGCCCATGCGGGCGCCGGGCTCGAGGTGCTGGCGCTGTCGATCGATCGCGATCCCGGGGCGGCGCGCCGCTACCTGCGCGAGCACGGCTATGCCTTCCACGCGGCGATGTTCGACGCGCGCTGGGAGGCGGCCATCGGACGCCCGAAGGGATTGCCGATCGTCTGGGTGGTGGGGCGCGACGGCACGCTCAAGCAACTGGAGATCGGCGAGATGTTTCCCGAGGACGTCGAGGAGCTGGCGCGCTGGAGGAACGCATGAGGCGCGCGGCCGCGTCGGTCGCGGCAGCGGCATGCCTGGTCGCGACGGCGGGCATCGCCGCCGAGGCGACGTTCGTCACGCGGGCGCTCACGGTCGAGGCCGCATACCGGGCGGCGCAGGCGGCGCTCGAGGCCTGCCGGAAGGGGGGCTACCAGGTGGCTGTCGCGGTCACCGACCGGAGCGGCGTGCTGCAGGCATTCCTGCGCGACCGCTTCGCCGGCGCGCATACCGTCGAGGCGGCCATCGGCAAGGCCTGGACCGCGGCCTCGTTCCGGATCCCCACCGGCGAGCTCGCGGTCGAGACGCAGGCCGGCAAGCCGATGAGCGCGCTGCGGCAGATCCCGCGCGTGGCGGCGCTCGGCGGCGGCCTGCCGATCGAGGCGGCCGGCAGCACGCTGGCGGGGATCGGCGTCTCGGGCGCTCCGGGCGCTGCGGCGGACGAGGCCTGTGCGCGCGCGGGCCTCGAAGCGATTCGCGCCGACATCGAGTTCTAGCGGCCGGCCCGTCCGCGCGGCCCGCCCGGAGGTGCGCAGCCCCGCGGGAGCTGTTGCCGCCATCTGGGCCAGAATGTCGGCCATGTCGAACCTTCCCCATCGTGCCGGCCGGGCGTGCATGGGCGGCCTCGTCGTCGTCCTGCAGGCGCTGCCGGCCGCCGCCATCGCGCAAACCCCCGAGGAGCGCTGCCTGCTCGATGCGCTGCGCCAGGCGGCTCCGCAGACCACCGTCGACGCTTTGCGCGGCCAGTGTCGCGAGGCGGTCCGCGCCGCGCCGGCGCGCGTCGCGCCGTTGCCGGAGTCGCTCGCGCCGCCGGTGGAGGCGACGCGGCCGGCCGTCGATCCGACGGTCGGGATCGTCCGGGACACGCCGCAGGGCGTCTCGGTGGCGCCGGTGGCCCGGTCAGCGCCGGTGGGCGATGCCCCGGTGCGTCGTCGCATCGAGGCCGAGAGCGTGCTGTGGGGCGAACGCTTCGCGCTGCTGCCGCACCGGCCGAACTACCTGCTGCCGGTCACGCATGCTTTCGAGCGACCCGAGTCGGTGTCCGGCCCGGTCCAGCGCAACGAGGTCAAGTTCCAGTTCAGCTTCAAGTTTCCGCTGACCCCGCCGCTGTACGACGGCCGGCTCGCCGTGTTCTTCGCCTACACCGGACAGTCGTGGTGGCAGGCCTACAACGACGAGCGCTCGAGCCCCTTCCGCGAGTACAGCCACGAGCCCGAGCTGTTCGTGTCATGGGCGCCGGGCATGCGGGTGCTCGGCTGGGACTGGCGGGTCGCCTCGGCCGGCTTCGCGCATCAGTCGAACGGCCGCTCCGGTGCATATTCGCGCAGCTGGAACCGCCTGTTCGCGGAGATGCTGCTCGACCGGCCCGGGCCGTGGTGGATCGGCATCCGCCCGTGGTGGCGCCTCCCGGAGAACCGCAAGCCCAGCCCCGGTTCGCCCAAGGGCGACGACAACCCGGAGATCACGCGCTACGCGGGCCACGGCGAGCTGCGGCTGGGCTACGCCGGCGCGGTGAACAACTGGACGCTGATGCTGCGTCGCAGCCTTTCCGACGGCGGCAAGGGGGCGATGCAGCTCGACTACAGCCGTCCGACGGGATTCAGCCCGAACCTGCGCTGGTACGTGCAGTACTTCGACGGCTACGGAGAAAGCCTGCTCGACGAGCGCCGGCACATTCGGCGCATCGGGCTCGGCGTGATGCTGAACGACTGGTTCTAGGTCCTGCAGTCGTTGGCGAGCTGCCGTCCCTGCTTGGTGTCGAGCAGCATCGACTTGGTGGCGATCACCAGCCAGACGAGCCCGGACTTCGGATCCTCGTAGCGCAGCGCGCCGCTGCGCGCGCCGACCGCGTGCATCCGGTATTCCTTCTTGTCGAAGTGCAGGACCGCCGAGCTCATGTCCGCCGAGACCTCGCGCACGTTCACGCTGCGATTGAGGTCGCAGCGATACACCCCGGTGGGGAGCTTGAAGCCGTGGGGATTGAAGCTGGACGAGTCGGCCGACGAGGCGGACAGCGGCGCCGCGACCAGGGCCGTCCCCAGGACGAGCGGTGCGAGGCCGAAGGACTGAATGATCGAACGCATGTCGAACTCCGTTGGAGGGCCTGGCCGGCGCTTTCGATGGGGCCGTTGCTGTGCGCCGGAGTATACGGTCTCGTCCCGGCGTCGGATACGGATGCTGCGCGCGGCGTCGCATTCGCGCAAGCGGGGCGGGCGGCGGCCGGCGACGAGCGGCGGCGCAGCTGTCCCGGACGGTCGGCAAGCGAGGCGCGCCGCCGTCCGGCCGGAGCGGGACGGCGCATCGTCAGGGCTTGAGCGAGAGCGCGGGCCGCCAGCCCGGGTTGGCGCCCTCGCCGGCATAGGCGCCGCGCAGCGTCCAGTCGCGGGCCTGGCCGGCGAAGTCGCGTCCGGCGTCGGCGAAGCCGGCGGCGGCGCGCGCGTCGATGGCGGTGCCGCGCAGCGCGCCGGTGCGCGGATACGCGTCGAAGGTTCCGAGCGGGGCGTCCGGGGCGTTCAGGTAGCCCGCCGCCAGGCTGCGGCCGGCGCTCAGGTTGTCCCGCTGTTCGCCGCCCGACAGCGGCGTCGCCGCGAACACCGCGTTGCCGAACACACGCTGGGCGTGGCCGGCGGCGCCGCCGACGATCCGGATGCCGCTGCCGCGGGCCAGCACCGTGTTGCCGAAGACGTCGATCGCGCGGGGCACGTCGTGATGAGGCTGGATGTTCACCGCGTCGCCGTCGTCGTTGACCATCAGGTTCGCGTACAGCGCCACGTTCCCTTCGCCCTGGAGCAGCGCCTCGCTCGGGTTCCGGTAGAAGAAGTTGCCGTAGATCTCGTAGTGATCGTCGCTGCCGTTGCCGCTCGGCGGGAAGTGCCCGACCAGCACGTTCGGCCGCGCCAGCGCGCCGCCGGAGCTGTTGGCCGCCTTCGAGAACACGTTGTGCCGGATCACGGTCCGCTGCGGCGTCGTGGGCATGCCGGCGATCGCGGGCCGGTCGATCTGGTGCTTGATCTGCAGGTTGTAGCCGATCGTGTCGCGGACCAGGTTGCGCTCGATGATGCCGGCGACGAACGGGTTGGTGCCGTCCGAGTTGCCGAGGTACATGCCGGTGCCCGCGCCGACGATCGTGTTGCCGCAGATGATCCAGTTCCAGGTCGGCGACCCGACCGTCGAGATGCCGACCACCTGCTGGTTGCTGCCGACACCGCGGATCACCAGGTTCTCCAGCACGACGTGATGCGCGAGGCCCTGGGCCGCGACCCCGGCGCCGCCCAGGTCGCGGCCGTCGACCTCGAGGTTGCGCACCACGACGTAGCTCGCGTCGCTCAGCCGGACGGTGTTGTGCGTCGAGCGGCCGAGCAGCACCGGCCGCGGCCCGGATTCGGGGCCGGTGATCACGATCGGCCGCGTCGGGGTGCCGTTCAGGCCGAACAGGGGCAGGCCGGGGACGTCGGATGGATGGTCGTAGTTGCCGGATGCCAGGACCAGGGTATCGCCGGGCACGAGCGCGCGGACCCGCTCGAGGTAGTTGGCGGGATCGGCCTGGAGGATCCGGTTGGCGCTCGCGTCGGCGACCCTCGCGACGCAGCTGCCGGCACCGGCCTGCGGCGCGCCGCTGCCCCCGCCCGGGGACGCCGGCGCGGCCGGC
>JBDHRX010000119.1:0-8942 GCA_039807785.1 Burkholderiaceae bacterium
CCCGGCCGGCCCGGCCCCGCCCGGCCGGCTGGCTACCAGCCGCCGCCGGTGGCCTTGATCAGGCCGATGGTGGCGGCGAGCCGCCGGCCGCGCAGATCGAGCGCGGCCCGCTCGCTCTGCAGGACGGTGGTCTGCGCGAGGATCACGTTGAGGTACGAGACCGTGCCGGCCTTGTACTGCAGCGTGGCGATGTCGAGCGCGGTGCGCGCGGCCGCGAGCGCTTCGCGCTGCACGCGCTCCTGCTCGGCCAGCGCGGCGAGCGCCACCAGGTTGTCCTCGACCTCGCCGAAGGCCTCGAGCACGGTCTGGCGGTAGGCGGCGACGGTCGCGTCGTAGGCGGCCTCGGCCTGGGCGCGGACCGCGGCGCGAGCGCCGCCGTCGAAGAGGGCGATGGCCAGCGACGGGCCCAGCGACCAGAAGCGGCTCGGCAGCGACAGCAGGTCGGCGAGCCGCCCGGAACGGAAGCCGCCTCCGGCCGACAGCGTGAGCGACGGGTAGTACGCGGTGCGCGCCGCGCCGGCCTGGGCGTTGGCCGCGGCGACGCGCCGCTCGGCGGCGGCGATGTCGGGGCGCCGCTCGAGCAGGCGCGACGGGATGCCGACCGGCACCGGCGGAACGGTCCCGGGCATCGGCGCCTCGGCGAGCGCGAGCGCCGACGGCGCGCGGCCGGCGAGCAGCGCGATCGCGTGCTCGAGCTGCGTGCGCGCGAGGCCGGACTCGATCCGCTGCGCCTCGGCGCTTTTCAGTTGCGCCTCGGCCTGGGCGACGTCGGCGCGCGTGGCCACGCCGGCGGCCAGGCGGTTGCGCGTGAGCACGAGCGAGCGCTGGTAGGACTCGACGGTTTCACCGAGCAGCCGGCGCTGGGCGTCGGCGATGCGCAACTGGTGGTAGCTCTGCGCGAGCTGCGCCTGCAGGGACAGCCGCGCCGCGGCGAGGTCGGCCTCGCTCGCTTGCGCCGCCGCCTCGGCGGCGGCCACGTTGCTGCTTATCCGGCCCCAGAGGTCGATCTCCCATCCGGCCGAGGCGTCCAGGCCGAAGCTGCTGGAGCTGCCGCGGGCCTGTCCGGCGCGGCTCGCCGAGGCGCCGCCCGAGATCGACGGCGACAGGCCGGCGCGGGCGGCGTCGGTGGCCGCGCGGGCCTGGCGCAGCAGCGCCTCGGCGCGGCGCAGGCCCTGGTTGCCGGCCTCGACATCGGCCATCAGCGCGTCGAGCAGGCGGTCGTCGAAGACGGTCCACCAGGCGGCGTCGGGGCGCAGGTCCGCCGGACGGGCCTCCCGCCAGTCCTCGCGGGCGGCGCCGGGCCCGGCCTGGCTCCGGCCTCCGTTCCGGGCGTCGTTCCGGGCGTCGCTCCGGGTCTCGTCCCGGGCTTCGTCCCGGGTTTCGTCCCGGACCTCGGGCGGCTGCGCCCGGTAGGCGGCCGGCACCGCGACTTCCGGCCGGACGTAGGCGGGCGGGTTCAGGCAGCCGGCCAGCAGCGCGCCCAGCAGCGCCGGGCCGAGCAGGCGCAGGCCAGGCAGGTGTAGGCCAGGCAGGCCCAGGCCGGGCAAGCCGGTCGATCGGTCGAGACGGGGGTTCCGGGTCATGCGGCGCTCGGGGGCGGGGAGGGCGTCGCGACGGCCTGCGGCGCGCGCCGCGGGCGGCGCAGGCGCGTGGCGAGCCGGTCGAGGGACAGGTAGACCACCGGCGTGGTGTACAGGGTGAGCAGCTGGCTGAGCGCCAGTCCGCCGACGATCGCGATGCCGAGCGGCTGGCGCAGCTCGGCGCCGTTGCCCGTGCCGAGCGCGAGCGGCACCGCGCCGAGCATCGCGGCCAGGGTGGTCATCAGGATCGGCCGCACGCGCAGCCGGCACGCGCGGTGGATCGCCTCGCGCGGCGAGAGCCCCTGCTCGCGCTGGGCGGCGAGCGCGAAGTCGATCATGATGATGGCGTTCTTCTTCACGATGCCGATCAGCAGCAGCACGCCGATCAGCGCGATGAGGCTGAACTCGGTGCCGGTGGCCATCAGCGCGAGCAGCGCGCCGACGCCCGCCGAGGGCAGCGTCGAGAGGATCGTGATCGGGTGCACCAGGCTCTCGTAGAGAATGCCCAGCACCAGGTAGACCGCGACCAGGGCCGCGAGGATCAGCAGCGGCTGGTTCTGCAGCGAGCGCTGGAACGCGCCCGCGGTACCCTCGAAGCTGCCGTGCAGGCCGGTGGGCACCCCGAGGCGCGCGACCGTGTCCTCGATCGCGACGGTCGCCTCCGACAGCGATACGCCCTCGTTCAGGCTGAACGAGATCGTCGAGGCGGCGAACGAGCCCTGGTGGCTCACGCCCAGCGGCGCCGGGGTCACGCTCCAGCCGGCGAACTGCGACAGCGGCACCGCGACGCCGGCGGCGTTCGGGACGCTGAAGCCGTGCAGCGCCTCGGGGCTGTCGCGGAATCGGGGGCCGACCTCGAGCACGACGTGGTACTGGTTCAGCGGCTGGTAGATGGTGGAGACCTGCCGCTGGCCGTAGGCGTCGTTGAGCAGGCTGGTGACGAGTCGGGTCGGGATGCCGAGCCGCGCGGCCGCGTCGCGGTCGATGGTCACCGAGACCTGCCGGCTCTTGTCTTCCTGGTCGGTGTCGACGTCGGTGATCTGCGGCAGGCGACTGAGCGCGTTGCGGATGCGCGGTTCCCAGGTGCGCAGCGCCTCGAGGTCGTCGGCGAGCAGCGTGTACTGGAACTCGGAGCTGCTCGAGCGCCCGCCGATGCGGATCTCGCGCACCGGGGCCAGGAACATGCGCGCGCCGGGCACGTGCGCAGCGGCCGCGCGCAGCCGCGCCGCGATCTGCTCGGCCGATTCGCTGCGCTCGCCCAGCGGCCTGAGAGTGATGAAGCCCATGCCGCTGTTCACGCGCGAGCCGCCGGTGAAGCCGGTGACGATCGTGACGTCGGGGTCGGCGCGCACGATCTCGATGAACTGGGCGAGCTTGCGCTCCATCGCCTGGAACGAGATGCCCTGGTCGCCGCGGATCGATGCGAAGATGCGCCCCGTGTCCTGCGCCGGGAAGAAGCCCTTCGGGACGATCGTGTACAGCCAGACGTTGAGCGCGATGGTGCCGGCGAGCACCAGCAGCATCAGCCAGCCGTGGTCGAGCGCCCAGCCGACGCTGCGCGAGTAGCCTTCGATCACCTTCTCGAGGCTGCGCCGCGCCAGGCGCGCCAGCCGTCCCTCGGCCGCGGCGCCGCGCTCGCCGTCGCCGCGGCTGCCGCCCAGGAAGCGCGCGCACAGCATCGGCGTGGTCGTGAGCGAGATCAGCAGGGAGATCAGGATCGCCACCGACAGCACCACGGCGAACTCGCGGAACAGGCGCCCGACGATGCCGCCCATGGCGAGGATCGGGATGAACACGGCGATCAGCGACAGGCTGATCGCGACCACGGTGAAGCCGACCTCGCGCGCGCCGGCGATCGCCGCCGCCAACGGCGGCTCGCCGGCCTCGCGGCGCCGGGCGATGTTCTCGAGCACCACGATCGCGTCGTCGACCACGAAGCCGGTGGCCACGGTGAGCGCCATCAGCGACAGGTTGTCCAGGCTGTAGCCGGCGAGGTACATCACGCCGAAGGTGCCGACCAGCGAGGCCGGCACCGCGGCCGCCGGGACCAGGGTGGCGGCGGCGTTGCGCAGGAACAGGAACACCACCATCACCACCAGCGCCACCGAGATGACCAGCGTGCGCTCGATCTCGCGCAGCGAGGCCCGGATCGTCGGCGTCCGGTCGAGCACCACCTGCATGTCGATCGACGCCGGGGCCGACGCGCGCAGCGCGGGCATCAGGTCGTAGATGCGGTCGACGGTCTCGATGATGTTGGCCCCGGGCTGGCGATAGATCACCAGCAGCACCGACGGCTTGCCGTTGGCCGATCCGGCGTTGCGCTCGTTCTCGACCGACTCGCTCACCTCGGCGACGTCGGAGAGCCGCACGGCGGCGCCGTTGCGGTAGGCGATCACCAGCGGCACGTAGTCGGCGACGTCGCGCGACTGGTCGTTGGCGCCGATCTGCCAGTGGCGCAGGTCGTCGGCGACCGACCCCTTCGGCCGGTTGGCGTTGGCGCCGGCGATCGCGAGCCGCACCTGCTCGAGGCCGATGCCGTAGCGGTCGAGCTGCAGCGGGTTGACCTGGACGCGCACCGCCGGCAGCGAGCTGCCGCCGATGGTCACCTGGCCCACGCCGCGCACCTGCGACAGCGACTGCGCCAGCACCGTCGCGGCGACGTCGTAGATCTGGCCGCGCGTCATCGAGTCGGAGGTGAGCGCGATGATGAACACCGGCGTGTCGGCCGGGTTGACCTTGCGGTAGGTGGGGTTGCGTACCAGGCCGCTGGGCAGCGAGCTGCGCGCCGCGTTGATCGCCGCCTGGACGTCGTTGGCCGCGCTCTCGATCGAGCGGTCGAGGTCGAACTGCAGCACCACCCGCGTCTGGCCCAGCGAGCTGTTCGAGGTCATCTCGGTGACCCCGGCGATGCGTCCGAGCGCGCGCTCGAGCGGCGTGGCGACGGTCGCGGCCATGATCTCGGGGCTCGCGCCGGGCAGCGACGCCGAGACCGAGATCGTCGGGTACTCGATCTGCGGCAGCGGCGCCACCGGCAGCAGCCGGAACGCGGCGAGCCCGGCGAGCACGATGCCGAGCGTGAGCAGCGTGGTCGCGACCGGGCGGCGGATGAAGACTTCCGAGAAGCTCATTCCCGCGCCCCCGCCGCCGGGCCCGCGCCGTCCGGCGCCCGCCGTCGCGACAGCCGGTCGAACGCCAGGTAGATGACCGGCGTCGTGAACAGCGTCAGCACCTGGCTGACCAGCAGCCCGCCGACCATCGTCAGGCCGAGCGGCTGGCGCAGCTCGGAGCCCACGCCGGTGCCCAGCATCAGCGGCAGCGCGCTCAGCAGCGCCGCCATCGTGGTCATCAGGATCGGGCGGAAGCGCAGCAGGCAGGCCTGGTAGATCGCCTCGCGCGGCGACTTGCCCTCGGTGCGCTCGGCGTCGAGCGCGAAGTCGATCATCATGATCGCGTTCTTCTTCACGATGCCGATCAGGAGCACGATCCCGATCACCGCGACGATGCCCAGGTCGGTGCCGGCGAGCATCAGGGCGAGCAGCGCGCCGACCCCCGCCGAGGGCAGCGTCGAGAGGATCGTGACCGGGTGGATGTAGCTCTCGTAGAGCACGCCGAGCACGATGTACATCGTCACCAGCGCGGCGAGGATCAGCAGCAGCGTGCTGTCCAGCGAGGCCTGGAACGCCAGCGCGGCGCCCTGGAAGCGGGTCTGGATGCTGGCCGGCATCCCGAGCTCGCGCTCGGCCGCGCGGATCGCGTCGACTGCGGCGCCGAGCGAGGCGCCGGGGGCGAGGTTGAAGGAGATCGTCGTCGCCGGGAACTGGCCGAGGTGGTTCACCACCAGCGCGGTGGGCCGCTCGACGACGCGCGCGATGCTCGACAGCGGGACCAGGCGCCCGGCGCTGCCGCTGACGTGGATCGCCTCGAGGGCGCTCGGGCTCGCCTGGAACCGGGGCGCGACCTCGAGCACGACGCGGTACTGGTTGGACTGGGTGAAGATGGTCGAGACCTGGCGCTGGCCGAACGCGCTGTACAGCGCGTTGTCGATCGCGTTCATCGACAGGCCGAGGCGGCCCGCGGCATCGCGATCGATCTCGAGGAACGCCTGCAGGCCGCGGTCCTGGAGGTCGCTGGCGACGTCGGCCAGCGCCGGGAGGGCGCGCACGCGCTCGACCAGCCGCGTGGTCCAGAGCGCGAGCCGCTCGGGGTCGGCGTCCTCGAGGCTGAACTGGTACTGGGTGCGGCTGACCCGGTCCTCGATCGTGAGATCCTGGACCGGCTGCATGTACAGCGCGATGCCGGGCAGCTGCGCGAGCCGCGGCTGCAGGCGCCGGATCACCGCCGAGGCGTCGGCGTCGCGCTGCGCGCGCGGCTTCAGGTTGATCAGCAGCCGCCCGGTGTTCAGGGTCGGGTTCACGCCGTCGATGCCGATGAACGAGCTCAGGCTCTCGACCGCCGGATCCTCGAGGATCGCGTGCGCCAGCGCCTGCTGGCGCTCGCTCATCGCGGCGAACGAGATCGACTGCTCGGCTTCGGAGATGCCCTGGATCACGCCGGTGTCCTGCACCGGGAAGAAGCCCTTGGGCACCAGCAGGTACAGCCCGACGGTCAGCGCCAGCGTGAGGACCGCCACCGCGAGCGTGGCCGGCTGGTGGTCGAGCACCCGGGTCAGCCAGCGGCCGTAGGCGGCGGCGAGCCGGTCGAAGGCGGCGCCGCTGGCCCGCTGGAAGCGGCCCTCGCGCTCGGGGGGAACGTGGCGCAGCAGCTTGGCGCACATCATCGGCGTGAGGGTCAGCGACACCACGGCCGAGATCAGGATCGCGACCGCCAGCGTGATCGCGAACTCGCGGAACAGGCGGCCCACGACGTCGGCCATGAAGAGCAGCGGGATCAGCACCGCGATCAGCGACGCGGTGAGCGAGATGATCGTGAAGCCGATCTGCTTCGAGCCCTTGAGCGCGGCCTCGAGCGGCGGATCGCCTTCCTCGAGGTAGCGCGCGATGTTCTCGATCATCACGATCGCGTCGTCGACGACGAAGCCGGTCGCGATCGTGAGGGCCATCAGCGTGAGGTTGTTCAGCGAGAAGCCGGCGAGGACCATCACGCCGAAGGTGCCCACCAGCGACAGCGGCACCGCGACGCTGGGGATGACCGTGGCCGAGAGGTTGCGCAGGAACAGGAAGATCACCATGACCACCAGCGCGACCGCCAGCACCAGCTCGCGCTGCACGTCCCGGACCGAGGCGCGGATCGTCGTGGTGCGGTCGGTGAGCACCGTGACCTCGACCGCGCCCGGCAGCGACGCGCGCAGCGTCGGCAGCAGCGCCTTGATCCGGTCGACCACCTCGATCACGTTCGAGCCCGGCTGGCGCTGGATGTTCAGCACGATCGCCGGCTCGCGGTTGGCCCAGGCGGCGAGCCGATCGTTCTCGGCCCCCTCGGAGATCTCGGCGACGTCCGACAGCCGCAGCGGCGCGCCGCCGCGGTAGGCGACGATCAGGTCGCGGTAGCCGTCGACGCTGCGGATCTGGTCGTTGGCGTCGATGGTCGCGGAGCGGCTCGGGCCGTCGAAGCTGCCCTTGGCCTGGTTCGAGTTGGCGTTGGTGATCGCGCTGCGCACGTCCTCGATGCCGAGGCCTGCCGACGCCAGCGCCTTCGGATCGACGCGCACGCGCATCGCCGGTCGCTGGCCGCCGGAGATCGACACCAGTCCGACCCCGGGCAGCTGCGCGATCTTCTGCGCCACCCGCGTCTCGACCAGGTCGCGCACGCGCGGCAGCGGGATCGTGCGCGAGGCGACGCCGATCGTGAGCACCGGCGCGTCGGCCGGGTTGACCTTGCTGTAGGTCGGGGGGACCGGCAGGTCGCCGGGCAGCGTCGTGCCGGCGGCGTTGATCGCTGCCTGGACCTGCTGCTCGGCCACGTCGAGCGGCAGCGAGAGCTCGAACTGCAGCGTGATCATCGACGCGCCGCCCGAGCTCGACGACGACATCTGCTTGAGCCCGGGCATCTGCCCGAACTGGCGCTCCAGCGGCGCGGTCACCGACGAGGTCATCACGTCCGGGCTCGCGCCCGGGTACAGCGTGCTGACCTGGATGGTCGGGTAGTCGACCTCGGGGAGCGCCGACAGCGGCAGCAGGCGGTAGCCGACCAGCCCCGCCAGCATGATCGCGACCATCATCAGCGAGGTCGCGACCGGGCGGAGGATGAACAGGCGCGACGGGTTCATCGGAGGCGGTGCGGCACGCGGGGTCCGGCCCGGTCGGGTCCGGCTAGCGCTGCGGCTGGCGTTGCTGGGTGCGCTGCTGCGTCCGCTGTTGCGGGCGCTGGCGCGGCACGCCGGGCTGCGTCGCGGCCTGCTCCGCCGCGGCCTTGTCGATCGGCTCGACCCGCGCGCCGTCGCGCAGGTTGTCGACGCCGTCGATGACGACCCGCTCGCCGACCTCGATGCCGCGCGTCACCACCGTCCGCTCGCCCTGGACCGGGCCGGTCTCGATGCGGCGCAGCGCCACCGTCCGGCCCGGGCCGACCACGTAGACATAGGTGCCGGGCGCGCCGCGCTGGATCGCCGCGCCCGGCACGACGGTGGCGTCGCGCAGCACGTCGATCTGCAGCCGCACGTTGACGAACTGGTTCGGGAACAGCGCGCCGTCGGCGTTGGCGAATTCCGCCCGCATCCGGAGCGTGCCGGTCGCGACGTCGATCTGGTTGTCCAGCGTCGTGAGGCGGCCCGCGGCGAGCACCGCCTGCTGCTCGCGGTCGAGCGCCTGGACCGTCATCGGCCGCCCTTCCCGGTAGCGCTGCAGCACCGGAGGCAGGTCTTTCTCGGGCAGCGAGAAGGTGACGCCGATCGGCTGCACCTGGGTGATCGTGACCAGGCCGGTCGCGTCGCCCGCGCGCACCAGGTTGCCGGGGTCGACCAGGCGCAGCCCGAGCCGGCCGGAGAACGGCGCCGTGATCCGCGCATAGCCGAGCTGCAGCTGCGCGTTGTCGACCTGCCCCTGGTCGGACCTGACCACGCCCTCGTACTGGCGCACCAGCGCCTGCTGGGTGTCGAGCTGCTGCGCGCTGGCGGCTTCCTGCGCGACCAGCGTGCGGTAGCGCTCGAGGTCCAGGCGCGCGTTCTCGAGCAGCGCGCGATCGCGCGCCAGTTGCCCCTGGGCCTGCGCGAGCTGCACCTGGAACGGCCGCGGATCGATCTCGGCAAGCAGGTCGCCGGCCTTGACCATCTGCCCTTCCCGGAAGTTCACGCGCAGCAGCTGGCCGTCGACGCGCGAGCGCACGGTCACCGTGCGCAGCGAGGTGACGGTGCCGAGCGCGTTCAGCACGACGGGGACGTCGGCCCGGTCGGCGGCCGACACCGTG
>JBDHRX010000120.1:0-8886 GCA_039807785.1 Burkholderiaceae bacterium
GCGCCACGGCACTGCGATCGGCCAAGGCGTGGGCGGCCGGCCGGTCGGGCGCCTGTGCGCCGCCGAGAAGCGCAGCAGCGCCGGCCTGCGCGCGCAGCGCGCATCGTCAATCATTCTCGCGGCGATTGTTTGAGCGCAGCGGGCGCAGCCCGCACAGCGAGTTTCGCCGCGCAGGCCGGCGCTGCGAGCATCGCAGGGCACCCCCACGAAGTGGGGGCCAGCACCGGCGCCCGACCGGCCGGCCGCCCACGCCTTGGCTCGCCCAGACCTCGGCCCGCCCGACCACCGCAGGCAGCCCCCCGGCCCGTCGACCCGGCACGGACCGGCCTCAGGCGCGCGCGTAGTGCCCCGGCGCCACTTCGGCCGCGCGGCCGGCGGCGATCAGCTCCTGCAGATGCTGCGCGATCGTGCGCCGCTCGGCGTCTTCGACCCAGACCTCGTCGAAGTCGGGCGGATAGATGAGCCGCGTGGCCGCCAGCGTCTCGAGCGTCTTCGGCGCGCCGGCCAGCATCTCCAGCAGGCGCTCGCTGCGTTCGTCGAGCTTCGCCGCGAAGGCGGCCAGCGCCGCGAGGAAGGCCCCGCGGTCGGTGTAGACGCCGCGGTGGTGCGAGGTGAC
The DNA here is from genome assembly GCA_039807785.1 of Burkholderiaceae bacterium. Classification (GTDB taxonomy): domain Bacteria; phylum Pseudomonadota; class Gammaproteobacteria; order Burkholderiales; family Burkholderiaceae_E; genus Zeimonas. Next base: position 617 of record JBDHRX010000120.1, read on the forward strand.
CCAGACGCGGGCCGGCAGGTCGGCCACCTGCGCGAGCGTGCGGCGGAACGCCGGCAGGCTCGAGGTGGCATCGCCGTAGTACGGCCCGAACCCGCTCAACTCGATGTCGCCGAGGAAGGCCACGCCCTCGGACTCGACCAGCAGCACGCTGTGGCCCGAGGTGTGGCCCGGCGCGTGGACCGCGCGCACGGACGTGCCGCCGAGCTCCCACACCGTGCCGTCGCGGTAGCCGGTGGCGTCGGGGCGCGGCGCGTAGTGGAACTCGCTGCGCAGCTTGTCGAGCATCGACGCGCCCGCCGACGGCGACAGTCCGTAGTGGCGCAGCAGTCCCTCCCAGCTGCGCACCGCCTCGAGGTCGGCCTCGTGGACCTGCACCGCCGCCCGCGGCACGCGATGCAGGCCGGCCATGTGGTCCTCGTGCACGTGCCCCAGCACGACCAGCTCGGCCGCGTCGAACTCGGGGCCGATCCGGTTCGCGACCAGCGGCGTGTCGAAGGCCGCGTGCGTGTCGCTGCCGCGCACCACCACCTGGTTGCCGTCGGGGTACTTGCCGGACTTCTCGCCGAGGAAGACGCGGACACGGCCGAAATCGAGGCGGGGGACGGAGTCGGTCATGGTCGGGCCGGGCGCGAAAGCCCGGGAAGGCACGGGACGGACAGCATACCAACCCCCTTCCGGCCGGAAAGGGTCGGCCGGAAGGGTCGGCCGGAGGGGTCGGCCGGGGTTCAGCCGGCCGGGCTGCACAGCGCGACCAGGTCGCCCGTGTCGGCCGCGGCCTCGAGCCCGGCGATGCGCTCGACGACGCGCGCCGCGCCGTTCCATCCGGGGCGCGCCAGCCAGGCGCAGGCGGCGAACTTGTCCGCGACCTCGTCGTAGCGCATCGGGTTGCGGGGATGGCCCTTGACGAACGCGACCTCGCGGCGCGTGCTGCGCCCGCCCCGCTCGACGACCGTGACGTCGCCGGGCATCGGGAAGACGCCGCGGCCGTCGCGCTGCTCGCCGGTCTCGAGCGCGATCTCGACCTTGCCGGCCAGCGCCCGCACCGCGGGGTCGCGCAGCGCGTCCGGCGCGAGGGTATCGAAGTCGATGCGGCGCCGCACCGCCGCCGCGGCGACCAGGTAGGGCAGGCTGAACTGCGCGTCCGCGACGCTGCGCGGATCGCGCTTGCGCGCCTCGGGCTCGCAGACCAGGTCGCGCACCTCGCGGTTCGTCACCACCACCCGGATGCGCTCGATCGCGTCGGCCGCGATCCCGGCCTCGTTCACCGCCTGCAGCGTGGCCTCGATCGGGCCGTGGGTGAAGCGGCAGCACGGATAGAGCGGCTTGATGCTGACGTCGTCGAACAGGAAGCGCTCGCCCAGCCCGCGCGTGAGGTCGGCCGGCTCGTACTGGTTGCGATGGTGGAGCCGGTAGTAGCCGTAGCGGCCCTCCAGCACGTCGTCGCCGCCGCCGATGCCGCGTTCGGCCATCAGCGCGCTGACGAGCCCGCCCTCGGCCGCGACGCCCTGCATCACGCGGACCGACAGCGCGCCGGACAGGAAGCCCTGCTGGTTGCCCGCCACCCGCGCGTGCGCCAGCCCGGCGGCGTCGCGCATCGCCGCGGGCGCCAGCCGCAGCAGGCGGCCGGCGGCCAGCGCGACGCCGTAGAAGGCGCACTGGTAGCTCATGATGCTGCCGGTCTCGGTGAACCCGACGCGCGGCGCGGCGGCCAGGCGGCAGACGAGCTCGGCGCCCACCGCCACCGCCGCGAGCAGGTCGCGGCCCGGCACCGGCCGGCCGGCGCGCGCCAGCGCCTCGCACAGCGCCAGCAGCGCCGGGACCAGGCTGGCATCGACGTGGCAGGTATGGCCTTCGTGCAGGTCGTCCAGGTCCCAGGCGCGCGCCGCCGTGGCGTTGACCAGCGCCGCCAGCGGCGCCGGCGCGCGCGTGCCGTCGGTGAGCAGCGTCGCCTCGGGCCGGCCGCCCCAGTGCGCGACGAGGGCGCCCAGCTCGGGCAGCGCCGCCGCGGTCGAGCCCGCGATGCCGACCGCGAGGGTATCGAGCACGGCGCGCTTCGCCCGCTCGACCGTCGACGCCGGCAGGCGCTCGAAGCCGGTCTCGCGGGCGAACGCCAGCAGTTGCTCGAATGCGCTCAACGGCTCATTCCGCCAGCATGCCGAGCTCGGTGATCAGCGCCTTGGTCTCGCGGTCGTACTGCTCGAGCCACTTCACGAACTCCGGACCGTCCTGGTAGTCCAGGCTCAGGCCGACGGTCGCGAGCTTGGCGCGCAGCTCCGGATCGGTCAGCGCCTTGCGCGAGGCCTCGCGCAGCTTAGCCAGCACCTCCGGCGAGGCGCCCTTCGGCATGTGCAGCGCCTCGAACGCGATCGAGACGAAGTCGACGCCCTGCTCGGCCAGCGTCGGCAGGTCGGGGTGCAGCGGGCTGCGCCGGGTGTCGGCCACGCCGAGGATGCGCAGCTTGCCGGCATCGAGCAGCGACTTGAACGCCGGCATCAGGCCCAGCGCGAACGAGGACTCGCCGCCGGCCAGCCCGACGACCGCGGGGCCTTCGCCCTTGTACGGCACCTGGCCGATCTGGATGCCGACCTGCTTCGCGAACGCGGCCGACGCCAGGTGGGTCGAGCTGCCGGTGCCGCTGTTGCCGTGCGTCACCTTGCCCGGGTTCGCGCGCGCGAAATCGACCAGCTCCTTCGCCGTCTTGAACGGCGAGTTCGCCGGCACCGCGACCACCAGCGGGGTCCAGTAGGTGCGCGCGAACCAGGTGTAGTCCCAGAGCCGCGGCGCGTTCTTCTTCTGGTACTGGATGCTCGCCATCGCGATGCCGCCGGTCGAGATGGTGTAGCCGTCGGGCGCGGCGTCGCGGACCGCGGTCATCCCGACCAGGCCGGCGCCGCCGACCTTGTTCTGGACCACGACCGGCTTGCCGAGCGCCTTCTCGAGGTAGGGCGCGATCATCCGGATCGACACGTCGGTCCGGCCCCCGGTCGGCCAGGGAATCATCAGGTCGATCGGCTTGGTCGGGTAGTCGGACGCCCGGACGGCGCCCGCGCCGCACAGCAGCAGCGCCGCGAGCCCCGCGGCCAGGAGAGACTGGGTCTTGCGTGGTCGGAACATGCCGTTCTCCTTCAGGGGATGCAGAAAGGGTTGCCGCACTGGGAAAAAGGGGGCCGCGCTAGAAGTCCGCCGGCGTGCGGATCTTCGTGAGCCGGCTGCCGATGGCCGGCAGGGCGCCGAGCAGCGGAAGCAGGACCGCGAGCGCGAGGAAGGCGAGCGCGATCGGCCGGTCGAGGAAGATCCCGAACGAGCCTTCCGAGATGATCAGCGTCCTGCGCAGGTTCTCCTCGAGCATCGGCCCGAGCACGAAGGCGAGGATCAGCGGCGCCGGCTCGAGCGCGTTGCGGCGCATCCAGTAGCCGAGCAGGCCCGTGGCCAGCATCACGCCGACGTCGAAGTACGAGTGGTTCACCACGTACGCGCCGATGAAGCAGAACAGCAGCAGCACCGGGAACAGGTACCGGTACGGCACGTTCAGCAGCTTGATCCACAGGCCGATCAGCGGCAGGTTCAGCACCAGCAGCATCGCGTTGCCGATCACCATGCTCGCCATCAGGCCCCAGAACACGTCGGCATGCGCCGAGATGAAGGTGGGGCCCGGCGCGACCCCCTGCACCATCAGGCCGGCGAGCATCAGCGCCATGACCGAGTTGGTGGGAATGCCGAGCGTGGTGAGCGGAACGAAGGCGCTGACCGCGGCCGAGTTGTTGGCCGCCTCGGGCCCGGCGACGCCCTCGATCGCGCCCTTGCCGAAGCGCTCGGGCGTGCGCGACACCTTGCGCTCGAGCATGTACGAGAGCAGCGAGGCGATGATCGCGTTGCCGCCGGGGATGATGCCGATCAGGAAACCGAGCACGCCGCCGCGCGCCACCGGGGCGGCGGAATCGCGCAGGTCCTGCCGGGTGGGCATCGGGCGCCCCACGGACTTCGCCAGCACCGACTGGCGGATGTCGTCGTCGATGTTGACCAGCACCTCCGAGACGCCGAACAGGCCCATGACGAGCGGCACCAGGCCGATGCCGTCGATCAGGTAGGTCGAGCCGAAGGTCAGCCGCTCGACGCCGTCGACCGGGTCGAGCCCGATCGAACCGAGCAGCAGCCCGAACGCAGCCATCATGAAGGCGCGCCGCTTCGAGCCGAACGCGATGTAGCTGGTCAGCGTGAGGCCGAACACCAGCAGCGCGACGAACTCGGCCGACTGGAAGCGCAGCGCGACGTCGGCCAGCGGCGGCGCGATGAACACCAGCCCGACGATGGCGAGCAGGCCGGCCGCGAAGGAACCGATCGCGGCGATCGCGAGCGCGGGCCCGGCGCGCCCCGCCTGCGCCATCCGGTAGCCGTCGAGCGTGGTCACGATCGAGGCGGCCTCGCCGGGCATGTTCACCAGGATCGCCGTCGTCGATCCGCCGTACATCGCGCCGTAGTAGATGCCCGCCATCGCGATGATCGCGGTGACCGGCGGCAGCGCCATCGTCGCCGGGATCAGCAGCGCCAGCGCGCCGGCCGGGCCGATGCCCGGCAGCACGCCGATCAGGGTGCCCAGCAGCACGCCCCCGAAACAGAACAGGAGGTTCTGCCAGGCCAGAGCCACCTCGAATCCGAACAGCAGCTCGTTCAGCATGTCAGGCGAAGGAAAGGCCGAAGCCGCGGACGAACACCAGCCACGCGATCGCCGCCACCACGCCCGCGTAGACGGCCGAGGCGAGCAGGCGCCGCGGCGGGCTCGCCGCGTGGAGCAGGAACACGAACAGGAACACCGCCGGCGCCAGCGTCAGGAACTTCACCGCCACGGCCAGGCCGATCATCGCCGCGACGGTGAAGGTCCAGCCGGCGGCGTTGTTGAACAGCGGCGGCAGCGCGGCCGCCTCCTGCCGCGACGCGCGCAGCGCGCGCGGCACGACGATCCCGTACAGGCCGAGCGCGGCGAGCACCAGGCCGACCAGGAACGGCATCAGGCCGGCGTCGGGCGCCGTGACGGTGCCGACCCCCAGCTTCCAGCCGAACGCGCAGGCCAGCGCGCCGGCCGTCGCGAGCAGGAGGTCGCTGACGGTCGTGCGCGCGATCAACGATCGAGCCCCAGGTGCCGCGCGGGGTTGGTCTTGAAGATCTTGGTGACCTCCTCCTGGGTGACCCCGTACGCCAGGAGCACCTTCGCGAACCAGCGCAGGCCGTCGATGTGGGCCAGGTTCTGGACCTGGCCGGAGTCGGTGCCGACGACCATGTGGTCGGCGAACGCCTTGATCGACTTGATGTACCAGCGGAAGCCCTCGAGGAAGCGGATGTTCACCGACGCCACGCCCATCAGCCCGATCGTGACGCCCTCCGACGCGAGCTCGCGGAAGTTCGCCATCGTGTGCTTGCTGTGGATCAGCGTGGGGTGCACCGACTCCATGCGCTTGACCCCGGCCTTCTTGGCTTCCTCGAACAGGATCTTGAGGTCCTGGTACGGATAGTGGCCGCAGCACAGCACCAGGTCGTTGTCGGCGATGATGCTGATGACCTCGCGCATCTCGGGCAGCAGCTGGTTCCGGTCGTCGAGGAAGCGGATGCCCTCGTTCTTGCGGTTGAACACGACGTACTGGTGCCAGTACGAGTCGGCCATCGGCATCCAGACACAGCGGAAGTTCGGGAAGCCGAGGCACTTGCGCACGGCCTCGGGGTTGATCCCGCCCGCGGGCTTGTTCAGCGTGACGCCGCCGAGGATCTGCGTCGGCTCGAGGTCGTGCTTGCGCGCGTACTTGTCCACCGCGCGCTGGGTCAGGCCGTTGCGCGACGCCGAGGGGCTGTACCAGGTCTTGATCACGATCGCGCGCATCCCGGCCTTGGTGGCGTTGATGCCGATCTCGTCCTCGTACTGCGAGCGCTCGAACGGGTCCGAGGCGCCGTGCACGTGGGTATCGACCGAGCCGCGCATGATGTCGTCGATCAGGTCCTCGGTGATCCGGGTCTTGTTCTCGTAGCGGCCGTACTCGAGCTGCATCATCTCGATGACCTGCTTGAGCAGGTAGCGCTTGACGTCGTCGCTCACGCCCTCGATGTCGAGCGGGATCAGCTTCAGGAACTCCTCGACGCGCTCGGGCGGCGCCTCGTAGTTCAGGAGATCCTCGAGGCTGATGTGCTTGCCGCGTTCCACGATTCCGGACATGCCGATTTCCTTGCTTTCGGATTGAGGGTTCACGCCGCGGCCGCTTCAGCCGGCGCGCGGCACCAGGGTTGCAGCGAACCGGTAGCGCGTCGGGTGATAGAACGCGTCGACCGCTTCCATGAACATGCCGCCGGTGGCGAAGTACACCCGGACGATGCGCAGGACCGGCGTTCCCGGGGCGAGCCCGAGGTGCCGGGCGACGCGCTCGCCGGCGGTCGCGGCCTCGACCACCTGGATCGCGTGATGCACGGTGCGGTGCAGGCGCGCCTGCACCACCTTGATCGGCGAGACCGGCCCCTCGAGGTCCTCGCGGGAGATCAGGTCCGCCACCGCGGGCGGGAAGAAGAAGCGCGCATACGACAGCGGGCCCTCGGCCAGGTGGTTCACCGCGGTCGCGCATTTCATCGGCTCGGCCTCGGGCAGCCCGATCAGCTCGACCATCGCCGCCGGCAGCGGCGCGACCGACATGTCGAGGACCTTCATGCGGTTCAGCGGGACCACGTCCTCGATGAAACCGGTGAGCGACACTGCCTTGACCGACTGGTCGGGCGTGCTCACGAAGCTGCCGACCCCCCGGCGACGCTGCACCAGCCGCCGCTGCACAAGCTCGTCCAGCGCGCGCCGGACCGTGATGCGGCTGACCCCGTAGTCGGCGCACAGCCGGCTCTCGGAAGGCAAAGCCGAGCCGGGCTGCAGCGAACCGGCCCGGATCTGCTCCTCGAGCGATCGGGAGACCCGCCGGTAGAGCGGCACCAGGTCGGCGGCGGGCGAGTTGAAGGTCAGCGATGTACTTGTCATAACATCATACCAACGCAGCAGTTTATGAGGACTGGGGGATCCCGGTCAAGGCCCGGCCCGGGGCGCGCGACGGAGCCACGCGACGGAGACCGGGCGCGGGAAATCGGCCCGGGACATCGGCGCGCGAAATCGGCGCGGACGCAACAGGACGGACGCGAAAGAAGAAAACCGACGGGGAACCGAGGCCGAAAACACGAGGCCGAAAACGGCGAGGGCCCCGGCGAACCGGGGCCCTCGGGACCGGGAAGGAAATGGCGCGCCCGGCTGGGATCGAACCAGCGACCCCTGGCTTCGGAGGCCAGTACTCTATCCGCTGAGCTACGGGCGCGAAGCCGGCATTGTAACGTGCCGGCGCACCGGCTCAGTCGGCATGCGACCGAGGGCCCAGCGCATCGTGCCGGCGCCGGATCTCGGCCGGCCAGGTCGATTTGATGTACGACAGCACGGCGCCGATCTCCTCGTCCGACAGGACCCCGGCGTACGCCGGCATGTCGCTCTGGTAGCCGGGCGGCGCGTACTTCTGGACGCCTTCCTTCACGATGCCGAACAGCACCTCGTCCGGATGGTGCCAGGTATGGCCGCTGGCATCGTGCGGCGGCGCCGGCATGCGCCCGCCGGGCAGGCGCGTGCGCCAGTCGGGCTGCCCCTCGAGCTGGGCGCCATGACAGCTCGCGCACTGGGCCGCGTAGACCGTCCGGCCGAGCGTCACCCGGCGCGCGTCGTCCGGATCGATGCGCGGCGCCCCGGACCGGCCGGACCACCACAGCCCCAGCGCGACCGCCGCGGCGACCGCCCCGATCGCCGCCAGCCACCCTGCCCGGACCGCCCCGTCCTGCCGCCGCGGCCCCGGCAATCCCGGCCGCGCGGCACCGCCGCCGCATCGTCCATGCCCCTCGGCCCGCTCCCCGGCTGCTCCCCCAGCCCCTTCCTCGACCCCTTCCTCGACTCTTCTCTCGGCCCTCGCCCACCGGCGTTTCGACCACCGGCCATTCGTCTTCATCGTCGCGTCCTCGAATCAGGATGTCCGGGCCGCGCGTTCGGCGGCAACCGGAAGGAACGGCCGCTGAACGCGCGGCCGCGCTCGAACCGCGGCCCGGGCACGCCGGATCGCGGTCAGGCGCCGCGCGGCCTGGGCGGGTGGTCGGGCCGCCCGACGAGGAAATCGCCCTCCGGCCCGGGCCGGTCCGGGATCGCCTCGGCGACGCATCGCGGACCCGCAGCCGGGCCCGCGGAAACCGGCAGGACCGGCGCCGCGCCGCAGGCCGCGCAGGCG
>JBDHRX010000006.1:0-43910 GCA_039807785.1 Burkholderiaceae bacterium
CGAGCACGGCGCCCGAGTGCTGGGCGCGCTCGCCGGACGGCGCGCCCGCCCGGCGCGCGGCGATGCGGCCGGCGGCGGCGCGGCGGCCTCGCTGGAAGTCCTCACCCACTGCAATGCCGGCCGGATCGCCACCGTCGACCACGGGACCGCGCTGGCGCCGATCTACCGCCTGCACGCGCAGGGCGTGCCGGTGCACGTCTGGGTCGACGAGACGCGCCCGCGCAACCAGGGCGCCGCGCTCACCGCCTGGGAGCTCGCCGAACGCGGGATCGCCCACACCGTGGTGGTCGACAACGCCGGCGGCCTGCTGATGATGCAGGGGCGCGTCGACGCGGTGATCGTGGGCTGCGATCGCGTGGCGGCCAACGGTGACGTCGCGAACAAGGTCGGCACCTACCTGAAGGCGCTGGCCGCGCGCGACAACGAGGTGCCGTTCTACGTCGCCTGCCCGATGTCGACGATCGACCCCGACACGCCGGACGGGGCATCGATCCCGATCGAGTCGCGCGATGCGCGCGAGGTGACGCACCTCGCGGGCGTGCTCGACGACGGCGTCCGCGCCAGCGTGCGCATCGTTCCCGAGGGCAGCGCGGTCGCCAACCCGGCGTTCGACATCACGCCGGCGCGGCTGGTCACTGCGCTGGTGACCGAGCGCGGCGTCTGCGCCGCTTCGGCCGCCGGGTTGCGCGCGCTGCTCGGTGGAGGGGTCGGATGAGCGCGGGCCCGGGCAGCGAGGACGACGCCCGCGCGGCGATCGTCGATGCGGCGCGCCGGATGAACGCGCTGGGCATCAACCACGGGCGCGCCGGCAACGTGTCGATGCGGTGGCACCGGGGCGGGGCCGACGGGCTGCTGGTCACGCCGAGCGCGCTCGCCTACGACGCGATGGGAATCGACGACCTCGTCTGGCTGCCGGTCGCGACGCCGCCCGGCGAGCAGGCCGGCGCCGAGCAGCCGGCGAGCCGGGACGGGGCCCGGCTGCCGTCCTCCGAATGGCGGCTGCATCGCGACCTGTACGCTGCGCGCGGCGACGCGGGCGCGATCGTGCACGCGCACGCGCCGTTCGCCACCACGCTGGCCTGCCTGCCGCGGATCCACGCCGAGGGCATCCCGGCGTTCCACTACATGATCGCGGTCGCCGGCGGCGACGACATCCGTTGCGCGCCGTACGCGACTTTCGGGTCCGCGGCGCTGTCGGAGGCGGCAGGCGCGGCGCTCGAGGGGCGCCGCGCCTGCCTGCTGGCCCAGCACGGGATGGTCGCGCTGGCTGCGTCGCTGGAGGCCGCGCTCGAGCTCGCGGTCGAGGTGGAGATGCTCGCCCGCGTGTACTGGCAGGCGCTGCAGGTCGGCGAGCCGGCGCGGCTCGACGCCGCGGCGATGGCCGCGGTGCATGCGCGCTTCGCGCGCTATCGCCCGGACCCCTGACGCGGTCTGGCGTTCCCGGCGTCAGCCAGCGTTCCGGACGTCAGCCGGCGCGCGCCCGGTGCCCGCGCCGGCGCGGGCGACCCGGGGGCGCGCCGGCGCCGTCGAGCACGCGCGCGAGGTGGCGTCCGGTGTGGCTCGTCGCGCAGGCCGCGATCTGTTCCGGCGTGCCGACGGCGACCACGGTGCCGCCGCCGTCGCCGCCCTCGGGCCCGAGGTCGATCACCCAGTCGGCGGTCTTGATCACGTCCAGGTTGTGCTCGATCACGATCACCGTGTTGCCGTGGTCGCGCAGCGCGTGGATCACCTCGAGCAGCAGCGCGATGTCGTGGAAGTGCAGGCCGGTGGTCGGCTCGTCCAGGATGTAGAGGGTACGGCCGGTGTCGCGCTTGGACAGTTCCTCGGCGAGCTTCACCCGCTGGGCCTCGCCACCCGACAGCGTGGTGGCGCTCTGGCCCAGGCGCACGTAGCCGAGCCCCACGTCGAGCAGCGTCTGCAGCTTGCGCCGGATCGCGGGCACGGCGGACAGCAGCGCGTAGGCCTGCTCGATCGTCATGTCGAGCACCTCCGCGATGTTGCGGCCCTTGTACTGGACCTCGAGCGTCTCGCGGTTGTAGCGCCTGCCGTGGCAGACGTCGCAGGACACGTAGACGTCCGGGAGGAAGTGCATCTCGACCCGGATCACGCCGTCGCCTTCGCAGGCCTCGCAGCGCCCGCCCTTGACGTTGAACGAGAAGCGGCCCGGGCCGTAGCCGCGCTCGCGCGCCGTCGGCGTCTCGGCGAACAGCTCGCGGATCGGCGTGAACAGGCCGGTATAGGTGGCCGGATTGGAGCGCGGCGTGCGGCCGATCGGGCTCTGGTCGACGTTGATCACCTTGTCGAGGTGCTCGAGCCCTTCGATCGCCTCGTGCGGCGCGGCCTCCGTCGAGGCGCGGTTGATCGTTCGCGCCGCCGCGGCGTGCAGCGTGTCGTTCACCAGCGTCGACTTGCCGGAGCCCGACACGCCGGTCACGCAGACCAGCAGCCCGACCGGGATCTCGACGCTGATCTGGCGCAGGTTGTTGCCGCTGGCGCCGCGGATCAGCAGCCGCCGCTCGTCCGGCGGCTTGCGCGTCGCCGGCAGCTCGATGCGCAGCGCGCCCGCCAGGTAGCGGCCGGTGAGCGAGTCCTCGCTGGCCTCGATCGCGGCCGGCGGGCCCTGGGCGACCACCCGGCCGCCGTGCTCGCCGGCGCCGGGACCCATGTCGATCACGTGGTCGGCGGCGCGGATCGCGTCCTCATCGTGCTCGACCACGATCACCGAGTTCCCGAGGTCGCGCAGGTGGCCCAGGGTGGCGATCAGCCGGTCGTTGTCGCGCTGGTGCAGGCCGATCGAGGGCTCGTCGAGCACGTACATCACCCCGGTCAGTCCCGAGCCGATCTGCGAGGCGAGCCGGATACGCTGCGACTCGCCGCCCGAGAGAGTCTCGGCGGCGCGATCCAGCGACAGGTAGTCGAGCCCGACGTCGTTCAGGAAGCGCAGCCGGTCGACGATCTCGCGCACGATGCGCTCGCCGATCACCCGCCGGGCCCCGGGCAGCTCGAGCGACCGGAACCAGTCGAAGGCCTGGCGTAGCGTCAGCGCCGACAGCTCGTAGATCGGGCGGTCGGCGCCGCGCGGGCCGACGCGGACGAAGCGCGCGTCGATGCGCAGCCGCGTGCCGTCGCAGGTGGGGCACACGCGCGAGTTCAGGTACTTCGACAGCTCCTCGCGCACGTGGGCCGAGTCGGTCTCCCGGTAGCGCCGCTGCAGGTTCGGGATCACGCCCTCGAACGGATGCTCGCGCACCGTGGCGCGCCCGCCGTCGGCGACGTAGGTGAACGGGATCCGTTCGTCGCCCGAGCCGTGCAGCACGACGTGCCGCACCCGGTCGGTCAGCGCGTCGAACGGCGCGTCGATGTCGAAGCCGTAGAACGCCGCGAGGTTCTGGAGCAGCTGGAAATAGAACTGGTTGCGACGGTCCCAGCCCTTGATGGCGCCCGAGGCGAGGCTCAGGTTCGGGAACGGGACCACCCGTTTCGGGTCGAAGAACTGCACCACGCCGAGCCCGTCGCACTCGGGGCAGGCGCCGACCGGGTTATTGAACGAGAACAGCCTCGGCTCGAGCTCGGGCAGCGAGTGGTTGCAGACCGGGCATGCGAACCGGCTCGAGAACAGCTGCTCGGCGCCGCCGTCGATGTCGACCGCGAGCGCCCGCCCGTCGGCGATGCGCAGCGCCGTCTCGAACGATTCCGCCAGCCGCTGGCGCGCGGCTGCGGCGACCTTGATGCGGTCGACGACCACCTCGACCGAATGCTTCTGGTTGCGGTTCAACCTCGGCCCGTCGCCAGTGCCGAGCTCGACGATGCGCGGGTCGCCGTCCTCGTCCCGGATCCGCACCCGGACGAAGCCCTGCGCCTGCAGGTCGGCGAACAGCTCGAGGTGTTCGCCCTTGCGGTTCGCGAGCACCGGCGCGAGGATCATCAGCCGCGTGCCTTCGGGCATCGCGAGCACCGCGTCGACCATCTGCGACACGGTCTGCGCCTCGAGCGGGTTTCCGGGATGCTCGGGGCAGTAGGGGGTGCCGACCCGCGCGAACAGCAGGCGCAGGTAGTCGTGGATCTCGGTCACCGTGCCGACCGTCGAGCGCGGGTTGTGGCTCGTGGCCTTCTGCTCGATCGAGATCGCCGGCGACAGGCCCTCGATCAGGTCGACGTCGGGCTTTTCCATCAGCTGCAGGAACTGTCGCGCGTAGGTCGACAGCGATTCGACGTAGCGGCGCTGGCCCTCCGCGTACAGGGTGTCGAACGCGAGCGAGGATTTCCCCGAGCCCGACAGGCCGGTGATCACCACCAGCCGGTTGCGCGGCACGTCGAGGCTGATGTCCTTCAGGTTGTGGGTGCGTGCACCCCGGATGCGGATCGAATCCATCGGGTCGGAGGTCAATCGGCTAATATAACCTTTAGCGAACGCTTACGTGATGCACCCCCCGTCCCCCGACTCCACGACCGGAGCCGACCCGGCCGCCGGCCTGCGGGCGGCGCGGCCGGAGCCCGGTTCGCCGCGCAGGCGGCGCGACCCGATGACGCCGCTCGAACTGCGTTCGAGCGTGTCGCTCGCCTCGATCTTCGCGCTGCGGATGCTGGGCCTGTTCCTGATCCTGCCGGTGTTCGCCGTGCACGCGCGCGGCATGCCCGGGGGCGACGACGCGGTGCTGATCGGGCTGGCGCTCGGCATCTACGGCCTCACCCAGGGCCTGCTGCAGATCCCGTTCGGGATGGCCTCCGATCGCTTCGGCCGCAAGCCGGTCATCGTGGCCGGTCTGCTGCTGTTCGCGGCGGGCAGCTTCGTCGCGGCCGGCGCCGGCGATCTCGTGACCACGGTGATCGGCCGCGCGATCCAGGGAGCCGGGGCGGTATCGGCCGCGGTCACCGCGCTGATCGCCGACAGCACGCGCGAGACGCAGCGTACCAAGGCGATGGCGATGGTCGGCGCGTCCATCGGCCTGACCTTCTCGCTGTCGCTGGTCGCCGCGCCGCTGCTCTACGCGGCGCTGGGCATGGGCGGCATCTTCGCGCTCACCGGGCTGCTCGCGTTCGCGGCGATCGCGGTCGTCACGCTGGTCACGCCGGCTGCGCCGCCGGAGGCCGCGGCCGCCCCGGGCGGCGCCCGGACGCCGTTCGCGCGAATCCTGCTCGATCCCGACCTGTCGCGGCTGAACTTCGGCATCTTCGCGCTGCACGCGGTGCAGATGGCGATGTTCGTCGTGCTGCCGGCCTGGCTCATCGACCGCGGCGGGCTGGCGCTCCCCGAGCACTGGAAGCTCTACCTGCCGGTGGTGCTGCTGTCGTTCGCGCTGATGATGCCGCCGCTGCTCTGGAGCGAGCGCGCCGGGCGGCTGCGCGGACTGTTCCTCGCTGCGGTCGCGCTGCTGCTCGCGGTGCTGGTCCTGTTCGCGACGCAGCCGGCCGGCCTAGTCCAGCTGGCGCTCTTGCTGCTGGCCTTCTTCGTGGGCTTCAATGTCCTCGAAGCCAGCCTGCCGTCGCTGGTGTCCCGGCTTGCGCCGGCGGACGCGAAGGGCACCGCGCTGGGCATCTACAACACCACCCAGTCGCTCGGGCTGTTCTTCGGCGGCATGCTGGGCGGCTGGGTACAGCGCGGCTGGGGCCAGTCCGCGGTGTTCGACGCCTGCGCCGTGCTGCTGGCGCTGTGGCTGCTGGTGGCCGTGCGCCAGCGGCGCTGGCCGGCCTCGGCGCAGGGGCGGGCGGCATGAAACAATCGGTTCCCGCGACATTTTCCTGGAGGGCAGCATGGCTTCGGTGAACAAGGTGATCCTGATCGGCAATCTCGGCCGGGATCCTGAGACGCGCTACGCGCCCAGCGGCAGCGCGATCTGCAACGTGCGGCTCGCGACCACCCGCAACTGGAAGGACAAGGCCTCGGGAGAGCGGCGCGACGAGACCGAGTGGCACAGCGTCGTGTTCTACGACCGCCTGGCCGAGATCGCCGGCGAGTACCTGAAGAAGGGCCGGCCGGTCTACGTCGAGGGCCGGCTGAAGACCCGCAAGTGGCAGGACAAGGACGGGCACGACCGCTACACCACCGAGATCATCGCCGAGTCGATGCAACTGCTCGGGTCGCGCGACGGCGCGGGCGGTGGCGCGGGCGGCGACGACGCCGGCTATTCGCGCGAGTCCGCGGGCGCGGCTGCGCCGCAGCGGGCGCCGGCGCGCGCCGGGGCACCGGCCGCCGGCAAGCCCGCGAACTTCGACGACATGGACGACGACATCCCGTTCTGAGCCGGCGTCGCGCCGGCGCCCCCGCGCCCGGCCGTTCCGGAAAGACCCCGGCGGCTGCGGTACCATTGCGGCCGCCGACGGCGCCGGGTGGCGCCGCGCACGAGGAGCGGTCGTCGATGCAAGTGGTCTGCCTGGATCTCGAAGGCGTGCTGGTGCCGGAAATCTGGATCGAGTTCTCGCGCCGCACCGGCATCGCCGAGTTCTCGCGGACCACGCGCGACGAGCCCGACTACGACCGGCTGATGCGCTTTCGCCTCGACCTGCTGGCGCGGCACGGGCTCCGGCTCCCGGACATCCAGCGGGTGATCGAGGGGATGGGCCCGATGCCCGGCGCGCGCGAGTTCCTCGACGACCTGCGCGCGCGCTTCCAGGTGCTGATCCTGTCGGACACGTTCTACGAGTTCGCCGACCCGCTGATGCACCAGCTCGGCCGCCCGACGCTGCTGTGCCACCGGCTCGAGGTGGACGCCGAGGGCGTGGTCCGCGACTACCGGCTGCGCATGCCGGACCAGAAGCGCGCCGCGGTGAACGCCCTGAAAGGGCTGAACTTCCGGGTGATCGCCGCCGGCGATTCCTACAACGACACCGGGATGCTGATGGCCGCCGACGCCGGCTTCTTCATCCACCCCCCGGAGTCGATCGTCGCCCGGTTCCCGCAGTTCCCGGTCACCCGCAGCTATGCCGAGCTGCGCGCGGCGATCGATTCGGCGGCGCAGCGCCTGCGCGGCTGACCTCGCCCCTCAGGGCGGGGAATTTCCTTTATAATTCAAGGTTTTCTCGCGTTCCCGCCGCCTCGCGCGGCTTCTTCCAGCGGGATGCTTGCGCCATGCCGATCTACGCCTATCGTTGCGACCGCTGCGGCATCGAGAAGGACGTGCTGCAGAAACTCTCCGAAGCGCCTCTCACGGTATGCCCCGAGTGCGGGGCCGAGGCTTTCCACAAGCGGCTGACCGCCCCGGCGTTCCAGCTCAAGGGCAGCGGCTGGTACGTCACCGACTTCCGCGACAACGGCAAGAAGGACGCGAAGGCCGGCGCGTCGGGCGAGGCCAAGCCTGCCGACGCGACGTCGTCCGGATCCAAGCCCGAGGCGAGCACCGGCGCCGCCGCTGCGCCGGCCTCCGCGCCGGCCGCCGCGGCGCCCGCGGCCGGCGCCAAGTCGGACTGAAGCGGGCCGGATCGAGCCGGAACGCATCGAGCCGGGAAGGGTCGAATCGGGAAGGGTCGGGCCGGGCAGGGTCGAATCGAGAACCGTCGAGTCGAAGATCATCGAATCGAGAAAAGGAAGCGGGCACGCCACGATGCGGAAGTACCTGGTCACCGGGCTGCTGATCTGGGTGCCGCTCGCGATCACGCTGTGGGTCCTCGACCTCATCGTGACCACGATGGACCGGACGCTGCTGCTGCTCCCGGTGCATTGGCATCCGCACGCCCTGTTCGGGCGCGACATCCCGGGCCTGGGCGTGGTCCTGACGGTGCTGGTGGTCGCGCTCACCGGCCTGCTCGCCCGCAACTTCATCGGCGAGCGGCTGGTGGCCTACTGGGAGGCCCTGCTCGGGCGGATCCCGATCGTCCGCTCGATCTATTCGAGCGTGAAGCAGGTCAGCGACACGATCCTGTCGCCGAACGGCCAGGCCTTCCGGCGCGCGCTGCTGGTCCAGTACCCGCGCCCCAACGTCTGGACCATCGCGTTCCAGACCGGCGCGCCGGCCGACGAAGTCCGGCGCCGGGTAGGCGTCGAGATGGTGTCGGTCTACGTGCCGACGACGCCGAACCCGACCTCGGGCTTCTTCCTGATGGTTCCGCGCACGGAAACCATCGATCTGGGCATGAGCGTCGACGAGGCGCTGAAATATGTGGTGTCGATGGGCGTGGTCGCACCGACCGACCGCGGCGCCACCGGCGGCGCCCCGACGCACGGCGAATGAAACGGAGAACATCGATGCGCAGTTGCTACACCGGCCAGGTTTCCGCCGAGCATCTCGACCAGGTGGTGACGCTGTTCGGGTGGGTCCATCGCCGCCGCGATCACGGCGGCGTGATCTTCATCGACCTGCGCGATCGCGAGGGGCTCGCGCAGGTGGTCTGCGATCCGGACCGCGCACAGGTGTTCGCGGTGGCCGAGCGCATCCGCAACGAGTACTGCGTCAAGGTGGCCGGCAAGGTGCGCCGCCGCCCCGAGGGCACGGCGAATCCGAACATCCGCAGCGGCGAGATCGAGGTGCTGTGCCAGGAACTCGAGATCCTGAACGCCTCGGTCACGCCGCCGTTCCAGCTCGACGACGAGAACCTCTCCGAGACCACGCGCCTGACGCACCGCGTGCTCGATCTGCGCCGCGCGCCGATGCAGCAGAACCTGATGCTGCGCTACCGGGTCGCGATGGAGGTGCGCAAGTACCTCGACGCGCTGGGCTTCGTCGACATCGAGACGCCGATGCTCACCAAGTCGACCCCCGAGGGCGCGCGCGACTACCTGGTGCCGTCGCGCGTCAACGCCGGGCAGTTCTTCGCGCTGCCGCAGTCGCCGCAGCTCTTCAAGCAGTTGCTGATGGTCGCAGGCTTCGACCGCTACTACCAGATCACGAAGTGCTTTCGCGACGAGGACCTGCGCGCCGATCGCCAGCCCGAGTTCACCCAGATCGACTGCGAGACCTCGTTCCTCGCCGAGGGCGAGATCCGGGAGATCTTCGAGGACATGATCCGGGTCGTGTTCCGCAACGCGATCGGCGTCGAGCTGCCGGCGCCGTTCCCGACCATGCCCTACGCCGAGGCGATGCGCCTGTACGGTTCCGACAAGCCCGACCTGCGCGTGCGGCTCGCCTTCACCGACCTGACCGACGTGATGAAGGACGTCGACTTCAAGGTCTTCAGCGCCGCGGCCAACGCCGAGGGCGGGCGGGTGGTCGCGCTGCGGGTTCCCGGCGGCGGCGAGATGACCCGCAGCGAGATCGACGGCTACGGCCAGTTCGTCGCCATCTACGGCGCCAGGGGCCTCGCCTGGATCAAGGTCAACGACGCGTCCAAGGGGCGCGACGGCCTGCAGTCGCCCATCGTCAAGAACCTGCACGACGCCGCGATCGCCGCGCTGCTCGAGCGCACCGGCGCGGCCAGCGGCGACCTGGTCTTCTTCGGCGCCGACCGTGCGAAGGTGGTCAACGACGCGATCGGCGCGCTGCGCACGAAGATCGGTCATTCCGAGTTCGGCCGGCGCACCGGATTGCTCGAGGCGGGCTGGAAGCCGCTGTGGGTGACCGACTTCCCGATGTTCGAGTACGACGAGGAGGACGACCGCTGGGTTGCGGTGCATCATCCGTTCACCTCGCCGAAGGACGGCCACGAGGACCTGATGGAGACCGATCCCGGGCACTGCCTGGCCAAGGGCTACGACATGGTCCTCAATGGCTGGGAGATCGGCGGCGGGTCGGTGCGCATCCACCGCGAGGAGGTGCAGAGCAAGGTGTTCCGCGCGTTGAAGATCGGGCCGGACGAGGCGCGCGCGAAGTTCGGGTTCCTGCTCGACGCGCTTCAGTACGGCGCACCCCCGCATGGCGGGATCGCGTTCGGCCTCGACCGGATCGTCACGATGATGGCCGGCGCCGAGTCGATCCGCGACGTGATCGCGTTTCCCAAGACCCAGCGCGCGCAATGCCTGCTGACGCAGGCGCCGTCGGCGGTCGACGAGAAGCAGCTGCGCGAGCTGCACATCCGCCTGCGCGTCCAGGAGCCGGCCAAGGCCTGACGGCGGGCGGCCGGGAGCAGCGGCGCGGAGCGGGCATGGCGGGCACCAAGATCCCGGAGTCGGTGCTGGTCGTGATCCACGCGCCGGACCTGCGCGTGCTGCTGCTCGAGCGCGCCGACCATCCCGGTTTCTGGCAGTCGGTCACCGGCAGCAAGGAGCACGTCGACGAGCCGCTCGCCGAGACCTGCCGGCGCGAGGTGCTTGAGGAGACCGGGGTCGACGCGACGCGGCACGCGCTGACCGACTGGCGGCTCGAGAACCGCTACGAGATCTACGTGCACTGGCGGCATCGCTATCCCGACGGCGTGACGCACAACGTCGAGCACGTATTCGGGCTGCTGCTCCCCTCGGCGCAGCCGGTCCGGATCGCGCCGCGCGAGCACCTGCGCTACGAATGGCTGCCGTGGGAGCAGGCCGCCGAGCGCTGCTTCTCGTGGAGCAACGCCGAAGCGATCCGCGATCTGCCGCGCCGTGTCGGGCAGCCGGGAGGGCGGTAGCGCGATGGTGCGTCGACCGCGCGTGCCCGCCGACCGCCCCCGGGGCGAGGCCGACGCCTCCCGGGAGGGCCGGCGCCCGAAGGCGCCGAAGCCGCGTCGCGGCGAGTTGCCGCCCAAGGCGGGCGCCGCGGCCGGCGACGGCGCGGTCGGGACGCTGCGCATCTCGACCTACAACATCCACAAGGGGGTGCTGCGCGAGTTTCTCGGGCTGCGTCGCGTCACGCGGATCCACGAGCTGCGCACGCGCCTGCACGAGCTCGACAGCGACCTGATCTTCCTGCAGGAAGTCCAGGGCCAGCACGAGCGGCATGCGCGGCGCCTCGAGCACTGGCCCGCCGAGCCGCAGGACATCTTCCTCGCGAAGTCGCCCCGCCTCAGGCAGACCTTCGAGACCGCCTATGGCCGCAACGCCAGCTACCTGCACGGCCATCACGGCAATGCGCTGCTGTCGCGCTATCCGATCATCGGGCTGGAGAACCGCGACATCTCCGATCACGCGCTCGAGAAGCGCGGCGTCCTGCACTGCATCGTCGAGATCGGCGGCGTCGACGTGCACTGCTTCGTGGTGCATTTCGGCCTGCTGGCGCGCAGCCGCGAGCGCCAGCTCGGCGCGCTGATCGACTGGGTGGGAAACACGGTCGAGGCCGACTCGCCGCTGATCATCGCGGGCGACTTCAACGACTGGCGCAACCAGCTTTCCGATCGGCTGTGCCAGGAGATCGGCGTGGTCGAGGTGTTCGATGCGGTCAGGCCGCGGCTCGACCTCGTGCGCCGGGCGACCTACTTCGCCCGCGACCGGCTGCCGGCGCTCGATCCGCCTCCGCCGCCCGCGGAACGGGGCGCGCCGCGGATGGTGCGCACCGCGCGTACCTTCCCGGCCCTGGTGCCCTGGTTCCGCATGGACCGGATCTACCAGCGCGGCTTCCGCGTGAACGCCGCGCGCGTGCTGCGCGGCATCGAGTGGGCGCGCCTTTCCGACCACAGCCCGCTGGTGGCCGACCTCGAGCTGATCGGCGCCGGCCGGTCCTGACCCGCGCGGCCTGCATGCGCCCCGGCCGGCGCTGCGCATATGGTTATGCCGGGCGCGGCGATGCTGGCGGGCCGCGCGACGGCCGCGGATACTTCCGGATCCGCGTTGCTGCGACGGTGTCACGGTCCCGTCATCGGGCCTTCCGATACTGCCCGCGGGGAGCACACGGAGTATCGCGATGTCACGCCACCTCGCCCGCATCCTGAGCATCACCGCCCGGCATTGGTCGTTGCCGCGATGCCCCGGCGTCCGCGCGATGCGGACCGGGGCGCCGCCGTTGCGCGCGGTGCCGGTCGGCGCGCCGCCGTCCGTCCGTCCGGCGCCCGTCTGCGATCCGGCCTGAGCGCCGCTCAGCCTTCGCGCGGCTCGCGCATCCGCTGCGCCGCGGCCAGGAAGTCCAGGACGATCGGCGCGCTGTCGAGCAGCCCGTGCGCGGTCCCGTGGAATTCGGGGTGCCACTGCACGCCGACCGCGTAGCCGGCGCCGCGCCAGCGGATCGCCTCGACGATGCCGTCGGCGCTCGAGCGCGCGTCAACCACCAGGTCGCTGCCGAGCCGGTCCACCGCCTGGTGGTGGATGCTGGTGACCCGGGCGCGCCCGATGCCTTCGTAGAGCTCCGCGAGGTGAGACCCCGGCTCGAACCGGACCTCGTGGTACAGGCCGTCGTACAGGTCCGGGTCGACGTGCCGGATCGCGCGCGGGCACTGGGTCTCGATGTCCTGGTACAGGGTGCCCCCGAGCGCGACGTTCATCAGCTGCGCGCCGCGGCAGATGCCGAGCACCGGCTTGCCCTGCGCCATGAACTCGTGCAGCAGCTCCATCTCGTAGCGGTCGCGCTCGATGTCGCCGGCCCAGTCGGCCCGCATCGGCTGCTTGCCGTACGAGCGCGGGCTGACGTCGGCCCCGCCCTGCAGGACCAGGCCGTCGAGCTCGCGCACGTAGCTGCGCACCGAGATGCCGCGCCGGCTCACGTCGGCGTTGGTGCCGAGGGTCGGGATCATCAGCGCGATCGCGCCGTGGGCCATGATCCAGTGCGCGATCGACTGCTCGAGGTACTGCAGCGTCTTGCCGCGAAAGCCCAGTTCCCTGGGCGGGGCGTGCATCAGGCGCGCCGACAGGCCGATCTTCAGCGGCCGGGGAACCATGGCCGGTCAGCGGCTCCAGCGCAGGCACTGCTGCCGGACGACCTCGGGCAGCAGGTGCTCGTGCTCGAAGGTGCTGCGGATCCAGGTCGCGTCGTTGCCCAGCGTGCCGATGTCGTCGCGCACGCGCCGGCAGGCGTCTTCGGCGCCCAGTTCGATCGCGTGGTGCTCGATCGCGGCGAGCGTCTCGGCGATGTCCTCGCGGATCGTGCGGTGCTCGCCGGTCTGCGGATCGACGAAGGTGCCGTCGAAACCGAAGCGGCAGGCCTGGAAGCGGTTGAACGTGTAGACCAGGTAGTCGTCCTCGACCGGCCGGAACGGCTGCTCGAAGCTCAGCCAGCGCGCCACGCACTGGATGTAGGCGGCCAGCGCGGCCGCCTTTTCGATCGTGAGCGGCGTGTCGAGCACCCGCACCTCGATCGTTCCGAACTCCGGCTTGGGCCGGATGTCCCAGTAGAAGTCCTTCATGCTCTCGACGACGCCGGTGCGGGTCATCTTGTCGAAGAACCGGGTGAACTCGTCCCAGGTCAGCGTGAACGGCGCGCGTCCGGACAGCGGGAACGCGAACACCGAGTTCAGCCGGGCCGAGTGAAAGCCCGTGTCGGTGCCCTGCACGAACGGCGACGACGCCGACAGGGCGATGAAGTGCGGGATGAAGCGCGACAGCCCGTGCAGCAGCACCAGCGCCGCGTCGGGTCCGGGGCAGCCGACGTGCACGTGCTGGCCGAAGATGGTGAACTGCTTCGACAGGTAGCCGTACAGTTCGGAGAGCATGTGAAAGCGCGGCGTGTCGTAGATCCGGCGCTGGCTCCAGTCCTGGAACGGATGCGTGCCGCCTCCGGACAGGCCGATGTTGAGCTTGCCGGCGCACTCGACCAGCGCGTCGCGCGTCTCGCGCAGGTGCGCGAGGACTTCGGCATAGTCGGCACAGACGCCGGTCGACAGCTCGATCATGCTGTCGGTCATCTCGGGCTTCACCTCGCCGGGCAGCTTGCGCCGCCCGACCAGGCGCAGCAGGTCGCGCGCGCCGTTCGCGAGGTCGAAGTCGTGGGTGTTGACGATCTGCAGCTCGAGTTCGACCCCGAGCGTGAGCGCGCGCGATTCGGCGAAGGCTTCCAGCGGCATGGGTGTCTCCGTCGCTTCAGCGGATGTTGTCTTCGTCGACGTAGCGCAGCGCCGCCTGCACCGCGATCGGGCCGACCAGTTCGAGGACCGCCACGGCGCTGAACACGATGCCGGACAGCTGCGCGGCGAACTCCGGGTAGACCGACTGCAGGTCGGCCATCATGACCAGCGCGGCCCCGGAGATCGGCATCAGCGCGACGCCGAGCGCCAGGCCCTGGCGGATCGACAGTCCGCTGGGCCGCCCCAGTGCGACGGTGACCAGCGTCTTCGCGGCGCTTCGCGCGACGATCACCGCGAAGCCGAGTGCGGCGCCGGCCATCAGCGCGTCCATCGACCAGACCGACCCCGTGATCACGAACAGCAGCAGCACCAGCGCGCCGCCGGCCGTGCCGAAGTGGCGCGGCCAGATCCAGGGACGCTCGGTGCTGTTGCGCAACATCAGCCCCGCCAGCAGCGGCACCAGCAGCGTCGACAGGTTGGCCATCTTGGTGATCGACAGCGCGAGCAGGATCATCCCCAGCAGCAGCAGCGCCGAGTTCTCGTTGCGCAGGTCGAGCCGGCGGGCGATCAGCGACACGCTGAACGCGAGCAGCGCGGCGACGATCGCCGAGCCGGCAAGCAGGTACAGCGGGTGCGCGATCGAGCGGAACCAGCTGCCCGCGACCTCGGCGTGCAGCCAGCCGACCACGAACTTCGACGCGAGCACCGCGTAGAACGTGTTCAGGCCGGTGAGCACGATCATCCGCTCGGTCACCTGCCCCGAAGCGTTGAACTCCGAGGCCACGCGCATCACCACGGCCGGGGAGGTCGCGACCAGGATCGACGCGACCGCGGCGGCAACGCGAGGCTCGGTGCCCAGGTACACCAGCGTCAGGTGGACCGCGGCGAAGCCGAGCGCCGCTTCGGCCAGGCTCGTCGCCAGCAGCCAGGGGTTCGTGCGCAGCCAGCGCAGGTTGATCCGGCAGCCGAGCTCGAACAGCAGCAGCGCCAGCGCCAGGTCGACGATCAGCCGGAAGCCCGGCCGCAGCGTCGTGCCGTCGATCCCGAGTCCCAGGGCCGACACGATCGTGCCGACCGCGGCGTAGCCCACGACCCTCGGCAGCCTGAAGCGGCGGAACACCAGTTCGCCGAGCAGCCCCGCCACGACGATCGTGAGCGAGACCCAGAGCACGACGTCGGGCGTCGGCGGCCAGGACGGGAGGAAGAACAGGTCGGAACGGTTGTCGCCGGTCATCGTCGCAATCTCCGCAGGGGTGCCAGCAATCGGCGCCGGTGGGGCGGGGGGCTCACGAAGCCCTTGCCGCGCGGGCAGGGCGCCCGCCGTCGTCGGAGGCGCCAACCGCCGCAGGCAGCGCGCCGCTCTCGACCATCAGCGTGCGGTGCGGGAACGGGATCGAGATGTCCTCGCGGTCGAACGCCGCCTTGAGCCGCTTCAGGTACTCGCGTCGCACGCTCCACTGGTCGAGCGGCTGCGTGCGGATGCGCGCCCGGATCACCACCGCCGAATCGGCCCACTGGTCGACGCCGGCGATCTCGAGGTCGTCGATGATCTTCGGCCCGAACTCGGGCGACTTCCGCAGCGCGTCGGCGGTCTCGCGCATCACCGCGTAGACGCGGTCGATGTCCTCGCGATAGGCCACGCCGATGTCGACGACCGCGAACGCAAACTCGGTCGACATGTTCGTCACGGTCGTGATCAGGCCGTTCGAGACGTAGTGGACGCTTCCGTCGTAGCTGCGCAGCTTGGTGCGGCGCAGGCTCAGCTGCTCGACGACGCCCGACTTGCCGGCGATCTCGACGACGTCGCCGACGCGGATCTGGTTCTCGATCAGCAGGAAGAATCCGGCGAACAGGTCCTTCACCAGGCTCTGCGCACCGAAGCCGACCGCGATGCCGACGACGCCGGCCGCACCGAGGATCGGCGCGATCGAGATGCCCAGCTGGTTGAGCATGACCAGCGCGGCGACGACCAGGATCAATGCCGAGACGGTGTGCCGCAGCACCTTCCCGACGGTCTCCACGCGCCTGCGCTCCTCGACCGACGGTGCGCGATCGGACACGCCGACGAAGAAGCGGCGCAGCAGCCGGTTGGCGACGTAGCGCAGCACGAAGGCCATCAGCAGCACGCCGATGATCGAGGCCGCGACGCCCAGCTCGGCCGCGTACGGGGCGAGCCATGACTTGAGTTCGAGCAGCTGTTCGCGCATCCTTCGTCGTCTCCTTTCGTCGGGCCGGGGCGGCCCCGGCGGCGCTCGCGCGTCCGGGTCGGCGCGCGGGGCGCGTCCACTTGCTGCGGCCGGCCGGCGCGTCTCCGTGGCACGGCGGAGCGCCTGCGGCGATTCGCGGGGCCGCTGCGTGGCGAATACGAATGCCCGGTGCTGGGATGCCCGCGATCGCGGGCAGCACGGATTGAGTCGACGGCGTCTCGGGACGCCGAGGTGCGATTATACCTGCAGCCCGTCCCGGCGCGCCCGCTACCATTCGCCGATGCCCGAGTTGACCCCGCACGCTCTCGCCGCGCTCGTCTTCACGATCGCGGTGTTCGTCCTCTACACGATCCGGCGCGTCCCGGTCGTGGTCACGAGCCTGCTGGTGCTGGTGGCGCTGCCGCTCGCGTTCGTCGTCTTCCCGTATCGCAGCGGCGAGCGCCTCGTGGATCCGCGCGACTTCTACCTCGGCTTCGGACACGAGGCGCTGGTCGCGATCTGCGCACTGCTGGTGCTCGGGCAGGGCCTGGTCGAGACCGGCGCGCTGAACCCGGTCACCAGGCGGCTGGCCGCGCTGTGGAAGCGGTTCGGCGCGCGGGCGGGCATGTTGCTGGTGCTCGTCGTCTGCCTCGCGGCGAGCGGGGTCGTGAACGACACGCCGATCGTCGTGCTGCTGATCCCGGTCCTGGTCGCGCTCGCGCGGCAGACCGGCGGTTCGGCGTCCCGGCAGCTGATGCCGATGAACTTCGCGGTGCTGATCGGCGGGATGGCGACCACCATCGGAACCTCGACCAACCTGCTGGTCGTCGCGATCGCGGCGCGGATGGGCGCGGCGCAATTCGACGTGTTCGACTTCACCCCGCTCGTCGCGCTCGCGGCCCTGGTCGCGCTGCCTTACCTGTGGCTGGTCGCTCCGCGGCTGTTGCCGGCCGGCGACGACGCCGGCAAGGTTCCGGCCGAGCGCCGGTTCGACGCGGTGCTCCACGTTCCGGAGGACTCGCCGCTGGACGGTGCCACGCTGGAGGAGCTGCTCGAACGCTCGAAGCGCGAGTTGCGCGTCAAGTCGCTGCACCGCGGCGAGGGCCTGAGCCTCGCCCGACTGCCCAACGTCAAGCTGGCCGCCGGCGATCGCCTCGTGGTCAGCGACACCGCCGCCAGGCTCAAGGCCTTCGAGCGCGACCTGGGCCTCAGGCTCTACAACGTCGACGACTCCGAGCACCCGGTCGACGACGAGCATCCGCTGCACGGCGACGATGTGGCGCTGGCCGAGGTGATCCTGCTGCCGACGTCGAACCTGGTCGGCTGGACGATCCGCGAGCAGCGCTTCGCCGACCGGCACGACGTCGTCGTGCTCGGCGCGTTCCGGTCCACCGGCAGCGCGATGCAGCGGCAGCGCGACGTCGGCGACATCCGGCTCGCGGCGGGCGACGTGCTGCTGGTGCAGGGGGCGCCCGACAAGGTCGCCGCGTTGCGCGCCGACCGCGGGCTGGTCGTCGTCGACGGCGCGGTCGACGCAGGGGGCGGCGGCCGGGGCGGCGTCGCCGCGGCAATCATGCTGGCCGTCGTGGCGCTCGCGGCGAGCAAGGTCCTGCCGATGTACCTGGCCGCACTGGCGGGCGTGCTGGCGATGTTCGCGACCCGGTGCCTGAAGCCCGAGGCCATCGGCCGGGCGCTCAAGGCCGACGTGATCATGCTGGTCGCGGCGAGCCTGGCGCTCGGCAAGGCGCTGCTCGACACCGGAGCGGCGAGCGCGCTGGCGCAGGCGTTCAGTGGCCTCGTCGCCGGCTGGCCCCCGCTCGCGGTGCTCGGCGCGATGATGCTGTTCGTCGCGGTGATCACCAATTTCGTGTCGAACAACGCGGCGGCGGCGATCGGCACGCCGGTCGCGATCGAGGCGGCGCGCAGCCTGGGTGCACCGGCGGAGGCCTACGTGCTCGCGATCCTGTTCGGCTGCAACCTGTGTTACGCGACGCCGATCGGCTACCAGACGAACCTGCTGGTGATGAGCGCGGCGCGCTACCGCTTCGCGGACTTCCTGCGCGTCGGCGGGCCGCTACTGCTGCTGATGTGGGGCACGCTGACGGCGCTGCTCGGCTGGCGCTACGCGCTCTGGTAGGGCCGTGCGGGGCGGCGCGCCGCGCGCCCTGCTAACCTCGTCGCGAGTCGGCGTCACGGAGCGCGAATCGATGGATCGGGGAATCCCTGAAGGTTTTGCGATCCTGAGGATCGGCGGCGATTTCATCGCCGCGAACGGCCCGCTGTACCTGCGACACGAGGGTGGACGGGTGCAACTCGGCTTTCGCGTCGAGTCGCGCCACACCAATCCAATGGGCATCTGCCACGGCGGCATGATGGCGAGCTTCTGCGACATGCTGCTGCCGCTGGTGGCGCACCGGCAGGTGCCCGATGTCGCGCGCCGGTTCCTGCCGACGATCAGCCTGCAGATCGACTACCTCGCGCCATCGCCGGCGGGCGCCTGGGTGCAGGGCGAGGCGCAGGTGCTGCGCACCACGCGCTCGATGGTCTTCGCGCAGGGACTCGTCACCGCCGACGGCGTCCCGGTCGCGCGCGCGAGCGGCATCATGAAGATCGGCCCCGAGTTCGGCGGCCCGGAGGAGGCGGTCGGCTGAAGGGCACCGCTCGGGATGCGGTCGATGGCGTTCGCTGCGCCGCACCATTAGAGCGGCTCCCCTAACGGCGGTCGTCCGGCCGCCCGACGCCGCCCGGATTCGGTTAGGCTCCCAGAAAAGCACGATCGTTCGGAAATGCCTCCAGTGCCAAGCCATCCAGCGACCCCGGGCCGCCCGACCGCCGCCGCCCGGCGGCGCGCCGTGGGCGCCCCGCGCAAGGGCGAGCAGACGCGCGCAGTGATCGTCGAGGCGGCGCTCGAGCTCGCCGCCCGCGACGGCCTCGAAGGACTGACGATCGGCGCGCTCGCCGAGCGGATGCGGATGTCCAAGAGCGGCGTGTTCGCCCACTTCGGGTCGCGCGAGGACCTCCAGATCACCGTGCTCAAGGCCTACGAGCGGCGCTTCGTCGACGAGGTGCTGGTGCCGGCGCTCAAGGAAAGGCGCGGCCTGCCGCGCCTGCGCGCGATCTTCGAGCGCTGGATCGAGCTCGCGGCGATCGAGGCCGCGCGCGGCTGCATCTGGATCTCGGGCGCCACCGAGTACGACGACCGGCCCGGCGCGGTCCGCGAGGAGCTGGTCGCGATGGTGCGGTCCTGGCAGCGCGAGCTCGCGCGCGCGATCCAGCAGGCGGTCGAGACCGGCGACCTGCCGGCGGACCTCGACGCGCAGGACCTGCTGTTCCAGCTGTACGGCGTGATCCTGGTGCTGCACCACGACGGCCGGCTGCTGAACAGCCCCGACGCGGTCGCGCGCGCGCGCCGCAGCTTCGACCGCCTGATCGATTCCTGGCAGCGGGCGACTCGGCCCGTCCGCGCCCAAAAACGCACGAACGTTCGGTCTGTAAAGGCCGCCCGATGAGTCCGACCCTTTCGTTCCACCCCATCGCTTCGAAGCTGGAGTAGCAGTCATGGCTCGATACACCCCACCGTTGCGCGACATCCAGTTCGTGATGCACGAACTGCTCGACGTCGAGGGCGCCCTGAAGGCGCTGCCGCCATACGCGGAGACCAACCGCGAACTGATCGACCAGGTCGTCGAGGAGGGGGGCAAGTTCTGCGCCGAGGTGCTGTTCCCGCTGAACCGCAGCGGCGACGAGGAGGGTTGCCAGTGGTCCGAGGGCGGCGTGGTCACGACGCCGAAGGGCTTCAGGCAGGCCTGGGAGCAGTTCAAGGCGGGCGGCTGGCCGACGCTCACCTGCGATCCGCAGTACGGCGGCCAGGGCCTGCCGGTGGCGCTCGGCATCGCGTTCCAGGAGATGATGAACTCGGGTAACCAGGCGTGGTCGATGTACCCGGGCCTGACCCACGGCGCTTACGACTGCCTGCACGCGCACGGCACGCCCGAACAGAAGGCGCTCTACATCCCGAAGCTGGTGTCGGGCGAGTGGACCGGCACGATGTGCCTGACCGAACCGCACAGCGGCACCGACCTCGGGCTGCTGCGCACGAAGGCCGAGCCGCAGTCGAACGGCAGCTACCGGATCACCGGCACGAAGATCTTCATCTCGTCGGGCGAGCACGACCTGGCCGAGAACATCGTGCACCTGGTGCTCGCGCGGCTGCCCGATGCGCCGGCGGGCACGAAGGGGATCTCGCTGTTCATCGTGCCGAAGTTCGTCCCGAACGCCGACGGCTCGCTCGGCGCGCGCAACGGCGTCAAGTGCGCGCGGCTCGAGGAGAAGATGGGCATCCACGCCAACGCGACCTGCGTGATGGACCTCGACGGCGCCTCCGGCTGGCTGGTCGGCGAGCCGAACAAGGGCTTGAACGCAATGTTCGTGATGATGAACGCGGCGCGCATCGGCGTGGGCATGCAGTCGCTCGGCCTGATGGAGGTCGCCTACCAGAACTCGCTCGACTACGCGAAGGAGCGGCTGCAGATGCGCTCGCTGTCGGGCCCGAAGGCGCCCGACAAGCCGGCCGACCCGATCATCGTGCACCCGGACGTGCGCCGCATGCTGCTCACGCAGAAGGCCTATGCCGAGGGTTCGCGCGCGTTCGCCTACTGGACCGCGCTGCAGGCCGACATCGCGCTCACGCACCCCGACGCCGAGGTGCGCAAGGACGCCGAGGACATGCTGGCGCTGCTCACCCCGGTGGTGAAGGCGTTCATCACGGACAACGGCTTCCTGGCGACGAACCTGGCGATGCAGGTCTACGGCGGCCACGGGTACATCCGCGAATGGGGGATGGAGCAGTACGTGCGCGACGCCCGGATCAACATGATCTACGAAGGCACCAACACGATCCAGTCTCTCGACCTGCTCGGCCGCAAGGTGCTCGGCGACAACGGCGCGAAGCTGCGCAAGTTCGGCAAGCTGGTCACGGCGTTCGTCGAGGCCGAAGGCACGAACGAGGAGATGGCCGAGTTCATCAATCCGCTCGCCGACCTCGGCCAGAAGGTCGAGAAGCTGACGATGGAAATCGGCATGAGGGCGCTCGGGAACGCCGACGAGGCCGGCGCCGCCGCGGTGGACTACCTGCGCGTGATCGGCCACCTGGTGCTCGGCTACTTCTGGGCGCGCATGGCGCGGATCGCGCTCGACAACGCGGGTTCCGACGACCCGGTCTATCGTTCCAAGCTGGCGACGGCGCGGTTCTACTTCGCCAAGCTCTTCCCCGAGACGGCCTCGCTGATCCGTACCGCGCGCGCCGGGGCGGCGCCGCTGATGGACGTCGAGGTCGACCTGTTCTGAACCGAAGCGCAACCGATCGGACAAGGAGGATTCCACCATGACGACCCACCGGCTCCCGCTGCGCGCGCTGGCGGCCCCAGCGCTGGCCGCCGCCGCGCTCGCGTTCGCCACGCCGGCGCTGCAGGCGCAGGCCGCCGACTCGCCGGCCGGCCTCTGGAAGAACATCGACGACGAGACGAAGCAGCCGAAGGCGCTGATCCGGATCGTCGAGCGCGACGGCGTGTTCAGCGGCCGCATCGAGCGGATCCTGACCGCGAAGACCGACGCGGTGTGCGACAAGTGCACCGACGAGCGCAAGGGGCAGCCGGTGCAGGGGATGACGATCGTCCAGGGCATCCGCCGGAACGCCGAGGAGAAGGGCCTGTTCGACGGCGGCCGCATCCTCGACCCGAACAACGGCAAGGAGTACCGCAGCCAGATGCGGCTCGTCGAGGGCGGGAACCGGCTCGAGGTGCGCGGCTACATCGGCGCGCCCCTGTTCGGCCGCACGCAGACCTGGGTCCGCGAACAGTGAACGGAGCGCCGCGGCGCTCCCCCGATACGAGGCAAGCGAAGTGGGCAATTTCATCGTGAAGAAGGTCGCCGTGCTCGGCGCGGGCGTGATGGGCGCGCAGATCGCCGCGCACCTGGTCAACGCGAAGGTCGAGGTCGTGCTGTTCGACCTGCCGGCGAAGGAGGGGCCGAAGGACGGCGTCGTCCTCAGGGCGATCGAGGGCCTGAGGAAGATCAACCCGGCGCCGCTCGGCCATCCCGACCTCGCCGCGTTCATCGAGCCGGCCAACTACGACGACGACCTCGAGGCGCTGCGCGGCTGCGACCTGGTCATCGAGGCGATCGCCGAGCGGATGGACTGGAAGCACGATCTGTACCGCAAGGTGGCCCCGTTCCTGGGCGCCGGCGCGATCTTCGCGACCAACACCTCGGGCCTGTCGATCGGCCGGCTGGCCGAGGGCTTCGACGCCGACCTGCGGCGCCGCTTCTGCGGCGTGCACTTCTTCAACCCGCCGCGATACATGCACCTGGTCGAGCTGATCGCCACCGCCGACACCGATCCGGCGATCGTCGACCGGCTGGAGACCTTCCTCACCACGACGCTGGGCAAGGGCTGCGTGCGCGCGAAGGACACCCCGAACTTCATCGCCAACCGCCTCGGGACCTTCGGCATGTTCGCCACCGTGGCCGAGGCGGCGAAGGCCGGGCTCGGCTTCGACGTGGTCGACGACCTGACCGGCGAGAAGCTGGGCCGCGCCAAGTCGGGCACCTTCCGGACGGCGGACCTGGTCGGCCTCGACACGATCGTCCACGTCATGAAGACGATGCAGGACAACCTGAAGGACGATCCGTTCGCCGCGCTGTACGCGACGCCCGAGCCGTTCGCGACGCTGGCGGCGCGCGGCGCGCTCGGCCAGAAGGCGGGTGCCGGCTTCTATCGCAAGGACGGCAAGGCGGTGCTGCGCTTCGACCCGTCGAAGGGCGACTACGTGCCGGCCGGGGCGAAGGCCGACGAGACGGTGGCGCGGATCCTGAAGAAGAAGGACCCGGCCGAGCGGCTGAAGCTGTTGCGCGAGTCGTCGAACCCGCAGGCCCGTTTCGTCTGGGCGGTCCTGCGCGATGCCTGGCACTACGCGGCCTGCAAGCTCGGCGAGATCGCCGACAACGCGCGCGACGTCGACCTGGCGATGCGCTTCGGCTTCGCGATGGCGCAGGGACCGTTCGAGGCCTGGCAGGAGGCCGGCTGGAGCCGGGTCGCCGAGTGGATCAAGGCCGACATCGACGCCGGGCTGGCGCTGGCCGCGGTGCCGCTGCCCGACTGGGTGTTCGAGGGCCCGGTGGCGCGCCAGGGCGGCGTGCACCAGCCGCAGGGGTCGTGGTCGCCGGCGCGGGGCGAGTTCGTGGCGCGCGCCGCGCACCCGGTATACCGACGCCAGCTGTTCCCGGTCCGGCTCGCCGGCGAGCAGGACGCGACCGGCCACACCGGCGGCACGACGGTCTTCGAGGACGATTCGATCCGCCTCTGGACGCTCGATGCGCGCGGTGTCGACCAGGTGCTGGTGGCCTCGATCCGGACCAAGGTGCACGCGATCGGCCCGGGCGTGATCGCCGGCCTGCTCCAGGCGGTGGAGCTCGCCGAGCGCGACTACCAGGGGCTGGTGATCTGGTCGCCCGACGATCCGTTCTCGTACGGCGCCGACTTGCAGGCGATGCTGCCGGTCTTCATGTCCGGCGGCGCCGGAGCGATCGGCGAGGCCGAGAAGGCGCTGCAGGACGCGATGCTGCGCCTGCGCTACGCGCAGGTGCCGACCGTGGCGGCGGTGGCGAACATGGCGCTCGGCGGCGGATGCGAGCTCGCGATGTACTGCGCGCGCCGCGTCGCGCACCTGGAGAGCTACATCGGGCTGGTCGAGGTCGGGGTGGGCCTGGTCCCGGGCGGGGGCGGCCTGGCCTTCGGCGCGCGGCGCGCGGCCGAGGAGCAGGAAGCCGCGCCCGATGCGGCGCTGCTCGACTTCCTGAAGAAGTACGTGCTGGCGGCCGGCACCGCCCAGGTGTCGCGCTCGGCGATCGAGGCGCGCGCGCTGGGCTACCTGCTTCCCGAGGACCGCATCGTGTTCCATCGCCAGGAGCTGCTCTACGCGGCGATCCGCGAGGCCAGGGCGATGCGCGACGGCGGCTACCGTCCGCCGCGGAAGTCGTCGATCCGGGTCGCGGGGCGATCGGCGATCGCGACCGTGAGCGCGCAGATGCTGAACATGCGCGACGGGGGCTTCATCTCGGCCCACGACTACCACCTCGGCCGGACGATCGCGGAAGTGATGTGCGGCGGTGATGTCGAGCCGGGCTCGCGCGTCGACGAAGAGTGGCTGATGGCGCTCGAGCGCAAGGCGTTCACCGGCCTGCTCACGCATCCCAAGACCCAGGAACGGATCATGGGAATGATGCAGACCGGCAAGCCGGTGCGCAATTGAGCCGGACCGCAGGAATCCAGGAGTCGAAGATGAGCAAGCAAGTTCAGGATGCCTACATCGTCGCGGCCGCGCGCACGCCGATCGGCAAGGCGCCGAGGGGCGCGCTGCGCAACGTCCGCCCGGACGATCTCCTCGTGCACGCGATCCGCTCGGCGCTGGCCCGGGTGCCGGCGCTCGACCCGAAGGCGATCGAGGACGCGATCGTCGGCTGCGCCATTCCGGAGGCCGAGCAGGGCCTGAACGTGGCGCGCATCGGCGCGCTGCTGTCCGGGCTGCCCGACAGCGTCGGCGGCGTGACGGTGAACCGGTTCTGCGCGTCGGGCCTGACCGCCATCGCGATGGCGGCGGACCGGATCCGGGTGGGCGAGGCCGAGGTGATGATCGCCGCGGGCACCGAGTCGATGAGCATGGTGCCGATGATGGGCCACCGCCCGTCGATCAATCCACGCGTGTTCGAGAGCGACGAGAACCGCGGCATCGCCTACGGGATGGGGCTCACCGCCGAGAAGGTCGCGCAGCGGTGGAAGGTCTCGCGCGAGGCGCAGGATGCCTTCGCGCTCGCCTCGCACCAG
Organism: Burkholderiaceae bacterium; assembly: GCA_039807785.1. GTDB lineage: Bacteria > Pseudomonadota > Gammaproteobacteria > Burkholderiales > Burkholderiaceae_E > Zeimonas. The sequence goes on from JBDHRX010000006.1 coordinate 24,838, forward strand.
AAGGCGATCGCGGCGCAGCGCGCCGGCGAGTTCGCCGACGAGATCAGCCCGATCGACGTCGTCGAGCGTTTCCCGGACCTCGACCGTCGGGAGATCGAGGTGCGCAGTCGCCGCCTCGATCTCGACGAGGGGCCGCGCGCCGAGACGACGCTCGAGGCGCTGGCGAAGCTGCGCCCGGCGTTCGCGGCGCCGCGTGACCCGGGCGGCAAGCCGACCGGCATGGGCAGCGTTACCGCCGGCAACAGCTCGCAGACCTCCGACGGCGCCGGGGCGCTGATCCTGGTCTCGGAGCGCGCGCTGAAGCAGTTCGGCCTCGTGCCGCTGGCGCGCTTCGTGTCGTTCTCGGTGCGCGGCGTCCCGCCCGAGATCATGGGGATCGGCCCGAAGGAAGCGATTCCCGCGGCGCTGCGCGTCGCCGGCCTGAAGCTCGACGATCTGGGCTGGATCGAGCTGAACGAGGCGTTCGCGGCCCAGTCGCTCGCGGTGATCCAGGACCTGGGCCTGAATCCCGAGGTGGTCAATCCGATGGGCGGGGCGATCGCGCTCGGCCATCCGCTCGGGGCGACCGGCGCGATCCGCGCCGCGACCGTGGTGCATGGGCTGCGCCGGCGCGGGCTGGGGTACGGGATGGTCACGATGTGCGTGGGCACCGGGATGGGGGCCGCCGGCATCTTCGAGCGGGTGTGAGCCGGGCGGGTGTGAGCCGGGCGGATGCGAGTCGAACGGATACGAGCGCGGCGCCGCGGGCGCCCGGAGGCAAGCCGATGGATGTCCTGACCCACGTCGCCGACGGGATCGCGACGATCGAGTTGAACCGGCCCGGGAAGAAGAACGCGCTGACCGCGCCGATGTACCGGGCGATGACCGGGGGGCTGCGCGCGGCCGAGGCCGATCCCGCGGTGCGCTGCATCCTGGTGCACGGCAGCGCCGAGGCGTTCACCGCGGGCAACGATCTCGAGGATTTCCTCAACGATCCGCCGCTCGGCGAGGATGCGCCGGTGTTCCAGTTCCTGATCGCGCTGGCCGAATGCGGCAAGCCGCTGGTCGCGGCGGTCGCCGGGCCCGCGGTGGGCGTCGGCACGACGCTGCTGCTGCACTGCGACCTCGTCTACGCGGGCGAGAACGCGCGCTTCGCGCTGCCGTTCGCGCAGCTCGGCTTGTGTCCCGAGGCGGGATCGACGCTGTTGCTGCCGGCCATGGTCGGGCACCTGCGGGCGGCCGAGAAGCTGCTGCTCGGCGAACCGTTCGGCGCCGCGGAGGCGCTCGAGATGGGGCTCGTGAACGCCGTGCTGCCCGCTGCGGACACGCTCGGTCACGCACGGACGCAGGCGGCGAAGCTGGTGCGCCTGCCGGCGGCGTCGCTGCGCGCCACCAAGCGACTGTTGCGGCAGGACCAGCGCGACGCGGTGCTGCGGCGGATCCGCGAGGAAGCCGCCGAATTCCGCACGATGCTGACCGCGCCGGCGGCGCGCGAGGCGTTCAGCGCCTTTCTCGAGAAGCGCAAGCCGGATTTCCGCGGGCTGGGCTAGCCGGCCTCCGGCCGGTCGTAGACCGGCTCGGCCGTTCCCTGGTCCGGCGATCGCCAGGCGCAGCGGCCGCCGTCCGGAACGGCCGGTCAGCCCGGCGGCAGCAGTCGCGGCCGGCGCTGGTCGTCGGTGGCGACGTAGGTCAGCGTCGCTTCCGTCACCTTCACGACCTCGCCGGTCAGCCGGTTGCGCTGCGCGTAGACCTCGACGAACACCGTGATCGACGTCCGGCCGACGCGGGCCACGTCGGCGTACAGGCTGAGCACGTCGCCGACGAATACCGGCTGCTTGAAGATGAACGAGTTCACCGCGACCGTCGCGACCCGCCCCTGGGCGCGTCGCATCGCGGGCAGGGCGCCGGCCAGGTCGACCTGGGCCATGATCCAGCCGCCGAAGACGTCGCCGTCGGCGTTCGTGTCGGCCGGCATCGGCACGACGCGGAGTTCGGGGATGCGGCCCGGAAGCGGGGTCGCGGTCGGTACGGGTTCCATGAGGACGTCTCGGAGTGGGCCTGGAGCAACGGGGCCAGAATAGCGGTTTGCCATCGGGATGCACAATGCGCCGAACTCCAGTCGCCGATCCGCCCGGGCCTGACGGGCAGCCTGTCGCGCGCGGCGACTGGCACACGATCGGGCGACTGCTGCCGTACCTGTGGGCCTACCGCTGGCGCGTGGGCCTGGCGCTCGCCTGTCTCGTGGCGGCGAAGGTCGCCAACGTCGGCGTGCCGCTGGTGCTCAAGCAGATCGTCGACGCGCTCGACCTGAAGCCGGGCGACGCGCACGCGGTGCTGGTGGTCCCGGTGGCCCTGCTGGTCGCCTACGGCCTGCTGCGCATCGGGGTCACGCTGTTCACCGAGCTGCGCGAGCTGATCTTCGCGCGGGTCACCCAGGACGCCGCGCGCACGATCATGCTGCAGGTCTTCCGCCACCTGCTCTCGCTGTCGTTGCGCTTCCATCTCGAGCGCCAGATGGGCGGCATGTCGCGCGATATCGAACGGGGTTCGCAGGGGATCGGCAGCCTGATCTCGTACACCCTGTACAGCATCCTGCCGACGCTGGTCGAGATCGCGCTGGTGATCGGCTACCTGGTGCTCCACTACGACGCGTCGTTCGCGGCGATCGCGCTGTCGGCGCTGGTGCTCTACGTCGCGTACACCGTGACGGTGACCGAATGGCGCACCCAGTTCCGGCGCGAGGTGAACGAGCAGGACTCGCGCGCCAACACGCGGGCGATCGACGCGTTGATCAACTACGAGACGGTCAAGTACTTCAACAACGAGGACTTCGAGGCGCGGCGCTACGACGAGAACCTGCTGGCGCGGATGCGCGCCGGGATCCGTTCGCAGACCTCGCTGTCGGTGCTCAACCTGGGACAGAGCCTGATCGTCGCGTCGGCGGTCGCGCTGCTGCTGTGGCGGGCGACCGCGGGGGTGGTCGCCGGGACGATGAGCCTGGGCGACCTGGTGCTGGTCAACGCGTTCATGATCCAGCTCTACGTCCCGCTCAACTTCCTCGGCGTGCTCTACCGCGAGATCAAGCAGGCGCTGACCGACATGGAGCGGATGTTCCGCCTGATGGGCGAGCACCGCGAGGTCGCCGATGCGCCCGACGCCCGCGCGCTGGCGCTCGCGCCGGGTCGCGCCCCGTCGATCCGGTTCGAGCGGGTCTCGTTCGCCTACGAACCGGACCGGCCGATCCTGCACGAGGTCGACTTCACGATGCCGCCCGGCACGACGACCGCGGTGGTCGGCGCCAGCGGGGCCGGGAAGTCGACGCTGGCGCGGCTGCTCTACCGCTTCTACGACGTGCAGCACGGGTCGATCTCGATCGACGGGCAGGATCTGCGCCGCATCACCCAGTCGAGCCTGCGCGCCGCGATCGGGATCGTCCCGCAGGACACGGTGCTGTTCAACGACACGATCCGCTACAACATCGCCTACGGCCGCCCGGAGGCGCAGCCCGGAGCGATCGAGGCGGCGGCGCGCGCGGCGCAGCTGCACGGGTTCGTCGCGGCGCTTCCGCAGGGTTACGAAAGCACCGTCGGCGAGCGCGGGCTGAAGCTCTCCGGCGGCGAGAAGCAGCGGGTGGCGATCGCGCGCACGCTGCTGAAGGATCCGCCGATCCTGATCCTGGACGAGGCGACCTCGGCGCTCGACAGCCGCAACGAGCAGGCGATCCAGGATGCGCTGCGGCGCGTCTCGGTCGACCGGACGACGCTGGTGATCGCCCACCGGCTGTCGACCATCGTGGAGGCCGACCAGATCCTGGTGATGTCCGGGGGCCGGATCGTCGAGCGCGGCGATCATGACGCGCTGATGCGCGCCGGCGGCGAGTACGCGCGGCTGTGGGCGATGCAGCAGGCGGACGACGGCGCGCGGGCGTCCGGGGTAGCCGGGGCGGCCGAACCCGGCTGGGTCCGGTCAGCGTGAAGGCTTGAGCGGCGCGCGCGGCGAGGGCAGCGGCGGCCGCGCCGGCGGCCCGGGCGGCGGGCGCAGGGCGGGCGGGGGACGATGGTAGTGCGGGTAGCGGCCGCCGTACCACCACAGGCCGAAATCGAACGGCGCCCAGGGATACCAGCCGTAGTAGTAAGGGTAAGGGTAGGGATAGGGGACGACCCGGACCGGCGCGGGGGGCGCGGCGAGGATCGCCTCCGACTCGCTGCGGACCGCTTCGATCACCGCGCCGTCGGCGCCCTGCCGCAGCAGCAGGTCGACGTCGGCGTCGCGGGCCGGCGCCAGCAGGCCGCGCTCGCGGATCGCCGCCGCGAGGTCGGCCTGGTCGCGTCCGCTGCGCAACTCGGCCGCGATCTCGCCGATGCTCAGCGGCGCCGGCGCCGGGGCGTAGGCACCGGGCACCGCGGTCACCTCGCCGTAGCGCACCGTGTCGGTGCTCGCGCAGCCGGCCAGCGCCAGCGCGGCGATCGCCGCGGCGAGCGTCCGGCGGGAGCCGGCAGGACGCCGGCGCGGCGCCGTGGGGGCGGGCCCGGCGACGGGGCGGGGCGGAATGCGGGCGGGCATGTCCTGATCAACGCTCGGGGCGGCGCCGGGTTGACCGCCCGGGCAGCGGGCGCTGCCGCTGTGCGATCATGGCGGCCCCTTCGCGCAGCGGGAGAATCGTATGGCCAGGCACCGGATCGCCGTCCTTCCGGGGGACGGGATCGGCAAGGAAGTGATGCCCGAGGGCGTGCGCGTGCTGGAAGCGGCGGCGCGCCGGTTCGGGATCGGGCTGGAATTCGATCATTTCGATTTCGCGAGCTGCGATTACTACGCCAAGCACGGCGTGATGATGCCCGAGGACTGGAAGGCGCGCATCGGCGGGCACGACGCGATCTACTACGGCGCGGTCGGCTGGCCCGACACGGTGCCCGACCATGTCTCGCTGTGGGGCTCGCTGCTGCTGTTCCGCCGCGAGTTCGACCAGTACATCAACCTGCGGCCGGTGCGGCTGATGGCGGGCGTGCCCTGCCCGCTCGCGGGGCGTGCGCCCGGCGACATCGACTTCTACGTGGTGCGCGAGAACACCGAGGGCGAGTACTCCTCGGTCGGCGGCCGGATGTTCCCCGGCACCGAGCGCGAGTTCGTCCTGCAGGAATCGATCTTCACGCGCACCGGGGTCGACCGCGTGCTGCGCTACGCGTTCGAGCTGGCGCGCCGCCGTCCGGCCCGGCACCTGACTTCGGCGACCAAGTCGAACGGGATCTTCATCTCGATGCCGTACTGGGACGAGCGCGTCGCCGAGATGCAGCAGCAGTATCCGGACGTCAGGGTCGACAAATTCCACATCGACATCCTGACCGCGCACTTCGTCCGCAACCCGCACTGGTTCGACGTCGTGGTGGCGAGCAACCTGTTCGGCGACATCCTGTCCGACCTCGGGCCGGCCTGCACCGGCACGATCGGGATCGCGCCGTCGGCCAACATCAACCCCGAGCGCCGCTTCCCCTCGCTGTTCGAGCCGGTGCACGGGTCGGCGCCCGACATCGCCGGGCAGGGGATCGCGAACCCGATCGGCCAGATATGGTGCGGTGCAATGATGCTGGAGCACCTCGGCCACCCCCAGGCGCACGACGCGATCGTCGCCGCGATCGAGCAGGTGACCCAGCACGGGCCGCGCACGCGCGACATGGGGGGAACGGCCACCACGGCCGAGGTCGGGGCCGCCATCCTGGACAAATTGCGCTAAATCATTGCAGTGAACCTTCACTCGTCGGTAGACTTCTGCAGCCCTTCTTCAGGAGAGAACATGGTCAAGCGCATCATCCTCGGCGTCGCCGCAATGGCGACCGCGCTCGCGGCAACCACCGCCGGCGCCCAAGCCTATCCCACGCGCCCGATCTCGGTCGTCGTGCCGTTCGCAGCCGGCGGGCCGACGGACACCGTCGCCCGCTCCGTGGCCGATGCGATGGCCAAGGCGATACCGGGCTCGACTTTCGTGGTCGAGAATGCCGCCGGCGCGGCGGGCACGATCGGCGTCTCCAAGGTCGCGCGCGCGAATCCCGACGGCTACACGCTGCTCGTGTACCACATCGGGATGGCGACCACGCCGGCCCTGTATCGCAAGCTGCAGTACAAGCCGCTCGAGGACTTCGAGTACGTCGGCCTGATCAACGACGTGCCGATGACCATGCTGGTGAAGAACGGCTTCCCGGCCAAGAACATGCGGGAGATGGTCGACTACGTGAAGAAGAACGCCGACAAGGTCACGCTGGCCAACGCCGGCGTCGGCTCGGCCTCGCACCTGTGCGGCCTGCTGTTCCAGTCGGCGATCAACCAGGAGCTGGTCACCGTTCCGTACAAGGGCACGGCGCCGGCACTGGCCGACCTGATGGGCGGGCAGGTCGACATCCTGTGCGACCAGACCACCAACACCACGCCGCAGATCAAGTCGGGCAAGGTCACCGCGCTGGCGCTCACCGCGCCGCAGCGGATCGAGTCGCTGAAGGAACTGCCGACCATGGCCGAGTCGGGCTATCCCGACTTCAACGTGTCGATCTGGCATGGCCTGTACGCGCCCAAGGGAACGCCCAAGCCGGTGGTCGACAGGCTCGTGGCCGCGCTGCAGCAGGCGCTGAAGGATCCGGGGCTGAACAAGCGCTTCGCCGATCTCGGCGCGCAGACCGCCTCGGCCGAGCGCGCGACGCCGGAGGGGCTGCGCAAGCACCTGGCCGCCGAGATCGATCGCTGGGGACCGGTGATCCGCAAGGCCGGCGTCTACGCCGACTGATCGGCAAGTGCGGTAAAGTCGGCGCGCATGGATGCGCGCCGACTTCTCCTTGACAGCTTCGCCGCGGCGGTCGCCGCGGCCGATCCCCTCGAGATCCTCGCCCCGTTTCTGCCGGACGCCGCGGACATCGCCCGCGTCCGCAGGACGCTCGTCGTCGGCGCCGGCAAGGCGGCGGCCAGCATGGCGCTGGCGGTCGAGCGGCACTGGCCGGCGCAGGCGCCGCTCGGCGGGCTGGTCGTCACCCGCTATGCGCACGGGTTGCCGTGCCGCCGGATCGAGGTGGTCGAGGCCGGGCACCCGGTTCCCGACGCGGCCGGCGAGCGCGCCGCCGCGCGGATCCTCGAGGCCGCGGCGGGCCTCGGCGCCGAGGACCTGCTCGTGGCGCTGGTCTCGGGCGGCGGTTCGAGCCTGCTCAGCCTGCCGGTCGACGCGGTCCCGATGGCCGACCTGAAGGCCGTCACGCGCGCGCTGCTCGCCAGCGGCGCGCCGATCCAGGACATGAACGTGGTGCGCAAGCACCTGTCGCGGATCCAGGGCGGACGCCTGGCACAGGCCACCCGCGCGCGCGCGCTCGCGCTGATGATCTCCGACGTCGCCGGCGACGACCCCTCGTCGATCGCGAGCGGGCCGTGCTCGCCCGATCCGAGCACGTATGCCGACGCGCTCGCGATCCTCGAGCGCTGGCGCGTGCAGGCGCCGGCCAGCGTGCGCGCGCATCTCGAGCGCGGCGTGCGCGGCGAGGCCGGCGAGACGCCGAAGCCGGGCGATCCGCTGTTCGCGCGCGTCGAGGCGCGGATGGCGGCCACGGCCCACCGCAGCCTCGAGGCGGCGGCGGCGACGTTCGCGCAGGCCGGGGTGCGCCCGATCGTGCTGGGGGACACCGTGACCGGCGAGGCGCGCGAGGTGGCGCAGGTGATGGCGGCGATCGCGCGCGAGATCGTCCGCCACGGCCAGCCGTTCGCGCGTCCGGTCGCGCTGATCTCCGGCGGCGAATGCACGGTCACGGTGCGCGGCCGCGGCCGCGGCGGCCGCTGCGCCGAGTTCCTCCTCGCCCTGGCGCGCGAGCTCGACGGCCTGCCCGGGGCCTGGGCGATCGCGGCCGACACCGACGGCATCGACGGCTCCGAGCCCGACGCCGGAGCGATCGCGACGCCGGACACGATGGCGCGCGCGGCCGCCGCCGGGCTCGATGCGCGCGCGCTGCTCGACGACAACGATGCCTGGAGCTTCTTCGACGCGCTCGGCGACCTGGTGACGACGGGGCCGACGCGAACCAACGTCAACGACTTCCGCGCACTGCTGCTGCTGCCGGTCGACGCCGCATGAACATCGCCTCCGCCCCGGACCCGAACGTGGACTCGATCTCGCTCACCCGCCCCGACGACTGGCACCTGCATCTGCGCGATGGCGACGCGCTGCGCGCCGTGGTCGGCGCGAGCGCGGCGCAGTTCGCGCGCGCGATCGTGATGCCGAACCTGCGGCCGCCGGTGACCACGGTCGAGCAGGCGCTCGCCTACCGGCAGCGCATCGTCGACGCGCTGCCGGCGGGGGCGGCCTTCGAGCCGCTGATGACGCTCTACCTGACCGACGACACCCCGGCCGACGAGATCCGGCGCGCCGTGGACGACGGTCGCGTCGTCGCGGTCAAGCTCTATCCCGCCGGCGCCACGACCCATTCCGATGCCGGGGTCACCGACCTGCGGCGCACCTGGCCGGTGCTCGAGGCGATGCAGCGCTGCGGCATGCCGCTGCTGGTGCACGGCGAGGTCACCGACGCCGGGGTCGACGTGTTCGACCGGGAGGCGGTCTTCATCGACACGGTCCTCGATCCCTTGCGGCGCGACTTTCCCGGGCTGCGGATCGTGCTGGAGCACATCACGACGCGGCAGGCGGCGCAGTACGTCGCGCAGGCCGACGAGAGGCTGGCCGCCACGATCACCGCGCACCACCTGCTCTACAACCGCAACGCGATCTTCACCGGCGGCCTGCGACCCCACTGGTACTGCCTGCCGGTGCTCAAGCGCGAGGCGCACCGGCGCGCGCTGCTCGAGGCCGCGACCGGCGGCGGCACGCGCTTCTTCCTCGGCACCGACAGCGCGCCGCACGCGGCCCGGCTGAAGGAGCACGCCGCGGCCTGCGCGGGCTGCTATACCGCGCCGCACGCGATCGAGCTCTACGCGAGCGCGTTCGAGCAGGCCGGCGCGCTCGATCGCCTGGAGGCGTTCGCCAGCTTCAACGGACCGGACTTCTATCGCCTGCCGCGCAACGCCGGCCGGATCACGCTGCGCCGCGAGACCTGGACCGTGCCCGCGTCGCTGCCGTTCGGGCCGGACCGGATCGTGCCGCTGGCCGGCGGCGAGACGCTCGGGTGGAGGCTCGCGCCCTGACGCGCGGCGATCGCGGCCCCTGGTTCGAGCCGTTCGAACCCTGGATGTCGCGCAGCGACCCGCGCGCGAGCGGACGGATCGACTTCGATGCGCTGAACCGCCTTGCCGCGCAGCGCGGGCTGCGCACCGAGGACGGCCTGGCGCTGCGCTTCGTCGACGCGCGCGCGGCGCCCGCGGGCGCCTACGAGCAGGTGATCCGCGCGCACGGCCTGGTCCCGACCCGCGCGCACGGGCCCGGCATGCTGCACGACTGGTTCAACGCGCTCGCCTGGCTGGCCTGGCCGCGCGTCAAGCGCCGCCTGAACCGCCTGCAGTCGGATGCGCTGGCCGTCCCGTCCGGCGCGCCGGCGTCGCGCCGCGGGGCGCTGCGCGACGCGGTGACGGTGCTCGACGAGAGCGGGGCGCTGTTCGTCTGCGACGATCCGGCGCTGGCCGATGCGCTGCGCCGCTTCGACTGGCGCGCGTTGTTCGTCGACGGGCGGCGGCGCTTCGAGGCGCACGCGCGGGTGCATCTGCTGGGCCACGGCCTCGCGGAGAAGCTGCTGGCGCCCTTCAAGGCGGCCTGCGCCCACGCCTGGATCGTCGAGACGCCGCCCGGCGTGCCGCCCGCCGACCTCGACGGCGATGCGCTCGACGCGCTCGCCGGCGACGGGTTGCGGGCTGCGGACCTGCGCCCGGCGATGCTGTCGCCCCTGCCGCTGCTCGGCGTGCCGGGCTGGTGGCCGGCCAACGCCGAGGCCGCGTTCTACGACGACCCCCGCGTTTTCCGGCCGGGTCGGGGCGCATCGGCGCGCCATGATGGCGTCCGGGGGCGTACCATGGCACCCGGAGCGGGTCGGACGGTCGCCGGCCGGGGCGCGCAGGCGCCGCGGCCGGAGGAAGGTCCGGACTCCACAGAGCGGGATGCTGGCTAACGGCCAGGCGCAGCAAGCCGAAAGGCCCAAGGCGACGGAAAGTGGAACAGAAAGCACACCGCCCAAGCGGCGTCCGGCTTGCCGGCGCCGACGGCAAGGGTGAAACGGCGAGGTAAGAGCTCACCGCGGACGTGGCGACACGGCCGGCACGCCAAACCCCATCCGGAGCAACATCGAATAGGCACGCGCGCGGTCCACGGACCGCACAGGGTGGCTCGCCCGAGCGTGCGGGTAGATGGCTCGAGCGGCCGGGCAACCGGCCGCCCAGACGAATGATCGTCACGCCGGTTCGCCGGCGCACAGAATCCGGCCTACAGACCCGCTCCCCTTCCTTTTCTTCAAGTATTACCTTCGATAGCCGCGCCAAGTCCCTCATTCATCGATGGAAAGGCGGGCGATGGCTAGCTTCAACAACGACGGCTAAGTCCCTGTTACGACAAGGAAAAACCCTTTCGGCGACTTGCCTTGCCCAGCACTTTTCCGTACAGTGCAGATTCGTGTAGAAAAGTGCATTTTTGTGGGGTGACCCCGCTGCCAGGTGGGGCCCACGCGTTAGGGCGGGTCGGAAGGACATGTTCCAGGGAAGTTCCGCGCTGTTGCTCGACGCCAAGGGTCGCATGACGATCCCGGCGCGGCATCGGGACGCGCTTTCCAAGCAGTGTGAGGGCTTGCTCACATTGACGCGCCACCCCGACGGCTGCCTGCTCCTGTTCCCGCGGCCGGTCTGGGACGTCCATCGCGACCGCCTCGCCGCCATGCCGATCGCCGCGCGCGGCTGGGCGCGGATCTTCCTGGGCAATGCGCTGGACGTCGACATGGATGCGACCGGACGCATCCTGATCTCGCCCGAGCTGCGCGGCGCCGTGTCGCTGAACCGCGAGGTGATGCTGCTCGGCATGGGCAGCCACTTCGAGATCTGGGATGCGGGGACGCTGGCCGCGAAAGAGCGCGAGACGCTCGCCGCCGGGATGCCCGATGCGATCGCGAACTTCAACTTCTGAGCGGTGGGCCCGGACCGTGACCCGCAGGACGATCAGGAGGCCGGTCGGTACGGTCACCAGTCGGTGCTGCTCGACGAGGCGGTCGGGGCGTTGGCGATCCGGGCCGATGGCTGCTATGTCGACGCGACCTTCGGGCGCGGCGGCCACAGTCGCGCGATCCTCGCCCGCCTGGGGCCGCACGGGCGACTGCTCGCGCTCGACCGCGACCCCGAAGCGGTCGCCGCCGGCCGCGCCTGGCGCGACCCGCGTTTCGCGATCGAGCACGTCCGCTTCTCGGCGCTCGACGCGGTGCTCGACGCGCGCGGCATCGATCGGGTCGACGGCGTGCTGCTCGATCTCGGCGTCTCTTCGCCGCAGCTGGACGATCCGGCGCGCGGCTTCAGTTTCCGTGGGGACGGACCGCTCGACATGCGCATGGACCCGACGCGCGGTGTCTCCGCGCGCGAGTGGCTGCTGGGCGCGTCCGTGGACGACATCGCGAAGGTGGTGAGGGACTATGGGGAAGAACGGCTTGCTGTTCAGATTGCAGAGGCGATTGCTGCTCGCTGCCGGGATGCCGGCGAGCAGGCCCTTCGCACGACCGGAGAGCTTGCCGCGCTCGTGGCGGGCGTCGTCCGGCGCCGCGGCGGGCGGGCGGAGGTGGGCAAGGACCCGGCCACCCGCACCTTTCAGGCTCTACGGATTCACGTCAATCAGGAGCTTGAGGAGCTCGCGCTAGTCCTCGGGAAGGCGGTCGCGCGCCTGGCGCAGGGCGGGCGGCTGGTCGTCATCAGTTTTCATTCGCTGGAAGACCGGATGGTCAAGCAGTTCATTGCGCACGAGACCGGACGCGACGCGCCCCGCGATCCCGTGACCGGCGCGGCGCGGCCCGATGCGGCGCCGCGCCTGCGGGCGATCGCCCGCGTGTTGCCGGGCGTGCCGCGGGGGAAGGGGCGCGCGCGGCCGGCCAACCCGCGCGCGCGCTCCGCGGTGATGCGCGTGGCCGAGCGCGCCTGAGCGCGCGATCACCGGCATCCGAGGCATTTCGAGGAGACATCCATGACCCGCGCGAACATCCTGCTTTCGGCCCTGCTCGTCGTCTGCGCGCTCGGCCTGGTGACGTCGCAATACCATGCCCGCAAGCTGTTCATCGACGTCGAGCGCGCGCAGGCGCAGGCCGCGCAGCTCGAGGTGGGCTGGAACCAGCTGCAGGTCGAGCAGACCACGCTCGCGAAGGCGGCCCTGATCGATGCCAAGGCGCGGCGCGAATTGACGATGCAGTCGATCTCCTCGGAGCGCACGCTGCACCTGGTGGTCGATCCGGTGGACCGCGTCGTGCGCCTCGGCACCCCGCTGCCCGACCTGGCCGTCGCCGGCGCCCGGCCGCCCGCGAAGGGCAAGCCCTCCGGAGCCCGCTGAATGGCGCGTCACTCCCGTCGCAACGTTCCCTTCGCGTCGAATCCCCTGCTGCAGGTCAGGCTGCCGGCCTGGCGCTCGCAGCTGGTGATGCTGCTGGTCGCGATCGCGTTCGTCGCGCTGGGCGCGCGCGCCGTCTGGCTGCAGGTGTTCTCGCAGAACTTCCTGCAGAAGCAGGGCGAGATGCGCTACACCAAGACGCTCGAGCTGCCGGCTTCGCGCGGCAAGATCTTCGACCGCAACGGCGTCGTCCTGGCCTCGAGCCTGCCGGCGCGGGCGGTGTGGGCGATTCCCGAGCAGGTCGACGCGACGCCGCAGCAGATCTCCGCGCTGGCGAAGCTGCTGGGCGTCGGGGAGCGCGAGCTGCGCCGCAAGCTCGCCGAGGAGGACCGCAGTTTCGTCTACTTGAGGCGGCAGGTCGACGCCGCGGTCGCCGAGCGGATCGGGGCGCTGCAGATCCCGGGCATTCACCAGCAGCGCGAGTACAAGCGCCACTACCCGCAGGGCGAGACCTTCGCGCACGTCGTCGGCTTCACCAACGTCGAGGACATCGGCCAGGAGGGCGTGGAGCTCGCGCGCAACCCGGACCTGGCCGGGCGCCCGGGCAGCCGGCGCGTGATCCGGGATCGTCTCGGGCGCGTGATCGAGGACGTCGGCGCGGTGCGCGAGCCGCACAACGGGCGCGACCTGTCGCTGTCGATCGACAGCAAGATCCAGTTCCTCGCCTTCGACGCGCTGCGCGAGGCGGTGCAGTCGAACAAGGCGCAGGCGGGCGCCGCCGTGGTGATCGACGCGCGCACCGGCGAAGTGCTGGCGCTCGCCAACTGGCCGACCTACAACCCGAACCAGCGCGGGCAGTTGTCGGGTGCGCAGCTGCGCAACCGCGCGATCACCGACACCTTCGAGCCGGGCTCGACGATGAAGCCGTTCACCGTCGCCCTGGCGCTCGATCTCGGCCAGGTGAGCCCCGGCACCGTGATCCAGACCGCGCCGGGACGGATGACGATCGGGCCGAACACGATCGGCGACGCGCATCCGCACGGGCCGCTGACGGTGGAGCAGGTGGTGCAGAAGTCGTCGAACGTCGGCACCGCGAAGATCGCGTTGAACATGCCGGCGCGGAAGATGTGGGAGATGTACACCGAGCTGGGCTTCGGGCAGGCCCCCCGGGTCGGCTTCCCCGGCGCGGTGGCCGGCCGCGTGCGGCCGTACCGCAACTGGCGGCCGATCGAGCAGGCGACGATGTCCTACGGCTACGGGCTGTCGGTCTCGCTGCTGCAGCTCGCGCGCGCCTACACCGTGTTCGCCAACGACGGCGAGCTGCTGCCGCTCACGATGTTCAAGGTCGACGAGACGCCGGCGGGCCAGCGCGTGCTCACGCAGAAGACCGCGCGCGCGGTCCGGCACATGCTCGAGCTCGCGGCCGGGCCGGGCGGCACGGCGCCCCAGGCGCAGATCTCCGGATACCGGGTCGCGGGCAAGACCGGTACCGCCCACAAGCGCGACAACGGCCGGTACGTCAACAAGTACCTGGCGTCGTTCGTCGGGTTCGCGCCGGCGTCCGATCCGCGCGTGATCGTCGCGGTCATGGTCGACGAGCCGACTGCCGGAAAATACTACGGCGGGCAGGTGGCGGCGCCGGTGTTCGCGCGGATCGTCGGTGATGCGCTGCGCACGTTGCGCGTGGCGCCCGATGCGCCGATGGCGCAGCTCGTGGTGCCGGCCGAGGCGGTGAAGGAGAGCATGTGATCGACGAGACCGGGCAGTCGGCGGCGACCGCGACCGCGACCGCGCTCGGGCGATGGCTGCGCGAGGTGCTCGGGCCGGGCGCGGCGCTGGTGGCCGACAGCCGCGCGGTGCGCCGCGGCGACGCGTTCCTCGCGTGGCGCGGTGATCGCCATGACGGCCGCGACCACATCGGCCAGGCGATCTCGCGCGGCGCGGCGGCGGTCCTCTACGAGAGCGATCCGTCGGTCTCGACCGGAGCCGTCGCGAGCCGCCCGGTGGCCGGGCTGAAGACGCTGGCCGGACCGATCGCGGCCGAGTACTACGGGCACCCCAGCGAGCGCCTCGAGGTGGTCGCGGTGACCGGCACCAACGGCAAGACCAGCTGCACCCAGTGGATCGCGCGCGGGCTGGCGCAGGCCGGCCGGCGCGCCGCGGTGATCGGCACCCTGGGCAGCGGCATCATCGCGCCCGGCGAGGACGCGCCCGAGCTCGAGTCGTTCGGCCTGACCACGCCCGACGCGGTGGCGCTGCAGCGGATGCTCGCCGGCTTCGTCGAGCACGGCGTCGAGGTCGTCGCGATGGAGGCATCGTCGATCGGGCTGGACCAGGGCCGGCTCGAGGGCACGCGGATCGGCACCGCCGTCTTCACGAATCTCTCGCGCGATCATCTCGACTACCACGAGACCGAGGACGCCTACCTCGCGGCCAAGCAGCGTCTGTTCGCCTGGCCGGGGCTGCACACCGCGGTCGTCAACGGCGACGATCCGGTCGCGCCGCGGATCCTGGAGTCGCTGCCGGAACCGGTGCAGACGGTGGCCTTCGGGCAGCTCCCGGGCGAGCACGGCTGGCGCGCGCGCCGCAAGCTGTCGGCGTACCAGATCGTCGAGGAGCGCAACGGCACGCAGGTCGCGGTGGGCGGCGACTGGGGGCGCGCGCAGGTGCGACTGCACGTGATCGGCCAGTTCAACGTCGTCAACGCGATGGCGGTCGCGGCCGTCTGGATCAGCCTCGGCGACGCCTTCGAGGACGCGATGCGGCGCCTGGAGCGGCTGCGTCCGCTGCCCGGCCGGATGGAGCAGCTGGCGGTCGACGGCGGGCCGCTGGTCGTCGTCGACTACGCCCATTCGCCCGACGCGCTGATCAACGTGCTGCAGGCGCTGCGGCCGGTTGCCGAGGCGCGCGGCGGCGCGCTGTGGTGCGTGTTCGGCGCCGGCGGCGATCGCGACGCGGGCAAGCGGCCGATCATGGGCATGGTCGCCGAGCGCTTCGCCGACCGTGTCATCGTCACCAGCGACAACCCGCGCAGCGAGACGCCGTTCCGGATCGCTTCCGACATTCGCGCCGGCTTCACGCGCGAGCCCTGGCTCACCGAGCTCGATCGCGAGAAGGCGATCGGCAGCGCGCTGCTGGGCGCCGGCGCCGACGACGTCGTGCTGATCGCCGGCAAGGGGCACGAGACCTGGCAGGAGGTCGCCGGACAACGCCTGCCGTTCTCCGACGTCGAGGTGGCCCGCCGCTGCCTGCGGCGACGCCTGGAGGCGGTGCGTGTTTGAGCTGCGCGAAGCGCTCGGCTGGCTGTCCTCGGGGACGCTGTACGGCGACGGTTCGGCGCGCGTCGGCGGGGTCTCCACCGATACCCGCGGCGTCGCGCCGGGCGACCTGTTCGTCGCGCTGCGCGGCGAGCGCTTCGACGCCCACGACTTCCTGGCACAGGCGCAGGCGGGCGGGGCCGCGGCGGTGGTCTTCGAGCGCTGGAAGGCCGGCATCCGCCTGCCGGCGATCCGGGTGGACGACACGCGCCGGGCGCTGGGCGAGATCGGCCGCGGCTGGCGCGCGCGCTTCGATCTGCCGCTGGTCGCGGTGGCCGGGGCGAACGGCAAGACCACGGTCAAGGAGATGATCTCCGCGATCCTGGCCGAGCATTTCGGCGAGGCGCAGCGGCTCGCCACGCGCGGCAACCTCAACAACGACATCGGCGTGCCGCTCACGCTGCTGCGCCTGCGGCCGGCGCATCGCGCCGCGGTGGTCGAGCTGGGCACCAATCACCCGGGCGAGATCGCCTGGCTGGCCGGCGTGGCCCGGCCTACCGTGGCGCTGGTGACGAACGCGCAGCGCGAGCACCAGGAGTTCCTGCAGGGCGTCGAGGGATCGGCGCGCGAGAACGGGGCCGCGATCGCGGCGCTGGGCGCCGACGGCGTGGCGGTCTACCCGGGCGACGACCCGCAGGCGCCGGTCTGGCGCGAGCTCGCCGGCGCGCGCCGGCGCGTCGAGTTCGGGCTCGACGAGGACGTCCGCGCGCGCTATCCGGTGCGCGCGGCGCCGGACGCGCGCCCGGAGCGCTTCGAACTGGACCTGGCCGGTCGCCGCGTCGAGGTGCGATTGGCGATCGATGGCGCGCACAACGTGCGCAACGCGCTGGCCGCCGCGGCCTGCGGCCACGCGCTGGGCATCGACGCGAGCGCGATCGCCGCCGGGCTGGCCCGGTTCCGGCCCGCCATGGGACGGCTGGCGCGCCTGCGCGGCGCCGGCGGCATGGTGCTGATCGACGACAGCTACAACGCGAATCCCGATTCGGTGCGCGCCGCGATCGATGCGCTGGCCGCCTGCGCGGGGCGCCGGGTGCTGGTGCTGGGCGACATGGGCGAGGTCGGGGCGCAGGGGCCGCAGTACCACCACGAGGTCGGCGCCTACGCGCGCGAGCGCGGGATCGGGCGCCTGCTCGCGCTGGGCGAGGCCAGCCGCGACAGCGTCCGGGCCTTCGGGCCGGACGGAGAGCACTTCGACGCGGTCGAGGCGCTGGTCGAGCGCGCCCGCGCGCTGTCGGGGGCCGACACCACGATGCTGGTCAAGGGGTCGCGCTTCATGAAGATGGAGCGCGTCGTGGCCGCGCTCGCCGGCTCGCCGCAGCGGAGCCCGCACTGATGCTGCTCGAGCTGACCCAGTGGCTCGCCAAGGACATCCGGGCGTTCTCGGTGTTCGGCTACATTACCTTGCGGGCGGTCCTGGCGACCCTGACCGCGCTGGCGATCGGGTTGATCTTCGGTCCCGCGCTGATCCGCAAGCTGACGGCGATGAAGATCGGCCAGGCGGTGCGCAGCGATGGCCCGCAGACGCACCTGGTGAAGTCCGGCACGCCGACGATGGGCGGCGCGCTGATCCTGATCTCGATCGGCACCGCGACCCTGCTCTGGGCCGACCTGGCGAACCGCTTCGTCTGGATCGTCCTGGTGGTCACGCTCGGCTTCGGCTGGATCGGCTGGATCGACGACTACCGCAAGGTGGTGCATCGCAACCCGAAAGGCATGTCGGCCGGGGAGAAGTACTTCTGGCAATCGGTGATCGGCCTGGCCGCCGCGATCGCGCTCGCGTTCGCGGTGCCGGCGCAGTCGAACGCGCAGGCCTGGACGCTGTTCGTGGACTGGGTGTCCGGCGGCTTCCAGGCCGGACTGCCGGCGCAGGCCGACCTGATCGTGCCGTTCTTCAAGCACGTCGCCTACCCGCTGGGCGTGTTCGGCTTCATCCTGCTGACCTACCTGGTGATCGTCGGGACGAGCAACGCGGTGAACCTCACCGACGGCGCCGACGGCCTGGCGATCATGCCGTCGGTGCTGGTCGGCTCCGCGCTGGGCATCTTCGCTTACGCGGCGGGCAACGCGGTCTTCGCGCGCTACCTGCTGATCCCG
Source organism: Burkholderiaceae bacterium (assembly GCA_039807785.1). GTDB lineage: Bacteria > Pseudomonadota > Gammaproteobacteria > Burkholderiales > Burkholderiaceae_E > Zeimonas. The sequence goes on from JBDHRX010000006.1 coordinate 42,694, forward strand.
CACATCCCCGGCGCGGGGGAACTGACCGTGTTCTGCGCGGCGATCGCCGGCGCCGGGCTCGCGTTCCTCTGGTACAACGCCTATCCCGCGCAGGTGTTCATGGGCGACGTCGGCGCGCTCGCGCTGGGCGCCGCGCTGGGCACGATCGCGGTGATCGTCCGGCAGGAGATCGTGCTGTTCATCATGGGGGGCGTGTTCGTCGTCGAGACGCTCTCGGTGATGATCCAGGTGGGCTACTTCAAGTACACGAAGCGGCGCTACGGCGAGGGCCGGCGCATTTTCCGCATGGCGCCGCTGCATCATCACTTCGAGGTGGGCGGCGTCAAGGAGAGCCAGGTCGTCGTGCGGTTCTGGATCGTCACGATGATGCTGGTGCTGTTCGGCCTGTCGACGCTGAAGCTGCGCTAGGACCGGCGATGAGCGACATCCTGGACGCCGCGCAACTGCAGCTGTTCGACCTGAAGGGCCGCAGCGTCCTGGTGCTCGGCCTGGGCGACTCCGGCATGGCGATGGCCCGCTGGGCCGCGCGCCAGGGCGCGCGCGTCCGCGTGGCCGACACGCGCAGCGCCGACGGCGCCGACCTGCCCCGGCTCGCGACCCTGCGCGAGCAGGCCGGCGCGATCGACTATGCGGCCGGCCCTGCGTGGGGCGAGCGCTGGCTCGAGGGCGTGGACCTGGTCGCGTGGAGCCCGGGGTTGTCGATCGAGCTCGGCGCGGCCGCGGCCTTCCACGCGCTCGCGCGCGGACGCGGGATCGCGATCGCCGGCGAGCTCGAGCTGTTCGCCCAGGCGCTGGCCGACCTGCGCGAGTCGGGGTATCGCCCGAAGGTGATCGCGGTGACCGGCACCAACGGCAAGACCACGACCACCGCGCTGGCCGCCCACCTGTGCCGCAGCGCCGGCCTCGCGACCGTGGCGGCGGGCAACATCCGCCCGCCGATGCTCGACGCCCTGGCGGCCGCGATCGGCGCGGGCGCGCTCCCCGATGCCTGGGTGATCGAGCTCTCGAGCTTCCAGCTGGCGCTGGCGCAGAGCTTCGCGCCCGACGCCGCGGCGATCCTGAACCTCAGCGAAGATCACCTCGACTGGCACGCGTCGATGGACAGCTACGTCGCGGCCAAGCAGCGGATCTATGCGCGCGGCGCGGTCGCGGTGCACGACCGCGGCGACCCGGCGGCCGCACCGCGCCGCCCGGATCCGGTCCCGGCCGCGGCGTCG
>JBDHRX010000007.1:0-43796 GCA_039807785.1 Burkholderiaceae bacterium
TCGAGCGCGACACCTTCGGGCCGATCGAGGTGCCCGCCGAGCGGCTCTGGGGCGCCCAGACCCAGCGCTCGCTCGAGCATTTCGCGATCTCCACCGAGCGCATGCCGGTCGAGCTGGTGGACGCGCTGGTGGAGGTGAAGCGCGCCGCCGCCCTCGCCAACCGGGACCTCGGCCTGCTGGACGGGAACGCGGCGGACGCGATCGTGCGCGCTGCCGACGAGGTGCTCGATGGCCGGCATCGCGCCGAGTTTCCGCTGTCGGTCTGGCAGACCGGCTCGGGCACCCAGACCAACATGAACGTGAACGAGGTGCTGGCCAATCGCGCTTCCGAGCTGCTCGGCGGCGCGCGCGGGCCGCAGCGCCTGGTGCACCCGAACGACGCGGTCAACCTCGGCCAGTCCTCGAACGACGTCGTGCCCACCGCGATCCACGTGGCGGCGGCGCGCGCGGCCGCGAGCCGCCTGCTGCCGGCGCTCGACGCCCTGCGCGCGACGCTTCAGGGGCGCGCGGATGCCTTCGCGGACATCGTGAAGATCGGGCGCACGCACCTGCAGGACGCGACTCCGCTGACGCTCGGCCAGGAGATCTCGGGCTGGGTCGCGCAGCTCGGGCGGGCGCGCGAGGCGATCGCTCGTGCGCTGCCGGGGGTGTGCGAGCTGGCGATCGGCGGCACCGCGGTCGGGACCGGGCTGAACACGCATCCCGGGTTCGCGGCGCGGGTCGCGGACCAGCTTGCCGGGCGCCTGTCGCTGCCCTTCGTCCCGGCGCCGAACCGCTTCGCGGCGCTGGCCGGTCACGAGCCGGCGGTGGCGTTGCACGGCGGCCTGCGGGCGCTGGCCGCGGCTCTCACGAAGATCGCCAACGACGTGCGCTGGCTGGCCAGCGGCCCGCGCTCGGGGCTGGGCGAGATCCGCATCCCCGAGAACGAGCCGGGCAGCTCGATCATGCCGGGCAAGGTGAACCCGACGCAGTGCGAGGCGATGACGATGCTGTGCGCGCAGGTGCTGGGCAACGACGTCGCGCTCGGCGTCGGCGCGGCGTCGGGCAACTTCGAGCTCAACGTCTTCCAGCCGCTGGTGGCGCACAACCTGCTGCAGAGCCTGCGCCTGCTGGCCGACGGCATGTCGAGCTTCGACCGGCACTGCGCCGCCGGCATCGAGCCCGACCGCGCGCGCATCGCGGCGCTGCTCGAGCGTTCGCTGATGCTGGTCACCGCGCTCGCTCCGCACATCGGCTACGAGCGTGCCGCCGAGATCGCGAAGAAGGCGCATCGCGAGGGCAGCACGCTGCGCGAGGCGGCGCTCGCGCTGGGCCACGTCAGCGCGGCGCAGTTCGACGAATGGGTGCGTCCCGAGCGGATGACGGCACCGGGCTGACCGCGCCGGGCCGCACGATCCGCGCCGCGTGCCGGTCGCGCGGGCGATCGGCACGCGCGCTCGGGGTCGCGACACATCGCTTATGCTTCGCTCCATGACCGCCGCCGGCCTCGCCCCGAACGTCCCGGATCCCCCTTCCGCCAGCGCCGCGCGGCGCAGCTCGCTGTCGGTGCTGCGCGCGCTCTGGCCGTTCATGGCGCCCTACCGTGCCCGCGTGGCGGTGGCGGCCGGCGCGCTGCTGGTCGCGGCCGTGGCGACGCTGGTGGTGCCGCTGGCTTTCCGGCAGATGATCGACATCGGCTTCGCCGCCGGCGCCGCCGCCTCGGAACGGACCGACGTCAATCTCTGGTTCCTGGCGCTGTTCGGCGTCGCGGTGGTGCTCGCGTTCGGGGCCGCGCTGCGCTTCTACAGCGTGTCATGGCTCGGCGAGCGGGTCACGGCCGACCTGCGCCGGGCGGTCTACCGGCAGGTGCTGCGCCAGGACGCGCGCTTCTTCGAGACGCTGAAGACCGGCGAAGTGCTGTCGCGGCTGAGCACCGACACGACGCTGATCCAGACGCTGGTCGGCACCAGCATCTCGCTCGGCCTGCGCAATGCGCTGCTGTTCGCGGGCGCGCTGGCGATGCTGATCGTGACCAGCCCGCAGCTCGCCTCGATCATCGTCGGCCTGCTGTTGCTCGTGGTGCTGCCGATCCTGGTGTTCGGCCGCCGCGTGCGGCGGCTCTCGCGCGCCAGCCAGGATGCGCTCGCCGATACCAGCGCGCTGGCCGGCGAGACGCTGAACGCGGTCCAGATCGTCCAGGCCTACGCGCGCGAGCCGCTCGAGGCGCGCCGCTTTGGCGACGCGACCGAGGCCGCGTTCGCCAGCGCGGTGCGCCGGGTGCGCGCCCGTTCGCTGCTCACCGCGCTGGCGATCGTGCTGGTGTTCGGCGCGATCGTGTTCGTGCTGTGGCTGGGCGCGCACGCGGTGCTCGAAGGCCGGCTGACCGCGGGGCTGCTGACGCAGTTCATCCTCTACGCGGCGCTGGTCGCGGGCGCCACGGGGGCCATCGCCGAGGTGCTGGGCGACGTGCAGCGCGCGGCCGGCGCCACCGAGCGCCTGCTCGAGCTGCTCGAGGCCGAGCCGGCGATCCGCGCGCCCGCGCATCCGGCGCGGCTCGTGCCGTCCGGGACCGGGGCGCGCGTCGACCTGGAGGCGGTCGTCTTCAGCTACCCGTCGCGGCCCGACGAGCGCGCGCTCGACCAGGTGACGCTCGCGATCGCGGCCGGCGAGACGGTCGCGCTGGTCGGGCCTTCGGGCGCGGGCAAGACCACCCTGTTCCAGCTGCTGCTGCGCTTCCACGATCCGGCATCGGGCGCGATCCGGATCGACGGCATCGACCTGCGCCGGCTCGATCCGGCCGACCTGCGCGAGGCGATCGGGCTGGTCTCGCAGGACAGCGTCGTGTTCTCGGCCGACGCGATGGAGAACATCCGCTACGGCCGGCTCGATGCGAGCGACGACGAGGTCGTGGCGGCGGCACGCGCGGCGCACGCCCACGAGTTCATCGAAAAACTGCCCGACGGCTACCGGACCTTCCTCGGCGAGCGCGGCGTGCGGCTGTCGGGCGGGCAGCGGCAGCGCATCGCGATCGCGCGCGCCCTGCTGAAGAACCCGCCGCTGTTGCTGCTCGACGAGGCCACCAGCGCGCTCGATGCCGAGAGCGAGCGCGCGGTGCAGGCGGCGCTCGAGCGCGCGATGCTCGGGCGCACGACGCTGGTGATCGCGCACCGGCTGGCGACGGTGGTCGGCGCCGACCGGATCGTCGTGCTCGAGCGCGGCCGCGTCGTCGACATGGGCACCCACGCCGAGCTGGTGGCGCGCGGCGGCCTGTACGCGCGCCTGGCTGCGATACAGTTCGATTCCCGCATGGAGGAGACCTCATGAGACTGGTTCGCTACGGAAAGCCCGGGCAGGAGAAGCCCGGTTTGATCGATGCCGAGGACAGGTTGCGCGACCTGTCCGCGGTCGTGCCCGACATCGGCCCGGCGCAGCTGGCGCCGCAGGCGCTCGCCAGGCTCGCGAAGCTCAAGCCCGCGAGCCTGCCCCTGGTGCGCGGCAAGCCGCGCTTCGGGCCGCCGGTGACCGGCTCGACCAAGTTCGTCGCGATCGGGCTCAACTACTCGGACCATGCCGCCGAGACCGGCTCGCCGGTACCGAAGGAGCCGATCCTGTTCCACAAGACGCTCAGCTCGATCGTCGGGCCCGACGACGACGTGATGCTGCCGAAGGGTTCGGTCAAGACCGACTGGGAGGTCGAGCTGGGCATCGTGATCGGCACGCGCGCGCGCTACGTCTCGAAGAAGGACGCGCTGAAGCACGTCGCGGGCTACCTGCTGGTCAACGACGTCTCCGAGCGCGAGTACCAGCTCGAGCGCAGCGGCACCTGGGACAAGGGCAAGGGCTGCGACACGTTCGGGCCGATCGGGCCCTGGATCCTGACCGCCGACGAGGTGCCGAACCCGCAGCGCCTCGACCTCTGGCTCGACGTCAACGGCCAGCCGCGCCAGCGCGGCAGCACGCGCACGATGATCTTCGACTGCGCGACGCTGGTGTCCTACGCCAGCCGCTTCATGACGCTGAACCCGGGCGACCTGATCACCACCGGGACGCCGCCCGGCGTCGGCCTGGGCATGAAGCCGCCGCAGTTCCTGCGGCCGGGCGACGTGATCAGCGCCGGGATCGACGGGCTGGGCACCCAGACGCAGCATGTCGTGAGGTACCGGGCATGACGCTGGCCGATACCCCGGTGCTGCTGCTCGCGCCGCTGTATCCGCCCACGCAGGCGGAGCTCGAGGCGCGCCACCGGGTCGTGAGGCTCTGGGAGGCGCCCTACCGCGGCGCCCAGCTTGACGCGCTCGCCGACACCTGCCGCGTGGCCGTCACGCACGCCGGCCGCGGGATCGACGCGGCCACGATCGCGCGCCTGCCGCGGCTCGAGCTGGTGGCGGTCTTCGGCGTCGGCCTCGACGCGATCGACGTCGAGGCCTGCCGCGGCCGCGGCATCGCCATCAGCAACACGCCGGATGTGCTCACCGAGGACGTCGCCGATCTCGCCCTCGCGCTGCTGCTCGGGACGCTGCGGCGGATCCCGCAGGGCGACCGCTTCGTGCGCGAGGGGCGCTGGAGGCAGGGTCCGATGCCGTCGACCCCGAGCCTGCAGCAACGCAAGGTCGGGATCGTCGGGCTGGGCCGGATCGGCATGGCGATCGCGCGGCGCTGCGCGGCGTTCAACACCGAGCTCGCCTACTTCGGGCCGCGCCCCAAGGCCGGCGTCGAGTACCGCTACTTCGACGACATCGTCGCGCTGGCGCGCTGGGCCGACGTGCTGGTCGCGGCCTGCCCCGGCGGCCCGGCGACCCACCGGCTGATCTCGCGCGCCGCCCTCGAGGCGCTCGGCCCCGACGGCGTGTTCGTGAACATCGCGCGCGGCTCGGTGGTGGACCAGGCGGCGCTGGTGGAGCTGCTGGCCGCGGGACGGCTGGGCGGCGCCGGCCTGGACGTGTTCGACGACGAGCCGAAGGTCCCGGAGGCGCTGTGCGCGCTGGACAACGTCGCGCTGCAGCCGCACCAGGGCAGCGGCACGGTCCTCACGCGCGGCGCGATGGGCCGGCTGGTGCTGGACAACGTCGCGGCCTGGATGGAAGGGCGGCCGCTCCTGACGCCGGCCTGATCCGGCCCGCGGGCGACCCGGCCGGAGCTCGACACGGCCGGCGCCCGCGCCCGCCGGGGCGCGGTCAGCCGCGCTCGGCCTCGTCGGCGGGAGTCTCGGCCGCGTCGGCCGCGCGCCCGCGCACGCGCGTACGGCCGCGCAGGAAGCGGCTCGTTTCCGGGAGACCCCGCTGCTCGTTGCGGTGGAACAGGACGCGCGCGAGCTCGTTCAGCGCCTGGCCGTAGACCTCGCGCTTGAACTCGATCACCGCGTCGAGCGGTACCCAGTAGTCGTTCCAACGCCAGGCATCGAACTCCGGATGATCCGAGGCGCGCAGGTCGACATCACTGTCGCGCCCGACCAGCCGCAGCAGGAACCAGATCTGCTTCTGGCCGCGATAGTGGCCGCGCCATTCGCGCCGCACCCAGTGTTCCGGCACGTCGTAGCGGAGCCAGTCGCGGGTGCGTCCGACGATGCGCACGTGCTCGGGCCGCAGCCCGACTTCCTCGTGCAGCTCGCGGTACATCGCCTGCTCGGGCGATTCGCCGCGCTTGATGCCGCCTTGCGGAAACTGCCACGAATGCTCGCGGACCCGCTTTCCCCAGAAGACCTCGTTCCTCGAATTGACCAGGATGATGCCGACGTTGGGGCGATAGCCGTCACGGTCCAGCATGGCCGGCACCCCTCAATCCCATACAATTGAAACGATTATATCCAGCCGCCGCCGGCACCGGAACCACGGTGGCCGCCCCTCCCGGACGATCCATGAAAGCCTCCCGATTCCATCTTTCCACCCTGAAGGAAGCCCCCGCCGACGCGGAAGTCGTCAGCCACCGGCTGATGACGCGCGCCGGCATGATCCGCAGGCTCGCCGGCGGCATCTACAACTACATGCCGCTCGGGCTGCGGGTCATCCGCAAGATCGAGGCGATCATCCGCGAGGAGATGAACCGGGCGGGGGCGATCGAGCTGCTGATGCCGGTCGTCCAGCCGGCCGAGTTGTGGATCGAGTCGGGAAGGTGGGACAAATACGGGCCGGAGCTGCTGCGCATCAAGGACCGCCACCAGCGCGACTTCATCGTCCAGCCCACCTCCGAGGAGGCGATCACCGACATCGCCCGCCACGAGATCCGCAGCTACCGGCAGATGCCGAAGAACTTCTATCACATCCAGACCAAGTTCCGCGACGAGCGCCGCCCGCGCTTCGGCGTGATGCGCGGCCGCGAGTTCACGATGAAGGACGCCTACTCGTTCGACCGCGACCCGGCCGCCGCGCTGGAGAGCTACCGGGCGATGTACGACGCCTACGTCGCGGTCTTCACCCGGATGGGGCTCACCTTCCGCGCGGTGGCGGCCGACACCGGCGCGATCGGCGGCTCGGCCAGCCACGAGTTCCAGGTGATCGCCGAGACCGGCGAGGACGCCATCGCCTGGTGTCCGGGCTCCGACTACGCGGCCAACGTCGAGCTGGCCGAGGCGCTGCCGCTGATCGCGCAGCGCGGCGCGCCGTCGGCGTCGCTCGCGAAGACGCCGACGCCGGGGCGCGAGAAGTGCACCGACGTCGCCGATCTGCTCGGGCTGCCGCTGGCGCGCACCGTCAAGTCGATCGTGCTGGCGGTCGACCGGCGCGGGCCGGACGGCGGCGGCGCGCCGGGCGGGGCCGCGCACGGCGCCGGGATCTGGCTCGTGCTGGTGCGCGGCGACCACGAGCTGAACGAGGTCAAGGTCGGCAAGGTGCCCGGGCTCGAGGGGTTCCGCTTCGCCACCGAGGCCGAGATCCTCGAGCACTTCGGCTCGCCGCCGGGGTACCTCGGCCCGATCGGGACGCGCCGGCCGGTGCAGGTGGTGGCCGACCGGACGGTCGCGGCGATGCACGACTTCGTCTGCGGCGCCAACGAGGCCGGTTTCCACTACACCGGCGTCAACTGGGGGCGCGACCTGCCCGAGCCGGTCGTCGCCGACGTCCGCAACGTCCAGGCCGGCGACCCGTCCCCCGACGGCCGGGGCGTGCTGGCGATCCAGCGCGGGATCGAGGTCGGCCACGTGTTCTACCTCGGCACCAAGTACTCGGCCGCGATGCGGGCCGAGTTCGTCGACGTCGACGGCAAGTCGAAGCCGTTCGAGATGGGGTGCTACGGGATCGGGGTCACGCGCCTGGTGGGGGCCGCGATCGAGCAGAACCACGACGAGCGCGGCATCGTCTGGCCGCGCGCGATCGCGCCCTTCGAGGTCGCGCTGGTGCCGCTCGGCTACGGCAAGTCGGAGGCGGTGCGCGCGGCCGCCGACGCCCTGTACGCGCAGCTGCTGGCCGAGGGCGTCGACGTGGTGCTCGACGACCGCGACGAGCGGCCCGGCGTCCTGTTCGCCGACTGGGAGCTGATCGGCGTGCCGGTGCGGGTGACCATCGGCGAGCGCAGCCTGAAGGAAGGGCGGGTCGAGCTGCTTGTGCGCCGGGGCATGGAGAGCCAGGCGGTGCCCGTCGGCGAGGCGGCGCCGGCTGTCCGGCGCCTGCTTGCCGGCTGAGGCCGGGCAGGGTCTCATCGCACCGATGAGAAGCATCCTGCTCCTGGTGCTGGTGGTCTGCGTCGCGCTCGCCGGCCTGGTGCTGGCCGGCCCGGCGCATGCCGGCGCGCAGCAGTACGAGCCGCTCGGCGCGTCGGTGCGCAGCGCGCTGGCGGCCGCGGTCGGCCGTGAAGACGACCCGCCCGAGCCGCAGTTCGTCTCGCTCGACGAGAAGCTCGACTGGCTGACCGAGATGTCGAACCGGCTGCCGCGGCGCTGGAAGCCCGATTTCCAGCAGCGGATGGGGTTCCTGAACACGGTCCGCTACGAGGCGCAGCGCGCCGGACTCGATCCGCACCTGGTGCTGGGCCTGATCGAGGTCGAGAGCTATTTCCGGCGCTACGCGATCTCGCGCGCCGGCGCGCGCGGGTACATGCAGGTGATGCCGTTCTGGACCGAGCTGATCGGCGACGGCGATCCTTCGAAGCTGTTCGACCTGCGCACCAACCTGCGCTACGGCTGCACCATCCTGCGGCACTACCTGGACATCGAGCGCGGCGACCTGTTCCGCGCGCTGGGCCGCTACAACGGCAGCCTGGGCCGTCCCGAGTACCCGAACGCGGTGCTGCGCGCCTGGAAGCGCTGGGAGTTCAGGCCGGCGGCCCCGGGGCCGGCCGAGCGCGTCGCCTCGAATCGCGCGCCGGCGTCGTAGCGCCGGCCGCCGCGGCGCCCGCTGCCCGCCGCCCGCCGCCCGGTGTCTCAGCGTGGCGCTGCCGGCGGCGCCCCGACCACCTTCGCGAGCAGTCCGGCCAGTTGCCGGCGTTCCTGCGCCGTGCAGCCCTCGGCGAGCGCCGCGTCGTGGGCGCGCAGCCGCGCCCGCAGGTCGACCAGCGCCGTCGCTCCGGCGGCGGTGAGGGTCAGCGATTTCTCGCGGCCGTTGGCGCCGACGCCGGCGCTGATCCAGCCGCGCGCCGCCAGGAAGCGGATCACCCCGACCAGGTTCGAGCGCTCGACCGCCATCGCGGTGGCCAGTGCGCTCGGCCGGATGCCGGGGTTGCAGGCCACGAGCTCGAGCGCCGTGAAGCGCGCGGGCGTCACCCCGGTGCCCGCGAAAGCGCGCGAGAATCCCTGCAGGTTCGCAAGATCGGCCAGATGGATCAGGTAGCCGATCGCATGTTGCAACGCGCCATAGGCGATCGCGCTGCCGGGATCCAGGGGTTGCCGGGGATTGCGCGTGGGCATGATGATTGTTATAACGCATAGCAATCCGGGAGGGCAAATGAATCTCGCATCGCACCTGGAGCGCTGGGCAGCATCGCGACCGACGCATCCGGCCGTGCTGTTCGAGGGCCGGCGCATCGACTACGGGGAGCTCGATGCGGCCGCGTCGCGCCTGGCTGCGGCGCTGCGCGCGCACGGCGTCGCCGCCGGCGACCAGGTGGCGCTGTTCCTGCCGAACATCCCCGAATACCTGGTCGCCTACTACGCGGCCCAGAAGCTGGGCGCGGTCACGGTGTCGATCAACGCGATCTTCCGGACCGCCGAGGTCGAATACCTGCTCCAGGACTCGGGCGCGAAAGTGGTGTTCACCGTCGCCGAGCTGGTGCAGTTCGTGCCGCGCGAACGCTGCCCGGCGCTCGGGCAGGTCGTGGTCTGCGAGGGGGCCGCGCCGCCCGGAGCCGCGACGCTGGCCGACTGGAGCGCCGGCCGCGATCCCGCGCTGCGCGGCGTCGACCGCCCGGCCGACGCGCCGGCGTCGCTGCTGTACTCGTCGGGCACCACCGGCTTCCCCAAGGGCGTGACGCTCACGCAATCGAACGTGGCGAGCAACGTCGCGACCGCGGCGCAATGCTCGGGCTACCGCCCCGACGACCGGCTCGCGACCTTCCTGCCGCTGTTCCACGTCTACGGCCAGAACTACATCATGAACGCCGCGGTGCTGGCCGGCGCGACGCTGGTGCTGTTCCGCCGCTTCGTCCCCGACCAGGTGCTCGAGGCGATCCAGCGCGAGCGCGTCACGCTGTTCTTCGGCGTGCCGACGATCTTCATCGGCCTGCTGTCGATGGACCTGTCGCGGTACGACCTGTCGTCGATCCGCTACGAGATGTCGGCGGCGGCCACCATGCCCGAGGAGATCTCGCGCCGCTGGACCGAGCGCTTCGGGCGCCGCGTCTACGAAGGCTACGGGCTCACCGAATGCTCGCCGTTCGCCTGCTACAACGACCTGGTCGAGCACCGCTTCGGGTCGGTCGGGCGCGCGGTCGAGGGCTTCGAACTGGCGATCTTCGACGAGAACGACCGCGAGCTGCCGCGCGGCCAGTGGGGCGAGATCGTGATCCGCGGCCCCGGCGTGATGCAGGGCTACTGGAACCGTCCCGAGGACACCGCCCTGGCGCTGCGCGGCGGCTGGCTGCATTCGGGCGACATCGGCCGCATGGACGACGACGGCTACGTGTACATCGTCGACCGGGTGAAGGACATGATCAACCTGTCCGGCTTCAAGGTGTGGCCGGCCGAGGTCGAGCAGTACCTGTACAAGCTGCCGCAGGTGCAGGAGGTGGCGGTGTACGGCGTGCCGCACCCGGAGAAGGGCGAGCAGGTGGTGGCGGCGGTGGTGCCGAAGGCGGGCCAGGCGCTGACCGCCGACGAGGTCGTCGACTACTGCCGCGCCAACATTGCCGCCTACAAGGTGCCGGCGCGCGTCGACATCGTGAGCGAGCTGCCCAAGAGCCCCACAGGGAAAATCCTGAAGCGCGTGCTGCGCGACCAGGCCGCCAAGGCATGATAGCCTGAACGACTGTTCAATTATTCAGCGACCGCCCCGGCGGAACGGCAAATACCCGCGGCAGCGCCCCGGAACGGCCTGCCGCATCCATCCAGACCAGGAGGAGACCCATGAGCAAGATCACCCGTCGCGACTTCAACCGGATCGCGGCCACTTCCGCGGTCGTCGGGGGCGGCACGCTGGCCGCCCCGGCGCTCGTGCGCGCGCAGCCGAAGAAGCTGAAAGTGGGGGTGCTGCTGCCGCGCTCGGGAACGCTCGCGTTCATCGGGCAGTCGTGCCAGCGCGGCGCCGACATCGCGCCGGCGCTGCTCTCCGAGATGTACGGCGTCGACATCGAGCTGATGAACGCCGACATCGAGTCGAACGTCGACGTCGCGCGCTCGCGCGCCGAGAAGCTCATCAACGAGGGCGCGCAGGTGCTGATGGGGGCCTTCGATTCCGGTCCCACCGCCGCGATCGCCCAGGTGGCCGAGCAGCGCAAGGTGCCGCTCGTGGTGAACATCGCCGCGGCGCCGCAGATCACCGAGCAGGGCTACAAGTACACGTTCCGCAACTTCCCCAGCGCGGGCGACCTGATCCGCAACGGCCTGGGGCTCACGCGCGACCTGTTCCAGGCGACCAGCAGCGCGCCGCGCACCGCGGTGTTCATGCACGTGAACGACACCTTCGGCATGTCGATGGCCAACGGCATCAAGGCGGTCCTGCCCAGGCTCGACTACCTGCCGTTCAAGGTCGTCGACACGATCTCCTACGACCGCGAGGCGCGCGACCTGTCGGTCGAGGTCGCCAAGGCCAAGGCCACCAACGCCGACTTCATCCTGCTGGTGAGCCGCCTGAACGACGCGATCCTGCTGGTGCGCGAACTGGTGAAGCAGCGCTGGTCGCCGCAGGGGATCGTCAGCCCGGGCTCGCCCGGCATGTACGAGGCGCAGTTCTACAAGGCACTGGGCAACCGGTACTCGGACTACTGCCTCTCCAACGTGCCCTGGTACAACCCGAACGCGGCGCTCACCAAGCGCGTCGAGGCGCAGTTCAACAAGCAGTTCCCGCAGGAAAAGCTGATGTTCCACGCGCTGAACGTCGGCTTCACCTTCGAGGCGCTGATGGTCGCCGCGGACGCGTTCAAGCGCGCCGGCAGCACCGACGGCACGCAACTGGCCGATGCGCTGCGCAAGACGAACATCGCCGAGCACGTGATGATCGGCGGGCCGATCACCTTCGACGCCAAGGGACAGAACACGCAGACCGCCTCGGCCTGCATCCAGAACCGCAACGGCCAGCCGATGGTGGTGCTGCCGAAGACCGCCGCGCAGGCGGCGGCGGTGTATCCGGTGCCGGCGTGGGGGCAGCGGGGGTGAGACACGGGTCGGGCGCCGCCGCCGGTGCGGCGCCCTTTCCGATGCCGGGAGTGTCATGTCGGAATTCTTTACGGACCCGGGGAGGAATCGCGTCACCCTCTCGGTCGATTCTTCTTATCTGATTGATTCTAAAATGGTTTTTTGATCTGGCCCGGATATTGCATTGCCCGTGGCGTCAAGTCTCTTCATCCGGATTGGAAAATCGATGGTCAAGAATCTGATCAGCACGAGCATCGCTACCCTCGCTCTGGCCTGGGCGGCAAGCGCGGCTGCCGTACCGGTGGCCACGGTCGGCAGCGTGGACAATCTTCTGGGGTCGGGCTATCTCGCCAATTCGTCGGGAGCCTCCGAGCAGGCGTTCGTCAACAGCGTGCTGGGCGCGGGCTACCTGCTGACCGGCCGGTATTCCAGCGCTGCGGGCGATTGGGAGACGGTTGCCGGCGAGACGGGTGGGTACGCCTTCTATTTCGGGGACGGCACCTGTGACTCCGGCGCCTGTTCGACCTCGCCGGAGTACTTCCTGATCAAGCTGGGAACCGGCGGCTCGCCGAGGGGGACGGACAACTACTATCTGTTCGAGAACGTCGGGTCGACGGACTGGGCCCATGTGCTGCTTTCGCAATTCCCGGACGTCAGCAACATGAATATCGGCCGGGTCAGCCACGTCAGCGTCGGTGCCGGTGATGGTGGTAATACGGTGCCCGAGCCGGCTACCCTTGCGCTTCTTGGCGCCGCCGTCGCGGGACTTGGCTTCGCCTCGCGTCGCCGCGGGCGCTGAGCACTCTTTCCCGCCTGGCGATCGAACCCCCGCCTTGAGCGGGGGTTCTTTCTTTGGGCGGGCGAAGTTTCGGCTATCCGTCGCGCTTCCCGAAGCCGATCGCGGAGTCTTTTGATTCATGCAAGCTGCCGGGGTTCCCCCGGCGTTTCTTTTTGGCTATCCTCGCCTCTGCGTTGAACGCTTATTCACAATAACAATCCGGAGACGCCGTTTGCCCATCGAAGCGATCGCCAACATCGTCCTCAGCGGCCTGCTGACCGGCCTGGTCTACGGCCTGATGGCGCTCGGGCTGTCGGTGATCTACGGGGTGGTGCGCATCGTCAACTTCGCGCACGGCGAACTGATGACGGTGGCGATGTACGCCGCGGTGTTCGCGTTCGCGCTGGCCGGGCTCGACCCGCTGTGGATCCTGCTGCCGGTGGCGCTGGGGTTCTTCGGCATCGGCTACGTGCTGCAGCGCGGGATCATCAATCCGTTCATCGACCGGCCCGAGCACTCGCAGTTCATGCTGCTGCTGGCGCTCGCGCTGGTGCTGGTCAATGTGCTGCTGGTGGCTTTCGGGCCCGACGCGCGCAACGTGCAGGTCGACTACGCGCTCGATTCGTACGAGATCGGGCCGCTGCTGGTCGACAAGGTGCGGGTCATCTGCGCGGCCGTGGCGCTGGCGGCCTGCGGCGTGCTGTTCGGGATCTTCCGCTACACCGCCTTCGGCAAGGCGATCCGCGCCTGCGCCGACAACCTCCTCGGCGCGCAGGTGGTGGGGCTGAACGTCCGGCACCTGTACGCGCTGACTTTCGGCCTCGGCACCGCCTGCGTCGGCGTCGCGGGCTGCCTGCTCACGCTGCTGGTCGACGTGACGCCGGTCTCGGGGCCCGCGTACACGCTGCTCGCGTTCGTCATCGTGATCATCGGCGGCCTCGGCTCGATGGTGGGCGCGCTCGCCGGCGGCGTGCTGATCGGCGTGTCCGAATCGGTCGCCGGGCTGCTGATCACCCCCTCGGCCAAGAGCATGCTGTCGTTCGCGCTGCTGATCCTGGTGCTCGCGTTCCGGCCGCAGGGCCTGTTCAAGGCCAAGTAGCCCGATGGATCGCTCGCGCATCGCCCTGCTCGTCCTGCTGGCGGTCCTGCTGGTCGTGCCGCTGGCACTCGACCGCTATCTGCTGTCGGTGATGATCCTGATCCTGTACTTCGCCTTCGTCGGCCAGGCCTGGAACATCATGATGGGGTTCTGCGGCCAGCTCTCGCTCGGCCACGCGCTGTACGTGGGCCTGGGCGCGTACACGGCGGCGGCGCTCTACCAGCACTTCGGCGTGATTCCCTGGGTCGGCATGCTGGTCGCGGTGGCGATCTGCGTCGCGGCCGCGTCGGTGATCGGCTGGCTGGCGTTCCGCTTCGGCATCGGCGGCACCTATTTCGCGCTGCTCACCATCGCGTTCGCCGAGTTCACCCGCATCGGCTTCGACCATTTCGGCTGGGTCGGCGCCTCCGGCGGCTTCTTCCTGAAGGTGGTCCAGCAGGATCGCTTCGACCTGGTGAACCTGCGCGGCCATCCGCTGATGTTCTATTACCTGGCGCTGGCGCTCGCGGTCGGCGGCTTCCTGCTGTCGGCCTGGCTGCTGCGCGGCCGGCTCGGCTTCTATTTCCGCGCCATCCGCGACAACGAGGAGGCGGCGCAGGCGTCCGGCGTCGACACCTTCCGCTACAAGATGTACGCGGTGCAGATCTCGGCCGGGATGACCGCGCTCGCCGGCGTGTTCTTCGCGTTCTACTACAACAACCTGTTTCCCGAGCAGATCTTCAACATCGGCCGCTCGATCGAGATCATCCTGGCGCCGATCATCGGCGGGGTCGGGACGCTGTTCGGGCCGATCCTGGGCGCCGCGGTGCTCACCGCGCTGTCCGAGGGCATCAACGAGCTGCTCGCGATGTCCGGCCACGAGATCCCGGGCGCCAAGCAGATCCTCTACGGCGTGGCGCTCGGCCTGTCGATCATGTTCATGCCGCACGGGATCTGGCCGGCGATCGCCAACCGGCTGGGATTCCGGCGCCAGAGCGGAGGCGGCGATGACGCGGCCTGAGGCGCGCCCGGCCGCGCCGGCCGGCACTGCGCTGCTCGACGTCTCCGGCGTGTCGAAGAGCTTCCGCGGCCTCAAGGCGGTCTCGAGCGCGTCGCTGTCGGTGGCGCGCGGCGAGATCGTCGCCCTGATCGGCCCCAACGGTGCCGGGAAGACCACCCTGTTCAACCTGGTCGCGGGCGCGATGGCGCCCGACGAGGGGTCGATCCGCTTCCTCGGCGCCGACATCGCCGGCCGGCGCCCGGACCGGGTCTGCGCGGCGGGCATCGGGCGCACCTTCCAGATCGTCAAGCCGTTCGCCGACATGACGGTGCTCGAGAACGCGATGGTGGGCGGGTTCCGCGGCACCCCCGACCGCCGGCTGGCGCGCGCGCGCGCGGAGGGCGCGCTGCGCGCGCTCGACATGTGGCTGCAGCGCGATCGCCCCGCGTCGGCGCTGACGCTGCCGGATCGCAAGCGGCTCGAGGTCGCGCGCGCGCTCGCCACCGAGCCGACGCTGCTGCTGCTCGACGAGGTGATGGCCGGCCTGCGCCCGACCGAGACCGACCAGATGGTCGCGGCGTTCCGGCGCCTGAATGCCGAGCAGGGCGTGACCATCCTGCTGATCGAGCATGTGATGCGCGCCGTGATGGCGCTCGCGCAGCGCGTCTACGTGCTGCACCACGGCGAGATCATCGCGTCGGGCACGCCGCAGCAGGTGACCTCCGACCCGCGGGTGCTCGAGAGCTATCTCGGCACCGGGGCGGCGCACTGACGTGACGCGCTCTTTCCGCTTGGTGGCGCGTTCGCGGCAGACGCCGGGCGGCTGGCTGCGGGCGCCGGAGCGGGCCGGGGGCCGGTGCCTTGGCTCGCGCTGCCCAGGCCCGCGCCGACCGCAGTACGCCAACGCGAGGAAGCAAGCCGGAGGACCCGAATGCTGACGATCCGCGACCTGTCGGTGTTCTACGGCGATGCGCAGGCGCTCGACAAGGTCAGCCTGGAGGTCGGTGACGGGCAGATCGTAGCCCTGGTCGGCGCCAACGGCGCCGGCAAGACCTCGCTGATCCGGACCGTCTCCGGCATCCTCAAGCCGCGCGGCGGATCGATCCGCTTCGACGGGCACGAGATCGGCGGGCTGGACAGCCACCGCGTCTGCGACCTCGGCGTCGGCCAGGTGGCCGAGGGGCGGCAGGTGTTCCCGTCGATGAGCGTGCTCGAGAATCTGCAGATCGGCGCGATGCTGCCGCGCGCGCGCGCACAGGCGGCAGCGACTCTGGAGCGCGTGCTGGCGATGTTTCCGCGGCTGAAGGAGCGCGCCAGCCAGCTGGCCGGCACGCTGTCGGGCGGCGAGCAGCAGATGCTCGCGATCGGGCGCTGCCTGATGGGCGCGCCGCGCCTGGTCATGTTCGACGAGCCCTCGCTCGGGCTGTCCCCGGCGCTGGTGGGCGAGGTGTTCCGCACCATTCGCGAGCTGCACGAGCAGGGCATGACGATCCTGCTGGTCGAGCAGAACGTCGCGGCGTCGCTGCAACTGGCCGATCGCGCCTACGTGCTCGAGAACGGCAGCATCGTGCTCGAGGACAGCGGCGCGGCGCTGCTCGACGATCCGCGGGTCAAGGAAGCCTACCTGGGGCTCTGACGGACGGTCGCGCCCGGGCCGCCCGTCGCGCGAACCGGCCCTAGGCCGGCGGCAGCAGCTTCCCGGGGTTCATGATGCCGAGCGGGTCGAGCGCCTGCTTGACCCGGCGCATCAGCGCCAGCTCCACCGCCGACTTGTAGCGCGCGGATTCGTCGCGCCGCAGCTGGCCCAGGCCGTGCTCGGCCGAGATCGAGCCGCCGAACGCGTGCACCGCGTCGTGCGTCACGAGGTTGATCGCCGGCTGCAGGGCCAGGAACTCGGCCTCGTGCTCGGGGCCGCAGCGATCGACCGGCGGCGAGATGTTGTAGTGCAGGTTGCCGTCGCCCAGGTGCCCGAACACGATCAGGCGGATGCCGGGGAAGCGCCGTTCGAGCTCGGCGTTGGTGTGCGCGACGAAGTCGCCGATCGCGGAGATCGGCACCGAGACGTCGTGCTTGATGTTCTTGCCGGCGGTGGCCTGGGCTTCCGAGATCAGCTCGCGCAGGGCCCAGAGGGCGCGGCTCTGCGCGCCCGAGGTCGCGACCACCGCGTCGCGCACGATGCCGGACTCGAGCGCGCGCTCCATCAGCGCCTCGAACAGCGCCGTCGCGTGCGCCTCGCTCTCGCTGTCGGAGGTCTCGAGCAGCACGTAGTAGGGGCTGGGCTGCGCGAACGGGCGGCGCTGCTCGGGGAACTGTTGCGCCACGAGCGCCAGGCAGGGGTCGGAGATCAGCTCGAATGCCGTCAGCGACGACGCCAGCGCCGACTGCGCCTGCTCGAGCAGGCGCAGCGCGGCGTGCGGGTCGTCGACCGCCGCCATCGCCGTGACCTGGGCCGCCGGCAACGGGTACAGCTTCAGCGTGGCCGCGGTGATCACGCCCAGCGTGCCTTCCGCGCCCACGAACAGGTCGCGCAGGTCGTAGCCGGTGTTGTCCTTGCGCAGGCCGCGCAGGCCATGCCAGAGCTCGCCGCCGGCGGTCACGACCTCCAGGCCGAGGCACAGCTCGCGCGCGTTGCCGTAGCGCAGCACCGCGACGCCGCCGGCGTTGGTCGAGAGGTTGCCGCCGATCGTGCACGAGCCCTCGGAAGGCAGGCTGAGCGGGAACAGGCGGCCGGCCTCCAGCGCGGCCGCGCGCACTTCGGCCAGCGTGCAGCCCGCCTCGACGACGATCGAGTTGTTGACCGTGTCGACGCCGCGCACCCGCTTCAGGCGGGTGAGCGACAGCACGATCGAGCGCCCGTCCGCGTCGGGCGTGGCGCCGCCCGACAGCCCGGTGTTGCCGCCCTGGGGCACCACGGCCACGCGCTGCGCGGCGCACCAGCGCAGCACCGCGGCGACGTCCTCGGCCGTGTCCGGCATCGCCACCGCCAGCGCGCGGCCCACGTAGCGCCGCCGCCAGTCGATCAGGTGGGGTTCGAGGTCGCCCGGGGCGGTCAGCAGCCGGCCCGCGAACGCGGCGCGCAGCGTCTCGAGGGAAGGGGCGGATTGCGTCATGACCGGCACCGGCCGCTAGCCGCGCATGCCCGGCAGCATGCCCCGCATGCCGCGCATCATCTTCGCCAGCCCGCCCTTCTGCATCTTCTTCATCATCGACTGCATCTGGTCGAACTGCGACAGCAGCCGGTTGACCTCCTGCACCGGCACGCCGGCGCCGGCGGCGATGCGCCGCTTGCGGCTCGCCTTGATCAGCTCGGGCTTGGCGCGCTCGGTCCGGGTCATCGACTGGATGATGGCCTGCATGCGCCGCATCTGCCGCTCGGCCTGCGACATGTCGGCGCCGGCGGCGGCCTGCTGGAGCTGGGCCGGAAGCTTGTCGAGCAGCGACGCCAGGCCGCCCATCCGGTTCATCTGGCCGAGCTGGGCGGCGAAATCGTTCAGGTCGAACCGGTTGCCCGCCTTGAGCTTGTCGGCGAGCGCCTTCGCCGTCTTCTCGTCGACCGCCTTGTGCGCTTCCTCGACCAGCGACACGATGTCGCCCATCCCGAGGATGCGGTTGGCCATCCGCTCGGGATGGAATCCCTCGAGCCCGGCCAGCTTCTCGCCGACGCCGACGAACTTGATGGGCGCGCCGGTGACCGCCTTGACCGACAGCGCGGCGCCGCCGCGCGCGTCGCCGTCGAGCTTGGTGAGCACGACGCCGGTGAGGGGGATCGCCTCCTTGAAGGCCTTGGCCGTATTGACCGCGTCCTGGCCCTGCATCGCGTCGACGACGAACAGCGTCTCGATCGGCGCGAGCTGCGCGTGCAGCGCGGCGATCTCGCGCATCATCTCGTCGTCGATCGCCAGGCGACCGGCGGTGTCGACCAGCAGCACGTCGTGATAGTGCGTCCGCGCCCACTGCAGCGCGGCCGCCGCGATGTCGGCCGGCTTCTGGTCGGGGCTCGAGGCGAAGAAATCGGCCCCCGCCTGGCCGGCGACCGCGCGCAGCTGCTCGATCGCCGCCGGCCGGTACACGTCGCACGAGACCGCCAGGACCTTCTTCTTCTGCGTCTCGCGCAGCCATTTCGCCAGCTTGCCGACCGTGGTGGTCTTGCCCGCGCCCTGCAGGCCGGCCATCAGCACCACCGCCGGGGGCTGGGTGGCGAGGTCGAGCGCGGCGGTCTTGCCGCCCATCAGCTCGGTGAGCTCGCGGTGCACGACGCCGACCAGCGCCTGGCCGGGGGTCAGGCTGCCGACGACGTCCTGCCCGAGCGCCTTCTCGCGGACCCGCGCGACGAAATCGCGCACCACCGGCAGCGCGACATCGGCCTCGAGCAGCGCCACGCGGATCTCGCGCAGCATCTCCTGCGTGTTGGCCTCGGTCAGCCGGGCCTCGCCGCGCATCGTCTTGACGACGCGGCCGAGGCGTTGCGACAGGTTCTCGAGCATGGCCTTGGAGTAAACTGGATCGGTGCAGATTCTACTGGTTATCGTCCACCTGCTCGCCGTGCTTGCCTACCTGGTCGCGTGGCGCACGCCCGCCCGGGTCGCCGGCGCGCTGATGCTGGTGGGCCTGGCGCTGCACGCCGGCGCCCTGTACGCGGCGATCTTCGGAGAGACCGGCTGGCGTTTCGGGTTCGCCCCGATCCTATCCGCCACCATGTGGATCGGCATCGCGGTGCTCTGGATCGAGGGCCTCTCGGTGCGGGTCGAGGCGCTGCGCAGCGTGGTGCTGCCGGTGGCGGCGCTCGCCGTGCCGCTGCCGCTGCTGTTCCCGGGGCTCGACCTCAGCGCGCAAGCCACGCGGCCGCTGTTCCTGCCGCATTTGCTGATCGGCACGCTCGCCTACGGCGTCCTGGCGATGGCGGCGCTGCACGCGCTGCTGATGACGGCCGCCGAGCGCGCGCTGCACGGCGGCCCCGGCCGCGACGGGTCGTACGGCGTCTCGCCGTTCTCCCGTTCCCCGTTCGCCCGCTTCCTCGAGGACCTGCCCCCGCTGCTGGTGCTCGAGCGCATCCTGTTCCGCTTCATCGGCCTGGGCTTCGTGCTGCTCACGCTGACCGCGTTCAGCGGCGTGCTGTTCTCCGAGGAGATCTTCGGCCAGCCGATGCGCTTCGACCACAAGACGGTGTTCACGCTGATCGCCTGGGCGGTGTTCGGGGCGCTGCTGGTCGGCCGCAGGCTGTGGGGCTGGCGCGGGCGCACCGCGCTGCGGCTCACGTTCGGCGGCTTCGCGCTGTTGCTGCTCGCCTACGTCGGCAGCCGCCTGGTGCTCGAAGTGATCCTGCATCGCCGCTGATGGGAAAGCTGCTGTTCTGGCTGGTGCTGATCGCCGCCGGCTACCTGGCGCTGCGGCTCGTGGCGATCAGCCAGCGCCGGCGCGAGGCGGCGCGCCGCGCCGCGCAGGATCCGGCCCGCGGCGCGGCGGCCGGACCGGACGGTGCCGACCGGATCGGCGGCGAGATGATGGTCCGCTGCGCGCACTGCGGGGTTTTCCTCCCGGCGTCCGACGCCTTCGTCGACGGCGGCCGCAGCTACTGCGACCGCGACCATCGCGACGCCGACCGGATCCGGCAGCGGCACGGATGAGCAGCGGCGGCCGCCCGGTTCCCGCGGCCGCGCCGGCGTTGCTGCCCGCCGAGTCCTACCGGGCGGCGTTGCGCTGGCTGGCCGCCAGCCGGGTCGCGGTCGCGCTGGTGCTGCTGGCCTTCGTGCCGCTGCAGGAGGTCGGCCGCTTCACCGCCGACCTGACCGAACCGGCCTTGTTCGAGCGGGTCGCGGTGACCTACCTGCTCGCGGCCATCCTCTACCTGTCGACGCTGCACCGCTTCTACGATCGCTTCGACGCGGTGCTGGCGGTCCATGCGCTGACCGACCTGCTGGCCCTGTCCGCCCTGATGCATGCGGCGGGGGGGCTGCGCAGCGGCATCGTGGTCCTGCTGATCGCCGCGCTGGCCGGCGCCGCGGTGGTCTCGACCCGGCGCATGGCGGCCTCGTTCGCCGCGATCGCGACGCTGCTGGTCCTGGCCGAGGCGGGCTGGTCCGCGATGCGCGGCGGCGAGGCCGGCCTCACGATGATCGCCGGGCTGGTCGGCCTGGCCTGTTTCGCCACCGCGATGACGGTGAACTGGCTGGCGATCCGGCTGCACGCCCAGGAGGACATCGCGCGCCGGCGCGGCGAAGACCTGCGCCGGCAGCTGGCCGTGACCTCGCAGGTGGTGGCCGAACTGCAGCAGGGGGTGCTGATCGTCGATGCCGCAGGCCGCGTGACCACGATGAACCCTGCGGCGCATGCCCTGCTCGGAGGCGGCGCCCGGGCGCCGGCGCTCGGCGCGGGGGGCGACGGCGACGGCCCCGGCTGGACCGCGCTGCGGCGCGCGTATGCCGGTTGGCGCGACGGCGGCGGCGCCCGGCACGCCGAATCGGAGGTCGACCTGCCGGCGCCGCGCGGCGGCGCCGCCCGGATCCGCCTGCGCTTTCTCGGGAGCGCCGAGCCCGGCGGCGACACGGTCGTGATCCTCGAGGACCAGCGCCTGATCGAGGAGCGCGCCCAGCAGCTCAAGCTCGCCTCGATGGGGCGGCTGTCGGCGTCGATCGCCCACGAGATCCGCAATCCGCTCGCGGCGATCCGCCACGCCAACAGCCTGCTCGCCGAGCGGCTCGCCGACCCGGCGCTGGGGCGGCTGGCGCGCATCGTCGAGGACAATACGGTCCGGATCGACCGGATCGTCGGCGACGTGCTGTCGATCGCGCGGCGCGAGCGCGCCGCCGACGAGGCGCTGGCGCTGCCGGCGTTCCTCGACGCGTTCCTGCCCGAGTTCGCCGCGGCTTGCGGCGCCGATCCGAGGCGCATCGCGGTCCGGATCGAGAGCGGGCGGCCGATCCGTTTCGATTCGGACCATCTCCGGCAGGTGCTGGCGAACCTGCTCGGCAACGCGCTGCGCTACGCCTCGCCGGACGAGGGGGCGGTGCTGATCGAATGGCGCGAGCGCGGTTCCGGCCACGATTCCGAGCCGCATTCCCATCGATTAGAATTGAAGGTCGCCGACGACGGACCCGGTTTGCCGACCGACATGCTGGAACACGCGTTCGAACCGTTCTTCACGACCGAAAGCCGGGGAACCGGGCTCGGGCTGCATCTCGCGCGCGAGCTGTGCAACGCGAATGCGGCGACGATCCGCTACGAGGCCGGAGGGTTGCCGGACCGCTACGGCGGCGCGTTCGTCATCGAGCCGCGGCGCGACTGACCGGGACCGCCGATGAAAGCTTCCGCCGAGATCCCCGCCGCGCCGGCCCCCCGCTCCGCAGGCCGTCCGCCGCGCGTGCTGGTCGTCGACGACGAGGCCGATCTGCGCGAGCTGCTCGAGCTCACGCTGGTCGGCATGGGCCTGGACGTCGATTGCGCCGGCAGCCTCGCCGAGGCCGAGGGCCTGCTCGAACGCCAGGCCTACGCGCTGTGCCTGACCGACATGCGCCTGCCCGACGGCGACGGGCTCACGCTGGTCGCGGCCGTGAGCCGGCGGTTTCCGCAGATGCCGGTGGCGGTGATCACGGCCTACGGCAGCGCCGAGAACGCGGTGGCCGCGCTCAAGGCCGGCGCTTTCGACTATCTCGCCAAGCCGGTGGCGCTCGACGCGCTGCGCAGCCTGGTGCGCTCGGCGACCCAGCTTCCGGCGCCGGCGCCGGCCGCGCGCGGCGCCGGCGCGCCGGCGGCCGGCGATCCGGCCTGGCAGCTATTGGGCGATTCGCCGGCGATGTGCGAGGTTCGCGCGCAGATCCAGCGGCTTGCGCGCAGCATGGCGCCGGTGTCGATCACCGGCGAATCCGGCTCCGGCAAGGAGCTGGCGGCGCGCCTGATCCACCGCTCCGGTCCGCGCGTCGCCCAGCCGTTCGTCGCGGTCAACTGCGGCGCGATTCCCGAGGCGCTGATGGAGGCCGAGTTCTTCGGTCACCGCAAGGGCGCCTTCACCGGTGCCGACCAGGACCGCGACGGCTTCTTCCAGGCCGCCAGCGGCGGCACCCTGTTCCTCGACGAGGTGGCCGACCTGCCGCTCGCGATGCAGGTCAAGCTGCTGCGCGCGATCCAGGAGAAGCGCGTGCGCAAGGTCGGCGGCACGGTCGAGGAGGCGGTCGACGTGCGCATCATCAGCGCCACGCACCAGGATCTCGCGCAGTGCGTCGTGGCGGGGCGGTTCCGCCAGGACCTGTTCTACCGGCTGAACGTGATCGAGCTGAAGCTGCCGTCGCTGCGCGAGCGCCTCGAGGATATCCCGGCGCTCGCGGAGGCGATCCTCGCGCGGCTCGCGGGCCGCGCCGGCCTGGCGCCGCCGCCGCGGCTCGCGTCGGTCACGCTGCGCTACCTGCAGAGCTACCATTTCCCGGGCAACGTGCGCGAGCTCGAGAACATGCTCGAGCGCGCGCTCGCGTTCTCCAACGGCGAGGTCGTGAACGTCGAGGATCTCGGCCTGAAGCCGGTGGTCTCGGATGCCGACGAGAACGAGCGCGCCGATCCGCCGGCCGAGCCGGAGGCGCCGGCGGTGGTCGAGCGCCGGCCGGTGCGCGTCTCCGAGGACGGGGTCCCCGAGTCTCTGCCCGACTATCTCGACCAGATCGAGCGCGACACGATCCAGCGCGCGCTCGAGAAGACGCGCTACAACCGCACCGCGGCCGCGCGCCTGCTCGGCATCACGTTCCGCGCGCTGCGCTACCGGATGCAGCGCCTCGGGATCAGCTAGTGGCCGGCGCGTCCGGCTGGCTGGCCGGCGCCCGGCGCGTTCCCTCGCCGAACTTCGACGCGCGCCCGGCCGGCGTCGCGATCGACCTGCTCGTCGTCCATTACGTGAGCCTGCCGCCGGGGCGCTTCAGCGGCGACGCGGTCGAGCGGCTGTTCACGAACCGGCTCGATTGCGACGCCGATCCCTCGTTCGGGGCGCTGCGCGGGCTGCGCGTGTCCGCGCATTTCCTGATCCGCCGGCGCGGCGAGCTGCTGCAGTTCGTGGCGACCGACGCGCGCGCCTGGCATGCGGGGGTCTCGCGCTTCATGGCGCGCGAGCGCTGCAACGACTTTTCGCTCGGCGTCGAGCTCGAGGGCGACGACGGGCATCGCTTCACCGAGCCCCAGTACCGGCGCCTCGCGGCCCTGACCGGGCGGCTGCGGGCGCAGCATCCGCTGCGCTGGATCGCCGGCCACAGCGACATCGCGCCGGGGCGCAAGCACGATCCGGGGCCGCGCTTCGACTGGGCGCGCGTGCTCGCGTCGCCGCAGCTGCGCGGCATCGAACGCCCGTTCTAGCGCCGCGCGGCGCGACGACTTCGCGCTCGCGTGCCGATCGACGACAGCGAGTGCGCGCCAACTTCGCCGCACGCCGCGCGGACGCGCGCGGGCGAGGTCGCGGTCCGGTTCGAGGACCCGTTCGTGGACCCGTTCGTGGACCAGTTCGCGCTTGCCCCTGGCGATCGCGGCCACTACAATTGGGTCCAATCGAGGTCATCACACTAGATCTAGTGGTCTCGGCGTCCTGATCGACCCAGCGCGATCACGCCCGCCGGCCCGTCTCTCCGGCCCGCGGCAGCGGGTCTCCGTCACCGATTCTCCGGAGGAAGCACGCATGACATGGGTCGCCGAAAACGCGCAACCGACCCCGACCGATCCGTTGCCGCCGTTCGCGGCGCCCGAATCCGGCGCGGCCGCCGGCGCCTCGATCTATGCCGACTACAAGGTGATCCGGCGCAACGGATCGGTGGTCGCCTTCGAACCCTCGAAGATCGCGATCGCGATGACCAAGGCGTTCCTGGCGGTCAACGGCGGCCAGGGCGCGGCGTCGGCGCGCGTGCGCGAGCTGGTCGACCGGCTGACGCAGTCGGTGGTCGGCGCGCTGCTGCGCGGCAAGCCGGGCGGCGCCACGTTCCACATCGAGGACATCCAGGACCACGTCGAGCTCGCGCTGATGCGCTCGGGCGAGCACGAGGTGGCGCGTGCCTACGTGCTGTACCGCGAGCGTCGCTCCCAGGAGCGGGCGGCGCGGCTGCGCGAGCGCGACGGGGCCGAGCGCCCGGCGCTGCACGTGCTCGAGGCCGGCGTGCGCAAGCCGCTCGACCTGGCGGCGCTGCGCGGGCTGATCGATTCGGCCTGCGAAGGGCTGGGCGATTTCGTCGCCACCGATCCGGTGCTGGGCGACACGGTGAAGAACCTCTACGACGGCGTGCCGATCGAGGAGGTGCACAAGTCCGCGATCCTGTCGGCGCGGGCGCTGATCGAGAAGGACCCGGCCTACAGCCAGGTCACCGCGCGCCTGCTGCTGCATACGGTGCGGCGCGAGGTGCTCGGCGAGGAGGTCGCGCAGGCCGACATGGCGACCCGCTACGCCGAGTACTTCCCGCGCTTCGTCCGCCGCGGCGTCGATGCCGGGCTGCTCGACGAGGCGCTGCTGCAGTACGACCTGCAGCGGCTCGGCCAGGCGCTGGTCGCGGGACGCGACCTCCAGTTCGGCTACCTCGGCCTGCAGACGCTGTACGACCGCTACTTCCTGCACGTCGACGAGACCCGGATCGAGCTGCCGCAGGCGTTCTTCATGCGGGTGGCGATGGGCCTGGCGCTGAACGAGATCGACCGCGAGGCGCGCGCGATCGAGTTCTACGAGCTGCTGTCGAAGTTCGACTTCATGAGCTCGACCCCGACGCTGTTCAATTCCGGAACCTCGCGCTCGCAGCTGTCCTCGTGCTACCTGACGACGGTGTCCGACGACCTCGACGGCATCTACGAGGCGATCAAGGACAACGCGCTGCTCGCGAAGTACGCCGGCGGGCTCGGCAACGACTGGACGCCGGTGCGCGCCCTGGGTTCGCACATCCGCGGCACCAACGGCAAGAGCCAGGGGGTGGTGCCGTTCCTGAAGGTGGTCAACGACACCGCGGTCGCGGTCAACCAGGGCGGCAAGCGCAAGGGCGCAGTCTGCGCCTACCTCGAGACCTGGCACCTCGACATCGAGGAATTCCTCGAGCTGCGCAAGAACACCGGCGACGACCGCCGGCGCACGCACGACATGAACACGGCGAACTGGATCCCCGACCTGTTCATGAAGCGGGTGACCGAGAACGCGGACTGGACGCTGTTCTCGCCGTCCGACTGCCCGGATCTGCACGACCTGTACGGCAAGGCCTTCGAGGCCGCCTACCTGCGCCACGAGGCGCGCGCGGCGAGCGGCGAGCTCAAGCTGTTCAAGAAGGTGCCCGCGGTGCAGCTGTGGCGGCGCATGCTGTCGATGCTGTTCGAGACCGGCCATCCGTGGATCACCTTCAAGGATGCCTGCAACCTGCGTTCGCCGCAGCAGCACGTCGGCGTCGTGCACAGCTCGAACCTGTGCACCGAGATCACGCTGAACACCGGCGACAGCGAGATCGCGGTGTGCAACCTGGGCTCGGTCAACCTGGTCGCGCACATGCGCGAGGAGGACGGCCGCTGGGTGCTCGACCAGGAGAAGCTGCTTCGCACGGTCCGGACCGCGATGCGCATGCTCGACAACGTCATCGACATCAATTACTACGCCGTCGGCAAGGCGCGCAACTCGAACCTGAAGCACCGGCCGGTCGGCATGGGCATCATGGGTTTCCAGGACTGCCTGCACCTGATGCGCACCCCGTTCGCGAGCGCCGGGGCGGTCGAGTTCGCCGACCGCTCGATGGAGGCGGTCTGCTACCACGCGTACTGGGCGTCGACCGAGCTGGCCGAGGAGCGCGGCCGTTATTCGAGCTTCCGCGGCTCGCTGTGGGACCGGGGCATCCTGCCGCACGACTCGCTGAAGCTGCTGGCCGAGGAGCGCGGCGGCCACGTCGAGGTCGACGCCTCGGAGAGCCTCGACTGGCCGTCGCTGCGCGAACGCATCCGGGTGCACGGCATGCGCAACTCGAACTGCGTGGCGATCGCGCCCACCGCGACGATCTCGAACATCATCGGCGTCTCGGCGTGCATCGAGCCGACCTACCAGAACCTCTACGTCAAGTCGAACCTGTCGGGCGAGTTCACGGTGGTCAACGACTACCTGGTCCGCGACCTCAAGAAGCTCGGCCTCTGGGACGAGGTGATGATCGCCGACCTGAAGTTCTTCGACGGCTCGCTGTCGAAGATCGACCGGATCCCGCCCGAGCTGCGGGCGATCTACGCCACCGCCTTCGAGGTCGATCCGGGCTGGCTGGTCGAGTGCGCGTCGCGGCGCCAGAAGTGGATCGACCAGGCGCAGTCGCTGAACATCTACATGGCGGGCGCATCGGGCCGCAAGCTGCACGAGACCTATACGCTGGCGTGGCTGCGCGGCCTGAAGACCACCTACTACCTGCGCACGCTCGGCGCGACCAGCGCCGAGAAGTCGACCACCGACAAGATCGGCCAGCTCAACGCGGTGTCGGCCGACGGCGCGATGAACGCCGGCTTCTCGTACGCGGCGGCGCAGTCGCCGGCGGCGAGCGCCGACGGCGCGCCGAAGTTCTGCGCGATCGACGATCCCGACTGCGAAGCGTGCCAGTGAGGACGCTTCGCGGCGCAGCTTGACTCGGCCTTCGAAGCGTGTTCGCGCGATGCGATCTGTTGCGTGAACACCGACAAAACGTCGGCCAAGTCAAGCCGAAAGTCGTTCGATCGTTGCAAGCCATCCACATGCGCCGTAAGATCCCGCTTGTGAATAACAGCGGGATCTCGCGGCAATACAGGTAGTTACCTGAACATATTGAAGCGAGACATCAGATGCTGTCCTGGGACGAACCGATCTCCACTGCGCCGGCACAACCGGCACCGACCCGAGTGCCGGGCTTTCCGGCCGATGCTGCATCCGCACGCGCGGAGATCGCCCTGGCGCCGGTGAGCGCGGCCGCCGCGCCCGAGCCGCGCCGCCATGCCGGCTCCCAGGTGTCGCAGAGCACGCGCCGCGTGCGCGTCGAGGACAAGCGGATCATCAACGGCGGCGCCGACGTCAACCAGCTGGTGCCGTTCAAGTACAAGTGGGCGTGGGAGAAATACCTCGCCACCTGCGCCAACCACTGGATGCCGCAGGAAATCGCGATGAGCCGCGACATCGCGCTGTGGAAGAACCCGAACGGGCTGACCGACGACGAGCGGCGCCTGGTCAAGCGCAACCTGGGTTTCTTCGTCACCGCCGATTCGCTGGCCGCGAACAACATCGTCCTGGGTACCTATCGCCACATCACCGCGCCCGAGTGCCGGCAGTTCCTGCTCAGGCAGGCGTTCGAGGAAGCGATCCACACCCACGCATACCAGTACATCGTCGAGTCGCTCGGGCTCGACGAGGGCGAGATCTTCAACGCGTACCACGAGGTCGCGTCGATCCGCGACAAGGACGAGTTCCTGATCCCGTTCATCGACACGCTCACCGACCCGAACTTCGTCACCGGAACGCCCGAGAACGACCGCAAGCTGCTGCGCTCGCTGATCGTGTTCGCGTGCCTGATGGAGGGCCTGTTCTTCTACGTCGGCTTCGTGCAGATCCTGGCCCTCGGACGCCAGAACAAGATGACCGGCGCGGCCGAGCAGTACCAGTACATCCTGCGCGACGAGTCGATGCACTGCAATTTCGGCATCGACCTGATCAACCAGATCAAGCTCGAGAATCCGCACCTGTGGACGCCGCAGTTCCGCGACGAGATCCGCGGCCTGTTCCAGCGCGCGGTGGATCTCGAGTACGCCTACGCCGAGGACACCATGCCGCGCGGCGTGCTCGGCCTGAATGCCCCGATGTTCAAGGGTTACCTGCGCTTCATCGCCAACCGGCGCGCGCAACAGATCGGTCTCGACCCGATGTTCCCGCAGGAAGAGAACCCCTTCCCGTGGATGAGCGAGATGATCGATCTGAAGAAGGAGCGGAACTTCTTCGAGACGCGCGTCATCGAGTACCAGACCGGCGGTGCGCTGGCCTGGGACTGACCCGGCCGCACAGCGTCGCCAGACAGGATCCGAATTGAGGTCGATCGCAGCAAAGACGTACGAGCGGTTCGCGGCAGCGCGGCACCCGGTGCCCGCGGGGCCTCGTTCCCGCCGAAGCGACGACCTTGCAGAGACGCCGAGCCCGCGGGCCCGGCGTTTTTTTTGCGCCGAATTCATTAGCGTAGGAACGGCAACACGCTTGCACGATGTTCTTGCGCCGATGAATAGCTCGTACCGGACCCGCCTGCGGGCATCCGGGCACGGGTTTCCATCATCGCAACATCCCGAGTAAAGGAGATCGTCATGGCAACCGCCAAGAAAGCCGCCAAGAAGCCGGCTGCGAAGAAGGTCGCGAAAAAACCCGCCGCCAAGAAAGCGGTGAAGAAAGCCGCGGCCAAGAAGCCCGCCGCCAAGAAAGTGGTGAAGAAAGCCGCTGCGAAGAAACCCGCCGCCAAGAAAGCGGTGAAGAAAGCCGCGGCCAAGAAACCCGCTGCCAAGAAAGCGGTGAAGAAAGCTGCCGCCAAGAAACCGGCCGCCAAGAAAGCGGTGAAGAAGGCTGCCGCGAAGAAAGCCGTCAAGAAGACCGCCAAGAAAGCGGCGAAGAAGGCCGCCAAGAAACCGGCCGCCAAGAAAGCGGCGAAGAAGAAGGCGGCCCGGAAACCGGCTGCTGCCAAGCCCGCGCCGGCGGCGAAGCCGCTGAATCCGGCCGCGGCATGGCCGTTCCCGACGGGCAACCGCCCGTAAGCCAGCGCTCCTGCGCTGCCCGGAGCATCGCCCGGTTCGGGCGGTGCTCCGGCCGATCCGGAGTCCCGCGCGCGTCGAACAGGCGCCGCGGGATTCTTTTTCCTGTGCGAGAATCCTCGGCGACTCCCGGTCGGACAGCATGCATCAAGCCCTCTGGTTCCTGCTCGAAACGCTCGGCAGCCTGCTCGCGACGGCCTGCGTGCTGCGCGCATACCTGACCTGGCTCGGGCTCGGGCCGCGCAACCCGATCGGCCAGTTCGTCATCGCGGTAACCGAATGGATCGTGCGCCCGCTGCGCGGCGTGCTGCCGGCCGCGCGCAAGGGGCCGCGGAGCCTCGACTGGGCGAGCCTGGTCGCGGCGCTGGTGCTGGCGCTGGCGCTGGCGATCGCCTTCATCATGATCTTCGGGCGCGGACGCGCCCCGGCCTTCGGCGCGGTGCTGCTGCTGGCGGTGTTCTGGCTGGTCGAGTGGTCGCTGTGGCTGCTGACCGCGCTGGTGCTGCTGCTGGCGGTGCTCTCGTGGGTCAATCCGCATGCGCCGATCGCGCCCACCGTCGATGCGCTGACCCAGCCGTTCCTGGCCCCGATCCGGCGCTTCGTGCCGCTGATCGGCGGGGTCGACCTCTCGCCGCTGGTCCTGATCCTGCTGCTGCAACTGGCACTGACGATGCTGAAATCGATGGTGCCCTCGTTCATGGCGATCGCCGCCTGAGCGGCGTTCGCACCGCCGGCGATCGACGCTCCGCGGCATGGACGAGCCGCTGCCCGCCTGGCTCGGCGGCGCGCCCGGCGCCTGGCGGATCCGCGTCGCCGCGCAGCCCGGCGCGCCCCGGTCCGGGGTGGTTGGCGAGCACGACGGCTGCCTGAAGCTGCGGGTCGCCGCGCCGCCGGTGGACGGGCGCGCCAACGAAGCGATCGCCGAGTTCCTGGCCCGTCGCCTGGGGGTGCCGCGGCGCGCGGTGCGGCTCGTCGCCGGCGCGTCGGCGCGCCGCAAGTCGTTCGAGGTCGCGGCTCCGCTCGAGCGCGCCGCGCTGCTGGCGCTGGCCTACCAGGGCGAGACGCCGTAGACCTGCCGGTGGCGGCGGGCGACCTCGTCGCGATCGATGCGGTGGTTCTGCGCGCCCTGGTGCTCGATCTTGATCGCGCCCATCACGCTGCCGAGGCGGGCCGCGTCGACCCAGCTCGCGCCGCCCGCCAGCGCATGCAGCAGTCCGCCGCGGTAAGCGTCGCCGCAGCCGGTGGGGTCGACCGCGCGCGAGATCGGTACCGGGGCGACCTCGGTCATCCGGCCGGGCTCGTAGACGCGCGAGCCTTCCGCGCCGCGGGTCACGATCAGCGCCTGCACGCGCTCGGCGATCCGCTCCTCGGTCCAGCCGGTGCGCTCGACCAGCAGCGAGGCCTCGTAGTCGTTGACCGCGACCGCCGCCGCGCTCGCGATGAAGCCGCGCAGCGCCTCGCCGTCGAACATCGGCAGCCCCTGCCCGGGATCGAACAGGTACGGCACGCCGGTCTCGACGAACTCGCGCGCATGCTGGAGCATCGCCTCGCGGCCGTTCGGCGCGACGATGCCGAACGCCGCCGGCTCGCCGGCGCGTTGCGCCTGCGCCGCCGAGACCGCGTGCGCCTCCGACATCGCGCCCGGATGGAACGCGATGATCTGGTTGTCCGACAGGTCGGTGGTGATGAAGGCCTGGGCGGTGTAATGTGCTTCGAGGCGCCGGACCTGCGAGACGTCGATGCCGAGCGCGGACAGCCGCGCGAGATAGTCGTCGCCGTCGTGGCCGATGGTCGCCAGCACCACCGGATGGCCGCCGAGGCCGCCGAGGTTGTAGGCGATGTTCGCGGCGCAGCCGCCGTACTCGCGCTTGAGCCGCGGCGCGAGGAAGGCGACGTTCAGCATGTGGACGCGGTCCGGAAGGATGTGGTCCTTGAAATGCCCTTCGAACACCATGATGGTGTCGTAGGCGACCGAGCCGCTGATCAGCACGCGTCGAGGCATCATGGCTCCGCGAACTAGGGGTAGAACAGGATGACCGAATAGCCGGCCGGCTGGAGATCGTCGGCCGCCAGGGCGAGCCGCACCGGCCATTCGGCGCGCGCAGGCAGCGCCGCGCCGCCGCCCGCCTCGCGCAGGTAGTCCTGCGGATCGAGCACCTTGCGGACCAGCACCCGGTTGGACGCGTCGGTGAGCGTGAGCTGCATCGACGGCCACTGCACGCCGTAGTCGGCGCGGTTTCGCAGCAGCGCCGACATCGCGAGCACGCCGGGCGCATCCGAGGCCTGGAGCTCGAACGACTCGATGGTGAGCGATTCGAGGTCGCGCGGCGGGTCGACGCGCAGCCCGAACGGCGCGAGCGCCGTCGAGATCGCCGGCGCCAGGGCCGGCAGACGCGCGGCGATCATCGAGCGCTGCGCGATCGCCCATTGCGCGCCGAGCAGCACGACCAGTACCGCGGCGGCGACCAGGGCGATCGGGCCGTGCCGGTCGACGAAGCCTACGCCCCGGCGCCCCGACGAGAAGTAGTCGATCGCCGATTCGCCGTCGTCGAGGGCGCCCGCCGCGTCGGCGGGACCGGGATCGGGGGCGCGCGTGCGCGTCTCCGGCGCGTCGGCCGCACGCGCCCCGTGCGCCCCGTGCGCGGAGCCGTCGTGCTCGCCGGGCGCGCCGTCGCGAAGCAGCGTTCGCGCGCCAGCGGCGTCGTCGCCCAGGTCGGCGTAGGAGAAATCGGCCGGAGTGGTCGCGGTCAGCGACTCGATGTCCCGGGGACCGTCGTGGGCGACGAGGGCCTCGTCGCCCCAGGCGACGATCGCCTCCTCGCGTTCCTCCGCAGCCAGGTCTCGCAGTGCCTCCTGCATTGCGGCCGCCGCCGCTGCGTCTTCCGCGCAGCCGGCGTCGTCGCGCGCTGCCCCGGCGGCGCTTTCCGGCGCAGTGTCGCCGTGCGCGGCCGCCGCGCCGGCCTCCGCTTCCGCGTCGGGTTCCATCGATGCGCGATCGGGCGATGCCGCCGTGCTCGCCGCTTCCTCGGCGCGCGCCGCCCCGCTCGCTGCTTCCCCGCCGAGCGCCGTGCCTCCGTCGATCGCCGCGCTTTCGTCGATCGTCCCGCCGCGGCCGATCGCCGTGTCTGCGTCGAGCACCGTGTCTGCGTCGTCGTCCAGACCCGCGTCGTCGAAGCGCGCCTCGCCGGCGTCCACGCCGTCCGGGCCCGAGCCGTCCGAATTCGTGCCGTCGGAACTCGCGCCGTCAGAACTCGCGTGGCCGGAGCCCCTCTCCTCCGGTCCCGAGCCTTCGAGACGGCCGGTCGTGCCGCCCGGGGTGTCCGACAGCGACATGGCGGGCAGCAGGTCCGGGGGCACCGCCAGCAGCAGGTCGAGCTCGGAAGCGCCGGCCGGGATGTCACCCGGCGGTGGGGCCGGGGCCGGATCTTCCGGCATGCCGGCCAGGAGCCCCTCCGGCAGGAAGAACGCGGTCTTCAGGTCGTCGCCGCCGGTCTCGACTTCGTGGGGCGCGACCGGCCCGCCTCGTGCGGATCCGCCATGGTCCGTCGCGCGTCGCCGCGATTCGTCGACGTAGCGCAGGAAGTCGATGCCCGAGAACACGTGCTGGCACGAACCGCAGCGCACGAGGCCGCGGCGCAGCTTCAACTGGTCCGGGACCACCTTGAAACTGGTCTTGCACTGGGGGCAGGTCGTCGCGAGCGCCATCGATGTCGGAAAGTCAGCGGCGGGTGCGCGCGAGCGGCGCGCCGGCGGGTCCGATCATGACCGGCGCACGCCCGCGAGACAAGTCCAGCCGTCGAGCGAGCGCCAGGCCTCGAGCGCGATGTCCGGATAGCAGGCGGCGATCTCGGCCGCCTGCCGGTCGAGCAGGCCCGCGAGCACCAGCCGGCCGCCCGGCGCCACCAGTGCCGAGAGCAGCGGCGCGAGCAGGCGCAGCGGATTGGCCAGGATGTTCGCGAGGACCACGTCGGCGGGCTCGGGCCGGGCGGCGGCGGTGCTTCGCACGTCGAGCGTCACGCCGTTGACGCGCGCGTTGCTGCGCGTGCTCTCGAGCGCCTGGGGATCGATGTCGATCGCGCAGATCCGCGCCGCCCCCAACCGTGCCGCGGCGATCGCGAGGATCCCCGAGCCGCAGCCGTAGTCGACGACGCGCTCGCCGCCGCGCAGGTGCCCGTCGAGCCATTCGAGGCACAGCCGCGTGGTCGGATGGCTGCCGGTGCCGAAGGCGAGCCCCGGGTCGAGCACGATCGCGTGCCGGCCGTCGACCGAGGGGCGGACCCGCGCGGCGCCCCCGTCTTCCGGCAGATGCCACGACGGCGTGATCCACAGCCGGCGCCCGACCGGAATCGGCGTGAACTGCGCCTGCGTGGCCTGCACCCAGTCCTGGTCCGGAATCGCGCGCAGCTCGAAGCGCGGCGGCGGATCGCGCGCCAGCAGCGCGCCGGCGCGGGCGAGCAGCGCCGCCGCATCGGTGCCGGCATCGACCAGCGCCGCCAGCCGGGTGCGCGTCCAGCCGCTCGCCGGCACGGGCTCGCCGGGCTCGCCGAAGAGCGGCGCTTCGTCCGGCGACTCGGCATCGGCGTCCTCGGCCTGCACCGATGCCGCGCCGGCTTCGAGCAGCGCGTCGGACCATGCGTCGACCGCCTCGCGCTCGACGACGAAGACGATCTCGGACCACATCGGCGTCGTGTCCGCGACGATCCCGTGCTGCTCCGGAGGCCCTCAGGCCTCGCGCAGCGCGAGCTTCTGCTCGAGGTAGTGGATCGAGGTGCCGCCGGTGACGAAGCGGGCGTCGGCCAGCAGCTCGCGGTGCAGCGCCAGGTTGGTCTGGATCCCCTCGATCGCCATCTCGGACAGCGCGATGCGCATGCGCCGGATCGCCTGGTCGCGCGTGTCGCCGTAGGCGAGCACCTTGGCGATCATCGAGTCGTAGTAGGGGGGGACGAAATAATTGGCGTAGGCGTGCGAGTCGACCCGGATCCCCGGACCCCCGGGCGGATGCCACGCGGTGATCCGGCCGGGCGACGGCGTGAAACGGTACGGATCCTCGGCGTTGATCCGGCACTCGATCGCGTGGCCCTTGATCACGATGTCGCGCTGCCGGAACCGCAGCTTCTCGCCCGCGGCGATGCGGATCTGCTCCTGCACGATGTCGATGCCGGTGATCAGCTCGGTGACCGGGTGCTCGACCTGGACCCGGGTGTTCATCTCGATGAAGTAGAACTCGCCGTTCTCGAACAGGAACTCGAAGGTGCCCGCGCCGCGGTAGCCGATCTTGCGGCAGGCGTCGGCGCAGCGCGCGCCGATCCGGTCGAGCAGGCGCCGGCTGATCCCCGGAGCTGGTCCTTCCTCGATGATCTTCTGGTGCCGGCGCTGCATCGAGCAGTCGCGCTCGCCGAGGTAGACCGCGCTGCGGTATTCGTCGGCCAGCACCTGGATCTCGATGTGGCGCGGGTTCTCGAGGAACTTCTCGAGGTAGACCGACGGGTTGTTGAAGGCGGCCTGGGCTTCCGCGCGCGTCATCGCCACCGCGTTGGGCAGCGCCGCCTCGGTGTGCACCACGCGCATCCCGCGCCCGCCGCCGCCGCCGGCGGCCTTGATGATCACCGGGTAGCCCACGCCGCGCGCGATGCGCAGCACTTCCTTCGGGTCCTCGGGCAGGGCGCCTTCCGACCCGGGGACCACCGGGACCCCGGCCTTGGTCAT
This sequence comes from Burkholderiaceae bacterium, assembly GCA_039807785.1. Lineage (GTDB taxonomy): Bacteria > Pseudomonadota > Gammaproteobacteria > Burkholderiales > Burkholderiaceae_E > Zeimonas. Next base: position 34,961 of record JBDHRX010000007.1, read on the forward strand.
CGCCTCCTTGGCCGAGACCTTGTCGCCCATCAGCCGGATCGATTCGGGCCGCGGCCCGATGAAGACGAACCCGCTCTTCTCGACGCGCTCGGCGAAGTCGGCGTTCTCCGACAGGAAGCCGTAGCCCGGATGGATCGCCTCGGCGTCGGTGACCTCGGCCGCGCTGATGATCGCCGGCACGTTCAGATAGCTGTCGCGCGATGCCGGCGGGCCGATGCAGACCGATTCGTCGGCGAGCTTCACGTACTTCGCCTCGGTGTCGGCCTGCGAGTGCACCACCACCGTCTTGATGCCGAGCTCGCGGCAGGCCCGCTGGATGCGCAGGGCGATCTCGCCGCGATTGGCGATCAGCAGCTTCTCGAACATGTCACTCGATCGCGAACAGCGGTTGGCCGAACTCCACCGGCGAGCCGTTGTCGGCCAGCACCGCCTTGATCGTGCCGCTCTTGTCGGCCTCGATCTCGTTCATCAGCTTCATCGCCTCGATGATGCACAGGGTGTCGCCTTCCTTCACCTGGCTGCCGACCGTGACGAACGGCTCGGCGCCGGGCTGCGCCGAGCGATAGAAAGTGCCGACCATGGGCGACTTCACCAGGTGGCCGCTGGGCGCCTCGGGGGCCGCAGCGGGCGCCGGGGCGGCGACCGGCGCCGCCGCCGCGGCGGCGACAGGGACCGCCGCCGGCAGCGGGGCCGGCATCATCATCATCGGGCCGGCCGGACTCTTGACGATACGCACCTTGCCGTCGCCCTCGGTGATCTCGAGCTCGGAGATGCCCGACTCGGCCACCAGATCGATCAGCGTCTTGAGTTTCCTGAGGTCCATGGAATCAGCCTTTCCTGGGAGCGCCCGGTTGCGGCGCGGGGGCGCCGGCGCGCAGCGATTCGATCGCTGCCTGCACGGCGAGCCGGTACCCGATCGGACCGAGCCCGGCGATGACGCCGGTCGCGAGGTCGGACAGGTACGAGTGGTGTCGGAACGCCTCGCGGCGATGGATGTTGGACAGGTGGACTTCGATGAACGGCACCGCCACCGCCGCCAGCGCGTCGCGCAGCGCGACGCTGGTATGGGTGAAGGCGGCCGGGTTGATGACGATGAAGCCCACGCCGGCGGACGGCGCCGCCTGGATGCGGTCGACCAGGATGCCCTCGTGGTTCGACTGGAAGGATTCGAGCCGGCATCCCTGCGCCCTGGCCAGGTCCGCCAGCTCGGCGTCGATCTCGGGCAGCGTGCGGGTCCCGTAGTGGCCGGGCTCTCGCGATCCGAGCAGGTTCAGGTTGGGCCCATGCAGGACCCAGACCAGCTTCGGCGCAGACGGATTGTCGTGATTTTGGCGCAATTGATCGCAATAGAGCGAAGTTGTGCGCCTTTATACGCTCGTTTTCTTGAAAACACCAGCGCCCGCATCGGCGCCGGGGCGTCGCTCAGAGGACGCGGAGCACCGCCTCGCGCAGCGCGGCGGTCTGGAAGCGGCCCAGCATGCGCCAGGCGATCCGGCCGTTGCGGTCGAGGAGCACCGTGAACGGCAAGGCGCCGGCCGTGTTGCCGAACCGGCGCACCAGTTCGAGGCCGCTGGTTCCGGCGACCAGCAAAGGATAACTCATTGGCGTCTTGCGCGAAAATTGGGCGATGTTGGAGGCCGAATCGATGCCGATGCCAACGATGCGCAGGCCGCGGCCGCGGAACTCGCCGTCGAATGCGCTGAGCTCGGGCATTTCCTCGATGCAGGGCGGGCACCAGGTGGCCCAGAAATTGACGAGGGTCGGCTGGCCGCGCAGGGCGGCCAGGGCGATCGGCTCGCCCGCCGCGTCGGGCAGCGTGAGCGCATGCATCTGCGCCACCGCGGCGCTGTCGGCATCGCCGATCGCGTAGCGCCGCGCGGCGACCCAGGCACCGAGGCCGCCGAAGGCGAACGCCAGGCTGCCGAACGCGAGCCAGCGCCGGCGCGTCATGCCGCGGCCTCGAGGCGCCCGAGCAGCGCTTCGCGGTCGCCCCGCTCGGCGCCCGAGGGCCCCGCCCGGAGGGCGCCGCGCAGGTCGTCCTGGCCGTAGAGCGTCAGGAGGACCGGCGCCGCGTCGAGGTAGAACGCGATCGCCTCGACCTCGGCGCCGCCGCGGAAATGCGGCACGGTCGAGACCGCGTAGTCGATGCCGTCGTTCAGCAGGGCGATCTCGACCTCCTTCGGGTCGTCGTGGAACAACTGCAGGTGGATCGGCGCATGCTCGGCGACGACGCCCTTCCAGACGGCGCCGGTCAGGTACGGCTGGAATGCCCGCAGCCGCTGCATCAGCGTCGCCGCCGTGCGCCGGCGCTGCGCGACGCGCGCCGCGTGTCCGGCGTCGAACAGCTCGAGATGCTCGCGCAGCGCGGCGTCGACCTCGTCGTTGTCGGGGATCGCGCCGCGCGGCACCGGCGCGTCGCCGAGGACCTGGCGCAGCGCCTTGCGCTTGGCGCTGGCGTAATCGTGGCCGGCATCGGCGATCAGCTGCGCCGCGACCGCGGCAAGCTCCAGGCGCAGTGAATCGGGGATTGCGTGCATGTCTGTAGAATCCTCGGCGCGCCATTATCGCTCCGATGCATATCCACATCCTCGGCATCTGCGGCACCTTCATGGGCGGCATCGCGGCGATCGCGCGACAGGCCGGCCATCGTGTCACCGGTTGCGACGCCAACGTCTATCCCCCGATGAGCGACCAGTTGCGCGCGCTGGGGATCGAGCTCGTCGAGGGCTACGCGGCCGCGCAGCTGTCGATCGCGCCCGACCTCTGGGTGATCGGCAACGTGGTCACGCGCGGCAACCCGCTGATGGAGGCCATCCTCGATGCCCGGCAGCCGTACATCTCGGGGCCGCAATGGCTCGCGGAGCAGGTGCTGCAGGGGAAGTGGGTGCTTGCCGTTGCGGGCACCCACGGGAAGACGACCACCGCCTCGATGCTGGCCTGGATCCTCGAGGACGCCGGCCGCCGGCCGGGCTTCCTGATCGGCGGGGTGCCGGTCGACTTCCCGGTCTCGGCCCGGCTCGGCGGGAGCGAATGGTTCGTGATCGAGGCCGACGAGTACGACACCGCCTTCTTCGACAAGCGCTCGAAGTTCGTGCACTACCGGCCGCGGACCGCGATCCTGAACAACCTCGAGTTCGATCACGCGGACATCTTCCCCGATCTCGCGGCGATCGAGACGCAATTCCATCATCTGGTGCGCACCGTGCCGCGCACCGGCCGGCTCGTGGTGAACGCCGAGGCGCCGGCGCTCGAGCGCGTGCTGGCGCGCGGGCTGTGGAGCGAGCGCGAGGACTTCCTGGCGCCGCGGGGCTGGTGGCTCGACGCGATCGAGGAGCGCTCCGAGGCGACCGCCTTCGACGTGCATCACGCCGGCCGCCGCCTGGGCCGCTGCACGCTGGCGCTGCCGGGCCGGCACAGCCGGGCGAACGCGCTGGCCGCGATCGCCGCCGCGCATCACGCCGGGGTCGAGCCGGCCCGGGCGATCGAGGCGCTGGACCGCTTCGGGGGCGTCAGGCGCCGGCTCGAACTGCGCGGACGCGCCGGCGGGGTGGCGGTCATCGACGATTTCGCGCACCACCCGACGGCGATCGCGACGACGCTGGGCGGGCTGCGCGACCGGCTCGGCGCCGCGGCGCGGATTCTGGCGGTGCTCGAGCCGCGCTCGAACACGATGAAGCTGGGCGCCATGGCGGCGCAACTGCCGGCGAGCCTGGAAGCCGCGGACCGCGTGTTCTGCTACAGCGGCGGGCTCGGCTGGGACGTGGGTGCCGCGCTGGCGCCGCTGGGTGCGCGGGTCCGGGTCGAGGCCGAGCTCGAGCGGCTGGTGTCGGCGATCGTCGCCGATGCGCGTCCCGGCGACACGGTCCTGGTGATGAGCAACGGCGGCTTCGGCGGAATCCACCAGCGACTGCTCGATGCCCTGGGCGCACGCTGACGCGCGGCGCCCGGCGGCGCGGCTGATCTACCTGCACGGGTTCCGCTCGTCGCCGCAGTCGTTCAAGGCGCGCCTGCTCGCGGCGCGGCTGCAGGAGCGCGGCCTGGGCGCGCGTTTCGCGTGTCCGCAGCTGCCCGCCTCGCCGGCGCGCGCGGTCGCGGAGGTGCTGGACCGGCTCGCCCCCGGCCCGGCCGACACGCTCGTCGGCAGCTCCCTGGGCGGCTACTACGCCACCTGGCTGGCCGAGCGTTGCGGCTGCCGGGCGGTGCTGCTGAATCCGGCCATCCATCCGGCGCGCGACCTCGCGGCCCATACCGGCCGGCAGCGCATGTACCACGGCGACGACTGGTTCGACTTCGAGCCGGCCTATCTCGAGGAGCTGGCCCGGATCGAGGTGGCGGGCCCGACCCGCCTCGAGCGCTACCTGCTGGTCGCGGCCAAGGGCGACGAGCTGCTCGACTGGCGCGAGATGGTCGGGAAGTACCGCGGCGCGCCGACGATCCTGCTCGAGGGCGGCGACCACGGCCTGTCGGATTTCGCCGCGCTGGCGCAGCAGGTGATCGACTTCGCCGGCCTGGGCGAGGCAACCGGTTCGAACTCATCAGCGGAGCAGACATGAGGCTGAAAGACAAGGTGGCGATCATCACCGGCGCGACGGGCGGGATCGGCATGGCGACGGCGCGCAAGTTCGCGCGCGAGGGCGCCCGCGTCGCGATCGCGGATCTCGACGCCGATCGCGTCGAGACGGCCCGCGCGGCGCTGGCCGCGACCGGCGCCGAGGCGATCGGGATCCGGCTCGACGTGACCGACGCCGCCAGCGTCGCGGCGGCGGTCGCGACGACCCGGTCGGCCTGGGGCCGCATCGACTGCCTGGTGAACAACGCGGGCATCACCCAGGACGCGCGGCTGGTGAAGATGAGCGCCGAGCAGTTCGACCGGGTGGTCGAGGTGAACCTCAAGGGCGTGTTCCTGTGCGCGCAGGCGGTCGCCGACGTGATGATCGTCCAGGGCTCGGGGGTGATCCTGAACGCGTCGTCGGTGGTCGGGCTGTACGGCAACTTCGGCCAGACCAACTACGCTGCCACCAAGGCCGGCCTGATCGGCTTCACCAAGACCTGGGCCCGCGAGCTGGGCCCGAAGGGCGTGCGCACGGTCGTGGTCTGCCCGGGCTTCGTCGCCACGCCGATCCTCGATTCGATCCCGCCGGCGGTGATGCAGAAGATGGTCGACAAGGTGCCGCTGGGCCGGCTCGGCCAGCCCGACGAGATCGCCAACGTCTACGCTTTCCTCGCCTCCGACGAGGCCTCGTACATCAACGGGGCGGTGATCGAGGTCTCGGGCGGGATCACGCTCTAGCCGCGGGCGGTCCGGGGCCCGGGCGACGCCAGACCCGGGCAGCGCCAGGCCGGGGCAGCACCAGACCGGGGCAGCACCAGACTGGGGTAGCACCGGACCGGGGTGACGCCAGGTCGGGGCGACCCCGGGCCCGAGCGGCGACCGGTCGCCGACGGGCGCCCCGGCCGCGGCGCGGAGGCCCCTCTATAATCGTCCGTCTGATGAAGCACCTCCTGTTCGACGACAACGGCGACTTCAAGGCGGCGACCGTTCTGTCCGAGGCCGGCGCCAGCCTCCAGGCCGAGCTGCCCAGCGGCAAGCGCGTCAAGATCAAGTCCGCCCACGTCCTGCTGCGCTTCGACGCGCCGGCGGCCGAGGCGCTGCTGCCGGCCGCGCGCGCGCTGGCCGAGGGGGTCGACATCGATTTCCTGTGGGAGTGCGCCCCGCAGGAAGAGTTCGCGTTCGACGCGCTCGCCGCCGACTACTTCGGCCATGCGCCGGGCCCGGTCGAGTCGACCGCGCTGCTGCTCGCGCTGCACGGCGCGCCGGTGTATTTCCAGCGCAAGGGGCGCGGACGGTTCCGTCCGGCGCCGCCCGAGACGCTGAAGGCGGCGCTGGCGGCGATCGAGCGCCGCCGCCAGCAGGAGGCCTGGGTCGAGACGCAGGCGCAGGAGATGGCGGCGGGACGGCTGCCGTCCGGGATCGCCGACCAGGCGGCGCAGTGGCTCGCGCGGCCCGACCGGTCGTCGCTCGGCTGGAAGGCGTTTGAGCGCGCGCTGGCGCTCACGCGGCAGTCGCCCGAGCGCCTGCTGCTCGCGCTCGGGGCCTTCGATTCGCCCCGCAGCCTGCACCTGGCCCGCTTCGCGGCCGAGCATTTCCCGTGCGGCTTCGGCTTCGCCGCGCACGGCGATCCGCTCGCCGAGGCGGCCGCGCGGCTCGAGGCGCTGCCGCCGGCCGGTGTCGAGGCGTTCTCGATCGACGACTCGACTACCACCGAGATCGACGACGGCCTGTCGGTGCAGCCGTTGCCCGACGGCCGCTGGCGGATCGGCGTGCACATCGCCGCGCCCGGGCTGGCGATCGCCCCCGGGAGCGCGCTCGACGCGCTGGCCCGCGAGCGGATGTCGACGATCTATATGCCCGGCGACAAGGTGACGATGCTGCCCGACGCGATGGTCGCCGCGTTCTCGCTGGATGCCGGCCGCGAGGTGCCCGCGCTGTCGCTCTACGTGGACCTGGATGCGCAGGGCGAGCGCGTCGTGGCGCGCACCTCGCGCGTCGAACGCGTGCGCATCGTCGAGAACATGCGCCACGACCTGCTCGACGCGGCTTTCGACGCGGCGGCGCTCGGCAGCGCCGCCGCGCCGGGCGACCGGCACGGCGCCGCGCTGCGGGTGCTGTGGCGCCTGACGCTGGCGCTCTCGGCGCAGCGCGAGCACGTGCGCGGCAAGCCCGAGCCCCGCTTCCGCTCCGATTTCAGCTTCTACGTCGACCGCGCCGGCGGCGCCGAGCGGGTGCGCATCGTCCAGCGCCGCCGCGACGCGCCGCTTGACCGCATCGTCGCGGAGATGATGATCCTCGCCAACAGCGAATGGGCGCTGATGCTGGCCGACCACGGCGTGCCCGGCATCTATCGGTCGCAGCAGGCCGGACGCGTCAAGACCGGCACCCACCCGCTGCCGCACCAGGGGCTCGGGGTGCCGCAGTACATGTGGACCACGTCGCCGCTGCGGCGCTACACCGACCTGGTCAACCAGCGGCAGCTTCTCGCCCTGCTGGCCGGCGAGCGGCCGCCGTTCGGCCGCAACGACGCCGGGCTGTTCTCGGTGATCAGCGCCTTCGAGGCGCGCTACGCGGCCTACCTCGATTTCCAGCAGCGGATGGAGCGCTACTGGTGCCTGCGCTGGGTGGAGCAGGAGGGGCTGCGCCGCGCCGACGCGGTCGCGGTCCGCGACGATCTCGTGCGGCTGGTCGACGCCCCGCTGTACTTCCGGCTGCCCGGCCTGCCCGAGGTCGCGCCGGGCCGCCGCATCGTCGTCGACCTGCTGTCGACCGACCCGCTCGACCTGACCCTGGACGCGCGCTTCGCGTCGCTGGGCACCGGCGCGGAGGCCGCGGGCGACCCGCCCGGGGACGGCGAGGACGCGCTCGCCGAGCAGGCGGCCTGAGCGAAGGGACCGTGCGATGCGACTCTCGCTGATCGACTGGCCGCGCCGGTTCGCGCCGTCGGAGCTGTGGCGCCGGGATCCGCTGGCGTTCGCGATCGTCGTCTCGGTGCTGCTGCATGCGCTGGCGCTGATGCTGCGCTTCACGCCGCCGGTGCCGCTGAAGTTCAAGCCGATCGATCCGCAGCTCGAGGTGATCCTGGTCAATGCGCGCACCGACGCGAAGCCGCTCAAGCCCGAGGTGGTCGCCCAGGTCGACATGGAGGGCGGCGGCGACCGCGACGCCGGCCGCGCGCGCTCGCCGCTGCCGGCCGAGCTGCAGGCGCGCGACGGCGAGGACCTGGTGCGGCGGCGCCAGAAGGTGGCCGAGCTCGAGGCGCAGCAGCGCAAGCTGCTCGCGCTGGCGCGCGGTCCCCAGGCCTACGTGCGCGAGGGCGACCGCGCGGACGCCGCGCGCGCCGCGGCGGGCGACGACGAACGCGACGTCGACGCGGTGATCGCGCGGCTGCAGGCGCAGATCGACCGGCAGATCTCCGACTACAACAAGCGGCCCAAGCGCCTCACCTACGGCATCAACGCGATCGGCGTCAGCTACGCGCGCTACGTCGACGACTGGGCGCTGCGGATCGAGAAGCTGGGCACCGAGCGCTATCCGCCGGAGGCGCGCGGCCGGCTGTACGACTCGCTGATCATCACGGTCGAGATCGACAAGCACGGCAACGTGGTCGACGTGATCATCAACCGCAAGTCGCGGCACGAGGTGCTGAACCGGGCGGTCAAGCAGATCGTCTACGCCGGCGCGCCCTACGAGCGCTTCACGCCGGAGATGGCCCGCGAGGGCGACATCCTGCAGATCGTGCGCACCTGGACCTTCACCAACGATTCGCTCGAGACCGCCTCGGTGCGTCCCCCGGGGCCGGCTCCGCAATGACCGATCGCTACGCGGTCGTCGGCAATCCGGTCGACCACAGCCGTTCGCCGTCGATCCACGCGCGCTTCGCGCGCCAGACCGGGCAGGACATCGAGTACGGGCGGCTGGCCGCGCCGGTCGACGGCTTCGCGGCGGCGGTCGAGCGCTTCCGGGACGCCGGCGGCCGCGGCCTGAACGTGACGCTGCCGTTCAAGCTCGAGGCCTGGGCCTGGGCGCCGCGGCGCAGCGCGCGCGCGCAGGCCGCGGGGGCGGTGAACACGCTGCGCTTCGATGCCGGCGGCGCGTTCGGCGACAACACCGATGGTGCGGGGCTGGTGCGCGACATCGAGTCCCGGCTCGGGCTCGGGCTCGCCGGACGCGCGGTGCTGGTCCTCGGCGCGGGCGGGGCCGTCCGCGGCGTGCTCGGGCCGCTGCTCGATGCCGGGGTGGCGCGCCTGACGATCGCCAACCGCACCGCGGCGCGCGCGCGCG
>JBDHRX010000121.1:0-8740 GCA_039807785.1 Burkholderiaceae bacterium
CGCCCGCCGCGACGGCGGCGCCACGGTGCTGCCGATCGACAGCGAGCACAACGCGATCTTCCAGTGCCTGCCGGCCGGTCAGCGCACCGGCATCGCGGCCCCGGGAGTGCGCCGGATCCTGCTCACCGCCTCCGGTGGGCCGTTCCGGCGCGCGAGCGCCGCCGAGATGGCCCGGGCCACGCCCGAGCAGGCCTGCGCGCATCCCAAGTGGTCGATGGGGCGCAAGATCTCGGTCGACTCGGCGACCATGATGAACAAGGGACTGGAGCTGATCGAGGCCTCCTACCTGTTCGGCTTGCCCGAGTCGCGGCTCGACGTGCTCGTGCATCCCCAAAGCATCGTCCACTCGATGGTCGAATACGAGGACGGTTCCATGCTGGCCCAGATGGGCAACCCCGACATGCGCACCCCGATCGCCCATGCGCTCGCGCATCCCGAGCGCATCGACAGCGGCGTCGCGCCGCTCGGCCTCGCCGCGGTCGGCAGCCTCGAGTTCGAGGCGCCCGACCTGCAGCGCTTCCCGTGCCTGCGCCTGGCCCACGAGGCGCTGCGGGCGGGCGGCGCGGCGCCGTGCGTGCTCAACGCCGCCAACGAGGTCGCGGTCGCCGCGTTCCTCGACGGCGCGCTGCGCTTCACCGACATCGCCCGTGTCGCCGAGGCGGCGCTCGGCGCGGCCGGAGCGCGGCCGGCCGGCGCCGACGTCGACGAGGTGGTCGGCATCGACCAGGAGGCGCGCCGGCTGGCGCGCCGGGCGCTGCAGGGGTGCGCGGCATGAGCATGCTGCAGACCCTGCTCGCGTTCCTCGCCGCGCTCACGCTGCTGATCTTCGTCCACGAACTCGGCCACTACCTGGTCGCGCGCTGGTGCGACGTCAAGGTGCTGCGCTTCTCGATCGGGTTCGGCCGGCCGCTGCTCACCTGGCGCGTCGGCGCCGATCGCACCGAGTGGGCGATCGCGGCGGTGCCGCTGGGCGGCTACGTCCGGATGCTCGACGAGCGCGACGCCGACCAGGGGCCGATCCCGCCGGCCGAGCTGCCGCGCGCGTTCACCCGCAAGACGCTCGCGCAGCGTTCGGCGATCGTCGTCGCCGGTCCGCTGGCCAATTTCCTGCTGGCGATCCTGCTCTATGCCGCGATGGGCTGGATCGGCACCCGGGAGCCGGCGCCGGTGATCGACCAGCCGGCCGCCGGCACGCCGGCCGCCGCGGCGCGGCTGCAGCAGGGCGACCGGCTGCTCGCGGTCGACGGCGCGGCCGTGCGTTCCTGGAACGACTTGCGGCTGAAGCTGCTCGAGCCGGTGATCGAGCGCCGCCGGAGCACGCTGCTGGTCGGCCGCGCGGGCGGCTCGGACACGCTGCTGCTCGATGCCTCGAGTCTGCCCGAGGACGAGGCCGAGCGCGACTTCCTGCGCACGCTGGGCCTGCGGCTCGCCCCGGGCGAGGTCGTGGTGGCGGGGCTGATCGACGGCGCAGCCGCCGGGCGCGACGGGCTGCGCGCCGGCGACGAGCTGCTCGCGGTGGGCGATGCGCCGGTGCGCCGCGCCGCCGACGTGATCGAGCGCGTGCAGGCCAGCCCCGGCCAGCCGCTCGCCTTCCGGGTGCTGCGCGGCCGCGACGAGGTCACGATCCGGGTCACGCCCGACGCGGTCGAGCCGGCCGGCGGCGCGGCGCCGATCGGGCGCATCGGGGCCAGCCTGCAGGACCGGATCCTGATGGAGACGGTGCGCTACGGCCCGCTGGAGTCGCTCGGCCAGGGCGTTCGCCAGACCTGGGAGATGTCGGTCTTCTCGCTGCGGATGCTCGGCAAGATGCTGATGGGCGAGCTGTCGGTGCGCAACCTGAGCGGGCCGGTGACCATCGCCGACCTCGCGGGCCAGTCGGTGCGCGTCGGCTGGGTCGCCTACCTCAGCTTCCTGGCGTTGATCAGCATCAGCCTGGGCGTGCTCAACCTGCTGCCGATCCCGGTGCTCGACGGGGGGCATTTGGTATATTACGCGCTCGAAGCGGCGCGCGGCCGACCCTTGTCCGAGCGCTTTCTGGTGATCACACAAAAAGCCGGCCTGGCGATCATCATGATGATGATGGCGTTGGCCCTGTTCAACGACATCACCCGCCTGATCGGTTCCTGACGCATGCCATCCGACCGACGCCGACCGGGGCGCAAGCCGGGATCGGCGCGTCTCGCCCTGGCCGCCCTCGCCACCGCCGTCGCCTGCGCGGCGGCAAGCCCGTCCGCGCTCGCCTTCGAGCCCTTCGTCGTCCGCGACATCCGCGTCGAGGGCGTGCAGCGCACCGACCCCGGCACGGTGTTCAGCTACCTGCCGGTGCGCGTGGGCGAGCGCATCACCGACGAGAAGGCGAGCGAGGCGGTCAAGGCGCTGTTCGCGACCGGCTTCTTCCGCGACGTGCGCCTGGAGGTCGAGGGCGAGGTGCTCGTGGTCTATGTCGAGGAGCGTCCGGCGATCGCGTCGGTCGACATCACCGGGGCCAAGGAGTTCGACACCGACACGCTCAAGAAGGTGCTGCGCGAGCAGGGGCTGGCCGAGTCGCGCATCTTCGACCGCGCGATCCTCGAGCGCGCCGAGCAGGAGATCAAGCGCCAGTACCTGGCCCGCGGCCGCTACGCGGCCCGCGTCACCTCGACGCTCACGCCGCTCGAGCGCAACCGCGTCGGCATCGCGATCGCGGTCGAGGAGGGCGACACGGCGCGCATCACGTCGATCCGCTTCGTCGGCAACAAGGCGTTCTCGGCCAAGCGCCTGCTCGACGAGATGCGGCTGTCCACACCCACCTGGTTCACCTGGTACTCGAAGGCCGACCAGTACGCGCGCGAGAAACTCGCCGGCGACCTCGAGACGCTGCGCTCGTTCTACCTCGACCGCGGCTACCTCGAGTTCAACGTCGAGTCGACGCAGGTCTCGATCTCGCCCGACAAGGAGGGCGTCGAGATCACCATCGACATCAACGAGGGCGAGCAGTTCCGGGTCTCGGAAACCCGCTTCGGCGGCGAGCTGCTGGGCCGCCAGGCCGAGCTCGAGCCGCTGGTCCAGCTCAAGCCCGGCGACGTGTTCTCGGGCAGCAAGCTCACCGACACCACCCGGCGCATCTCCGACAAGCTCGGCACGCTCGGCTACGCGTTCTCCAACGTGAACGCCGTGCCGCAGATCGATCGCGACAAGCGCGAGGTCTCGTTCGACATCCTGGTCGACCCGGGCCGGCGCGTCTACGTCCGGCGCATCGACATCGCCGGGAACATCCGCACCCGCGACGAAGTTATCCGGCGCGAGCTGCGCCAGTTCGAGGACGCCTGGTACGACGCCGACAAGATCCGCCTCTCGCGCGAGCGGCTGGAGCGGCTCGGGTACTTCACCGACGTCAAGATCGACAACCGGCCGGTGCCCGACGCGCCGGACCAGGTCGACCTCAACGTGGTCGTCACCGAACGGCCGACCGGCAACATCTCGCTCGGGATCGGCGTCTCGAGCACCGAGAAGCTGATTCTGTCCGGCTCGATCGCGCAGCCGAACTTCCTGGGCACCGGCAAGTCGGTGGCGCTGCAGCTGAACACGAGCCGCCTGTCGCGCTCGATCGTGGTCTCGCAGACCGACCCGTTCTTCACGCCGGACGGCGTGAGCCGCAGTTTCGACCTGTACACGCGGATGTTCAACGCCGCCGAGCTCGACCTGGGCGACTACCGGACGCGCTCGACCGGCATCGGGTTGCGCTTCGGCCTGCCCTACACCGAGTACGACCGGGTCAGCCTCGGGATGGTCTTCGAGCGCAACGACGTCAAGCTCGGGGCCTCGCCGCCGAAACGCTACGCCGACTTCGTCAACGACTTCGGCAACTCGACCACCGCCCTGCTCGGGACGCTCGGCTGGACCCGCGACAGCCGCGACAGCGCGATCGTCCCGACGCGCGGGCGGTTGCAGACGGCGAACCTGGAGGTCACGCTGCCGGCGGCCGAGCTGCGCTACTGGCGCGCGACCTACAACCACCAGTGGTACTACCCGATCACGCGCGACTTCACCTTCGCGCTGAACGGCGACCTCGGCATCGGGCGCGGTTTCGGCGGCAAGGCGTACCCGCTGTTCAAGAACTTCTACGTCGGCGGCATCGGCTCGGTGCGCGGCTACTATCCGAGCTCGATCGGGCCGCGCGACGTCGAGCTCATCGGCGGCGTCAACCAGACCATCCCGCTGGGCGGGCAGACCAAGGTCGTCGGCAGCGCGGAGCTGCTGTTCCCGCTCCCGGGCACCGGCAGCGACCGCACGATCCGCTCGTTCGTCTTCCTGGACGCCGGGACGGTGCTCGGCGAGGACGAATCGTTCAGCGCCAGCGAATTGCGCTACGCGACCGGCTTCGGCCTGACCTGGCTCTCGCCGATCGGCCCGCTGAAGCTGAGCATCGCGTTCCCGCTGCGCAAACAGCCGGGCGACCGGACCCAGCGCTTCCAGTTCCAGATCGGCACGGGTTTCTAGCGGGCGCGCCGGGCCGCTTGCTCACCGTTGCAACTGTGCGACAATCCACGCCTCGAATCGATGCGACCAGCGGGAAGGTTTGGATGAAGTTTGTCAGGACTCTCGCAGCGGCCTGCCTGGCTGCAGCCTGCGCGACGGCGGGCGCGCAGGAGGCGCTCAAGATCGGCTTCGTCAATACCGAGCGGATCCTGCGCGACGCCCCGCCGGCCAAGGCGGCGCAGCAGAAGCTCGAGCAGGAGTTCAGCCGGCGCGACAAGGAGCTGCAGGACATGGCAGCGCGCCTGAGGTCGCTCGGCGAGCGGCTGGACCGCGACGCGGCCGTGACCAGCGAATCCGAGCGCCAGCGGCGCCAGCGCGAGTTCGCCGAGGCCGAGAAGGAGTACCAGCGCAAGCAGCGGGAGTTCCGCGAGGACCTGAACCAGCGGCGCAACGAGGAGCTCTCCCAGGTCATCGACAAGACCAACCGCGTGATCAAGCAGATCGCCGAGCAGGAGAAGTACGACCTGATCGTGCAGGAAGCGGTGTTCTTCGGCCCGCGCATCGACATCACCGACAAGGTGCTGCGCGCGCTCGGCAACGGCAAGCCGTAACGCGGTGCGCCTGCGATCGCCGACGGTGGCGATGTCCTGACCGGGCGTCCGCGATGCGCCGCCTCGACGCAGGAGTGACGATCGCCGATCTGGCGCGCCGGCTCGATGCGCCGCTGCGGCGCGGTGACCCCGCCTGCCGGATCCACGCGCTGGCCAGCCTGGCCGGCGCCGGCCCCGAAGACCTCAGCTTCCTGGCCGCGCCGCGCCATGCGGCGCAGGCGCGCGCCACGCGCGCGGGCGCCGTGCTCGCCCCGGCCGCGCTGGCCGCCGGGCTGCCGCCGGGCTGCGCCTGGATCGAGGTCGAGGACGCCCACCGCGCGTTCGGCGCGATCGCGCGCGACATGGCGGTATTGCTGGCCCGTGCGCCCGCGCCCGGGATCCATCCGTCGGCCGTGGTGGGCGCCGGCGCGATCCTCGGGCGCGACCTCAGCGTCGGCCCCTTCGTGACGATCGGCGACGGCGCGGTGATCGGCGACGGCGCGGTGATCGAGGCCGGCGCCTCGGTCGGCGCCGGCAGCACGATCGGCCCGCGCACCCGCCTGCATCCTCGCGTCGTGGTCGAGCACGACTGCGTCGTCGGAGCCGGCTGCACCCTGTTTGCCGGCACCGTCGTCGGGGCCGACGGTTTCGGCTTCGCCAGCAGCCCCGACGGCTGGGAGAAGATCCCCCAGCTCGGCGGCGTCGTGATCGGCGATTCGGTCGAGATCGGCGCGAACTGCGCGATCGACCGCGGCGCCCTCGAGGACACGGTGATCGGCGACGGCTGCAAGCTGGACAACCTGATCCAGGTGGCGCACAACGTGCGCATCGGCGAGCACACGGCGATCGCCGGCTGTGTCGGCATCGCGGGCAGCGCGGTGATCGGCCGGCGCTGCCGCATCGGGGGCGGCGCCGGCATCCTCGGGCATCTCGAGATCTGCGACGACGTGACGATCTCGGCGATGAGCCTGGTCACCCGCTCGATCCGGCAACCGGGGTTCTATTCGGGCGTCTTCCCGTTGATGGACAATGCCGACTGGGAGAAGTCGGCGGCGCTGCTCAGGCAGCTCCCGCAATGGCGGGCGCGCCTGCGCCGCCTCGAACGAACCGACGGGGAACAACGATGACCGTGCTCGACATCCGCGCAATTCTCGAACACCTGCCGCATCGCTATCCGATGCTGCTCGTCGACCGGGTGGTCGAGCTCGAGAAGGGCAAGCGCATCGTCGCGTTCAAGAACGTCTCGATCAACGAGCCGTTCTTCACCGGCCATTTCCCGTACCTGCCGGTGATGCCCGGCGTGCTGCAGGTCGAGGCGCTCGCCCAGGCTGCCGGGATCCTCTCGTTCCAGACGATGGGGCGCGTCTCCGACGCGAGCACCGTCTACTATTTCGTCGGGATCGACAGCGCCCGCTTCAAGCGGCCGGTCGTGCCCGGCGACCAGCTCCGGCTCGAGGTCGAGATCGTGCGGATCTCGCGCTCGATCTGGAAGTACGCGGGCACGGCCAGCGTCGACGGACAGGTCGCGGCCGAAGCCGAGCTGATGTGCACGCTGCGCGAGATCGAACCGGGGTCCGGTGCCGCCAACGGCGGCGGCGCGGCCGGCCCGGCCTGAGCGCCCGGCGCGACATGTCCGCCCGCCCGACCGCGGATGCCCCGGGCCCGGCCTCCGGGACCCTGATCCACCCGACCGCGCTCGTCGACCCGCAGGCCAGCCTCGAGGCCGGCGTCGAGATCGGTGCCTACGCGGTGATCGGCCCGCAGGTGCGCATCGGCGCGGGCACCCGGGTCGGTCCGCACGTGGTGATCGAGGGCCGCACCACGATCGGCCGCGACAACCGGATCTTCCAGTTCGCCTCGATCGGCGCCGCGCCTCAGGACAAGAAGTACGGCGGCGAGCCGACCGCGCTCGAGATCGGCGACGGCAACACCATCCGTGAATGCGTCACCATCAACCGGGGCACGGTCCAGCATCGCGGCCTGACCCGGATCGGCAGCGACGCGTGGATCATGGCCTACGTGCACATCGCCCATGACTGCATCGTCGGCGACCACGTGATCATCGCGAACAGCACCAACCTGGCCGGCCACGTCGAGATCGGCGACTGGGTGGTGCTCGGCGGGGCGACGCAGATCCACCAGTTCTGCAAGGTCGGCGCGCACGCGATGACCGGCGTCGGCACCGTGCTGCTGCACGACGTGCCGCCGTACGTGATGGTGTCCGGCAACACTGCCTCCGCACACGGCATCAACGCCGAGGGGCTGCGTCGCCGCGGGTTCGACGCGCAGCGGATCAACGCGATCCGGCGCGCCTACAAGGCGCTGTACCGGAGTGGGGCGACGATGCAGCAGGCGCGCGAGACGCTGCGCGCCTGGATCGATCCGGGCCAGCCGGCCGTCGCGGCGCCGGATGCAGCTCCGGAGGCGGAGGCCGGCGGGCCCTTGGTGGATGAGGCGGCGGCCGGGCCGGACGTGCGCGCCGACCTCGCGCTGCTCGCCGACTTCCTCGACGGCGTCACGCGCGGCATCGTGCGCTGATGACCACGCCCGGCGGCCCGATCGGCGCGCTGTCGCTGGGCATGGTCGCCGGCGAGGCTTCGGGGGACCTGCTCGCCGCCGCGCTGCTCGAGGGCCTGTCGGCCCGGGTCGAACGGCTCGAGGCGGCCGGGATCGGCGGGCCGGCGATGGCGCGGCACGGCTTCGATGCCTGGTGGTCGGTCGACGCGCTCTCGGTCAACGGCTACCTCGAGGTCCTGCGCGAGTACCCGCGGCTGCGACGCATGCGCGAGGCGCTCGCCGCCCGGATGACGCGATGGCACCCGCAAACCTTCGTCGGCGTCGACGCGCCCGACTTCAATCTCGACCTCGAGGCACGGCTGCGCGCGCGCGGCATCCGCATCGTGCATTTCATCAGCCCCTCGATCTGGGCATGGCGGCGCGAGCGCCTCGACAAGATCCGGCGCAGCGTCGACCGCATGCTGCTGGTATTTCCGTTCGAGGAAGCGATCTATCGCGAGGCGGGCATCCCGGCCACTTACGTCGGCCATCCGCTCGCCGACGCGATCCCTGCCGAGGTCGACGCGGCGGCGGCGCGCCGGGCGCTCGGCCTGCCGGGCGCCGCGGCGGTGGTCGCGCTGCTGCCCGGCAGCCGGGCCTCCGAAGTCGAGCACCTGGCGGCGCCGTTCCTGCGCACGGCCGCCTGGCTGCACGAGCGCCGCAGCGACCTGCATTTCGTCCTGCCGGCGGCCTCGCCGGCGCTGTTCGAGCGCCTCAAGGCCATCGCCGCCGCGGCCCGCCTGCCCGCCAACCTGGCGCTCACGCTGGTCTCGGGGCGCTCGCACGACGCCCTGGCGGCGGCCGACGCGGTGCTGGTCGCCAGCGGCACGGCCACGCTCGAGACCGCGCTGTTTCGCCGGCCGATGGTGATCGCCTACCGGATGAGCGGATTCAGCTACCGGATCATGCGCCGGATGGGCTACCTCCCGTACGTCGGCCTGCCCAACATCCTGGCCGGACGCTTCGTCGTGCCCGAGTTCCTGCAATCGGCGGTCCGGCCACCCGCGCTGGGCGAGGCGCTGCTGCGCCAGCTCGACGACGACGCGCTCCGCCGGGGGATCGTGGCCGAGTTCGCGGCGCAGCACGACGCGCTGCGCCGCGGCTGCGCCGGCCGGGCGGCGGCCGCGGTGCTGGAA